>CAUPQO010000132.1:0-8766 GCA_963513295.1 uncultured Hylemonella sp.
AGCGTGATGACCTCGCCGCAGCGCGCGGCCTGCGCAGCGCTGCCGGCCAGCAGCAGGCCGGCGGCCAGACAGCTGGCACGTATTGCAGACGGGACGTTCGGCATGACGGTCCTCCAAACGGGAAGGGCAAGACGCCCGGAACTCAGAACTGCGGGCGCACCAGCCTGACCACCAGCGGTGTGCGCCGCCCAACATCACCTCGGGCATCGCCCGTGCCCATGTGCACCGCCCAGCCCTGCTGCACGCCCAGCCGGTCCTGCGTGCCCGAACCGCGCGCGATGCTGTTGTAGTTGTAAGGATTGGCCTGCGTGCTGTCGATGCGTGAGGTGCTGGTCCAGTGCCAGTCCTGCGGCGCGGCCGGGAACAGGGCCAGCCCCTGCTCGCTGGCGGCCCAGCGCCGCAGTTCCGTCAGGCGCGGCAAACGCCAGGCCACGCCTTCGGCCTTGAAACGCGCGCTGGCCAGGGCCAGCGCCTCGCCATGGGTCATCAGGCGCGGCTGGCCGGTGCAGGTCTGGCCGTTCCAGGCCATGCCCTCCACGCAGCGAGGCCAGGCCAGCTTGCTGCGCGGATCGACCACGTACTGGCCGTCGGCCGTCGGGGCCGGGCCGGCAGCAGCGACGGGCGGTGTGGCCTGCGCCACAGCCACACCGGCCAGCATCAACAGGGCCGCCGACAGCACACGCTTCATGATCTGCTCCCGTGCGCAGGGCATCAGGCGCCCGCCTTCACCAACTGAAGCACGTCGGCAAAAGCCGGGTGCTCGGCCGAACGCAGCCACTCGAAGGCCACCATCTCGGTCGTCACCAGTTCGGCACCCGCGCCGGCCAGGCGGTCGAAAGCGGCGTCGCGGTTGCGCTCGCTGCGCGAGCCGCAGGCGTCCGTCACGACCCAGACCTCGAATTCGTCGTCCAGCAGGTCCAGTGCCGTCTGCAGCAGGCAGACATGCGCCTCGCAACCGGCCAGCACGATGGTGTTGCGCCCCTGCGCCGGCTGAGACGGTTTCTGCAGGTGCTTGGGCAAGCTGCGTGCGTTGCCCTGCGGGGCGCGGGCCGGCGGGCGCAGCAGCTCGGCCAGGCCGTCGGCCACGGCGCTGAAACTCATCTTGGCAAAGGTCTTGCCGCCGGCCTGCGTGATCAGCGCCTGCAGTTCGGCGACCGTGCCACCCAGGCTTGCGGGGGTTTCTTCGGTCACGAAAGCCGGCACCTTGAGCAGGCGCGCCATCTGGACGAGGCGCCGGACATTGGCCAGCACGGCGGGACCCTCGTGGATGGCGGGCATGAGCCGGGTCTGGTAGTCGATCAGCAGCAGTTGGGAGTCTTCGAGTTCGAGCAGCATCTTGTTTCCTTCAGGCGATGCGGACCACGACACGGCCGCGCACCTGGCCAGCCATCAGCTGCTGGGCCTTGGCGATGGCGTCTTCCAGCGGCACCTCCTCGACCATGCGCTCCAGCAGCGCCGGGTCCAGGTCGCGCGCCAGGCGGTCCCAGGCGCGCTGGCGCTTGGGCAAAGGGGCCATCACCGAATCGATGCCGGCCAGCGTGACACCACGCAGGATGAAGGGCATCACCGTGGTGGGCAGGTCCATGCCCTGGGCCAGGCCGCAGGCGGCCACCACACCGCCGTAGCGCGTCTGTGCCAGGGCGTTGGCCAGGGTGTGCGAGCCCACCGCATCGACCACCGCAGCCCAGCGCTCTTTCTGGAAAGGCTTGCCGGGCTTGCTCAGTTCCTCGCGGTCGATGATGGCGCCGGCCCCCAGCGCTTTCAGGTAGTCGGCCTCGCCGGCCTTGCCGGTGGCCGCGACCACCTGGTAACCCAGCTTGCCCAGCAGGGCGATGGCCACGCTGCCCACGCCGCCGGTGGCACCGGTGACCAGCACCTCGCCTGCGCCAGGCTTGACGCCATGGTCTTCCAGTGCCAGCACGCAGAGCATGGCGGTGTAGCCGGCCGTACCGATGGCCATGGCCAGTCTTGGCGTGAAGGCCGCCGGCAGTTTGACCAGCCAGTCGCCCTTGAGGCGCGCTTTTTCGGCCAGGCAACCCCAGTGCGTCTCGCCCACACCCCAGCCGTTGTGCACAAAGGCGTCGCCAACCTTCCAGGCCGGGTGGCTGGATTCGAGCACGGTACCGGCGCCGTCGATGCCGGCGACCATGGGCCAGCTGCGCACCACCGGGCTCTTGTTGTAGATGGCCAGCCCGTCCTTGTAGTTGAGCGTGGAGTAATGCACGGCCACCGTCACGTCGGCGGCCGGCAGGCGGGCTTCATCCACGGACTGCAGAATGGCCTGGAATCCGTTGGCATTGTCCAACACGAGGGCTTTGAACATGATTTAATTTATTGGTAGAAATTTATTTAAAATCAAAGACTTATAGTGCTTATCACGAAAAAACTTTAATTGACAGCGGCAAGCGCATCGCCCTATGCTAACCGCATGCGTCACGCTTGTGTTGCCCTCCTGCTGAGCCTGTTCGCCTGCGCGCGCGCAGGCGCCAGCGGCGCGGGCGACGACCTGGACCGTTTTCTCAGTGCCCGCGGGCTGGTGGAGCCGCCCGCCGGCACGCCAGCGGCCAGGCCCCTGCCCTCGGCCCCACAGCTGGGCGACAGCCAGCCTCAGGCCTCTGCCGAAGACGGGACGCAGCATATGTCCGGCCTGGTGGTGGCCGCCATGGGCGCCCTGGGTGTGGCTTACCAGCGCGGCGGCAACAACTACGGTTCCGGCTTTGACTGCAGCGGTTTTGTGCGCGCACTCTACGAGCAGAATTTCGGGCTGCAACTGCCACGCCGCGCCGCTGAGCAGGCCGCCGCGACGCAGGCCATCGCCCGCGCCGACCTGCAGCCGGGTGACCTGGTCTTCTTCAACACCCTGGGCCCGGCCCACAGCCATGTCGGGATCTATGTCGGGGACCACCGTTTCATCCATTCGCCCAAGTCCGGCGCGGTGGTGCGCATCGAGGACATGCGGGTGAACTACTGGAACCGGCGTTTTGACGGCGCCCGCCGCGTCGTCCAGACTTCCACCGCGGCTGGACCGCGCGACACCGGCTACTGAAGCAGCCAGGCGGCGTGTGCCGCCGCCTTGCAGATACCTTGGGGGGAATGCGGCACAATGCCGCGTCCCCGTCACTCACCCAAGAGGAATCCCCATGTTCTATACCGTCGACACCGCCAAATCCTTCGAACAGGCCGCCGCCGATCTGGACGCCGCCGTCAAACGCCACGGCTTCGGCGTGCTGCACATCCACGACATCGGCAACACCTTGCGCAGCAAGGGCCTGAGCTTCACCGAGAACTGCCGCGTCTTCGAGGTCTGCAACCCGGCCCAGGCGGCCAAGGTGCTGGCCAGCGACATGCAGATGAACATGGCCTTGCCCTGCCGCATTTCCGTCTACACTGAAAAAGGTAAGACCAGGATCGGCATGATCAAACCCACCGACATGCTGGCCATGCTCTCCCAGGATCCGGCCCTGAGCCAGGTGGCCCGGGAAGTCGACGAGAAAACCACCCTGATGATCAACGAGGCGAAATGACTCCACCTGCCCTGCACCGACTCCTGCGCCAGACAGCAGCCCTGCTGCTGGCGGGCAGCTGCCTCTGGGCCCAGGCCCAGGACGGCAGCCAGCCAAGCTACGCCGGTGCAGAGCCGCTGGGCACGGCCATGGAAAACTGGGCCTACCCCTACCCGGTGCAGATGCTGCAGTTCGAAGTGGAGGGCCGGCCGGTGCGCATGGCCTATATGGACGTCAAGCCGCAGAACCCCAACGGCCAGACCGTCGTGCTCCTGCACGGCAAGAACTTCGGCGCGGACTACTGGCTCCCCACGCTCAAGGCCATGTCGACCTACGGCTTTCGCGTGATCGCCCCGGACCAGATCGGCTTCGGCAAGTCGTCCAAGCCCGAGATGCGCTACACCTTCGGCATGCTGGCAGAGAACACGGCACGGCTGCTGGACCACCTCAAGGTCGGCCGGACCACGGTCATCGCCAACAGCATGGGCGGCATGCTGGGCGTGCATTTCGCGCGCCGTTACCCCGAGCGTGTGGTGGCCCTGGTGCTGGAAAACCCGCTGGGCCTGGAAGACTACGTGGCCAGCATCCCGCCCCAGCAGACGCCCACCCTCGTGAATCTGGAAATGGCGCAGACACCGGCGAGCTACCGCAACTTCGTCAAGAGCTACTTCCCGACCTGGAAACCCGAGTACGAGCGTTTTGTCGAGCAGTTCGCGCGTGTGCAGCTCAGCGGCGACTACCCGCGCTACGCCCACGTCTCGGCCCTGACCTACCAGATGATCTACGACGGGCCGATCTACAACGAACTGCCCCAGCTCAAGGTGCCCACGCTGCTGATCATCGGCCAGAGCGACCGCACCGTGTTCGGCCGTCGTTTCGCGCCGCCCGAGGTAGTCCGGCCCATGGGCAATTTCCCCGTGCTCGGCCGTGCCGCGCAGCAGCGCATCCCGGGCGCCGTACTCAAGGAGTTCAACGGCGTGGGCCACGTACCGCACCTGGAACAACCCGAGCGCTTCCACGCGGTGATCCTGGACTTCGTCTACGGCAAAAAATAAAACCCTGAAGGCCGGGGCCTTCAGGGTTGGGGGGGTGCGGTTCGCGAGGGCGGCTTATTTGCCGGCCGGTTTCTCCGCGCTGCCCTTGTTGCCCACCTTGTCCTGGATCCAGCCGTAGGCGGGCTTGAACACCTTCTCGTTCACGACCTCGAAGGCCTTGCTCACGCCCTTGTTGGTGGCCGAGGCGCCTTTCTGGATGCCCTGCTCGGCCACCTCGCCGGTCTTCTTGGTCGTGCGCGCGGCCTTGTCGACGAAGCGCTCTTCCTCGGCATGCACCGCCGGCCAGGCCAGAACGGCCAGCAGGCCACAACACCATCCCAGTTTTTTCATCACGATCTCACTCCAGTATCAAGAGGCCAACTCCACAGTGACCCTGTTGCGGAATCTAGCACCATTGGTGCTGGTACTCCGAGCCATGACCATTGGAGTGGCCGGGACTACTTTGGTTCCTTGTCATGACCGGGTGACAGGTCGATCTCTACCGACTGGCCGCGGTCGATCGCGCCACCGGCCTGGGCCGGCGAACCGCGCTCGATCTGCACATCGCCCAGCTGGGCCAAGATGCTCCCCTGTCCTGGCCTGCGGTCGGAGGGCGTGTCAGACGACGCGCCCTCCGACAGCGCAGAGCGGCCGGGCAGGACGCGATTGTTGTCGGCGTTCTCCGCCAGGTTCTGGCTCAGCTCGGGCCGGCCATTGACGGTGACGACCCCCTCGCCGGTGTTGCTGACCTGGCCGAAATTGCCGCTGACACTGCCACCGGACGCATCCAGGCTGAGGCTGGACGAGTCGCCTGAAAGAATGACCGGCCCATCGGCATGCACCGTGGCCGTCTGGGTCTGCAGTTCCAGCTGAACGCTGCCCCCGGCGTCCACCACGAGCGCAGGCGCACTGACGGAGCCGCTGACCGACTCGGCCGCAAGAGTGGCCGTCTGCGTGGCCACCACGTCCACGTTCGCATTTCCCTGCGCCGTCACGGCCACGTCCGCACCGGCGATCGTGCCCGTGATGTTGTTGCCGGCAACCGTTGCATCGCCACCGGCGCTGACATTCACCGAAACATCACCACTGCTCTGCACTGCCACGTTGCCCAGGCTGATGGTGCTGCCCGTCACGTCGCCACCGGTGGTCAGCGTGTTGTTGCCTGTGGCATCCAGCGCGCGCAGTGTATGGTCGCTGAGCGCCACCAGGCCCAGGGCGTTGATCTGGTAGCGCTGGACCCACAAGGTGTCGCTCAGGCTGTAGCGGTTTGCGCTGACGTCGAACTGGTCCAGGGGGCTGCTTTCCGTCCCGCCGCTGCGCATGTTCACGTTGCCGCGGTTGCTGCCGGAACCTGCGACCAGGCTCAGGCTGTAGGAGCCGCCAGCGGCATTGCTGATGTGGCCGTCGAGCTGGATGTCGGCGCCGGTCGTGGCCAGCCGGGTGTCGGCCAGCAGCTGGACCGCTGCCTGGGCGCTGATGCCACCCGCTCCGGTGACCGTGACCTGGCCGCCGATACCGCTATCGGCCGCGCCGGCCTGCAGCACCAGTCCCTGCAGGGTGGCATCGGCAAAGCGGAGGTCGCGCCGACCGCCCAGACTCACGGTTTCGTTGTAGCTGCCGGCACCGATCGTGATCCGCGCGCCGCTACCGGACTGGCTGATCGCACTGGCGATCGACATGGCCTGCGTGCCGCCACCTGCCAGCTGACCGACGCCCACCTGGAAGTCCTGCGTCGCGCCTGCGCCATCCCAGCCCTGGATGGAACTCGCCCCAGCGCCGGGCAGGTTGACGGCAAAGTCGTAGGCCGGCTGCAGCGCTGCCTGCAGCCAGGTGTACTGGCTGCTGCCGGTGCTGGCCGCATTGCGCACCGCGTAATCGAAGCCGGCAATGTCCAGCGCGCCGAAGTCGTGCAGCGCCGACTCGTCCTGCAGATAGACCGGATTGACTTCATGGAACTGGTTGTTGCCTACGACGCTGATGGCATTGACTTGCTGGTTGTAGCTGCGGTTGGCCTGGTACAGGGCCAGCCCGCCCCAGGCATTGTTCAGCGTGGTGCTGTCACGCACCGTGACGTTGGCGCTGTCGGTGAGCTGCAGGCCTGCCCCCTGGCTGCTGCCGGCGTCGTTGCCGACCGGCGCGCCATTGAGGGTGACATGGTCGATGAGGGCCCCATCGACCCCGTTGAAGTCGAGCTCGGCCTTGCCCGCGCCGCGGCTGGTCACGTTCATGATGGTGAAGTTGCGCAGGCGTGCATCCGGCGTGCCCGAGGGCGAGACCTTGATGCCGTAGGCCGAGGCGTAGAAGGCCGACGGGCCATAAAAGGTGAAGTCGCGCAGGGTGACGTCATCGGCGGTAACGAGCATGCCGTAGCCGGCGGTGATGCTGCGCGCATCGAGGGTCGTCGACGCCTCGCCGGCACCGATCAGCGTCAGCGGCTTGTTCACACTGAGCGTCGAGGCCTGGATGTAGCTGCCGTCCGCCACGTTCACCGTGCCGCCGCTGACCACGGCGTTGATGCCGCCCTGGACGGTGTCGATCGGCGTGAGCCGGCTGCCCTGTTGGCTGGCCGCCCCGCTGCCGGCCACCTGCACATGCGTTCGGTTGGAAATGGTGTAAGCTTGGTCCTGCACCGTCCAGCCGTTGTTGGCGCTGCTCAGGTCCAGCAGGCTCTGCTGCCAGCCCGGCGTGGGCGCGGTAGCGATGGGCGTGCTATTGCTGACGATCGTGCTGCCCACGATGTGGCCATTGAGGTGCAGGTTCAGGCCCCACTCGTTGCCGCTGGTCCCCTGGCTGTTGCCGCTGATGGCGATGCCGCTGGCGTCGGTGTATTGCACCGAGATGCCGCTCTTGGTGTTCTCGATGCGGTTGCCGCTGACGCTGCCGGTGCTGTTGCGGCCATGGATCAGGATGCCGGTGCGCAGGTCGTGCAGATTGTTGTTGCGGAGCGTGAAGCCGGTGACACCGTCGGCCACCGCAATGCCGCGGCTGATGTTGGGGCGCGAGGTGGCGTAGTAATCGTAGTAGGGCTGGTTCACCGGCCCCACGATCTCCAGGTTTTCCACGGTCACGTTGGCGGCGCTGAGGGTGATGCCGTTGACCTCGGCCGCATCGGGCACCAGCAGCCTGGCACTGGCCTCCCCCGACAAGCTCAGGTTCGCCTTGTTCAGCGCGACTTGCTCGGTATGGTCACCGGCCTTGAGTACCACCATCGCGCCGGCACCGGGCGTACCGGTCTTGGCAATCTTGACTGCGTCCTGGATGCGGGCCTCCGGGCTGACATCGATGCGATTCGAGCTGCCGCTGACGCTGGGCGCATCCAGCGCGGACTGGAGCAACACGACATCGCCGTTGACCACCAGGGCGCTGCTGGCCTGCTGCACCCCCGCCAGGTTGATGACGCCGGAGACGAGATCGGCGGCATCCCCGGTGGTCATGAGCAGTTGCGCCCCTTCCAGGCTGGCACCGGCGTCGTTGGACACGCTGGTGCCGATGGCCCCCGCGGGCAGGGCGAATTCGAAGAGGCCGCCGTTGAGCGTCACCGTGGCCCGGTCGGTCCCAGCCAGGGCGATCCGCCCCCCCGTGGCGACGATGCTGCCCTGGTTGAGCACCGAAGGCGCCACCAGGGCCACCAAGCCCGCGTTGTGGGCGGTGATGCTGCCCTCGTTGCGCACGCTGCCGGTGGCGCCGTTGATGGCGATGACGCCGTCGTTGACATCGTCCATGAAGCGGCTGACGTTGACCGTGCCGGTCGTGGCGATCAGGGAGCCGACGTTGATCGTCGCGCCGTTGCCGAACAGCACGCCGTTCGGGTTCATCAGCAGCACCATGCCGTTGGCCGTGAGGGTGCCGTAGATTTCCGACAGGCCGGCACTCGCCGAGACGCGGTTCAGCATGGCGGCGCTGGCACCGGGCTGCACGAAGGCCAGCGTTTTCCCGCTGTCGATGTTGAAGGATGTCCAGTCGAGGATGGCGCGGTTGCCGGTCTGGGTGATGGTCAGGGTGTTGCCCGCCAGGTTGCTGGCCACGCTGCCGGCTGCCACCGTGCCGCCCCTGGGCAAACCGGCCGTATCGGGGTTGATATCGGCCCGCACAGTCGACCCGAAGCACAGGGCCACGGCCAGCGGCAGGGTCTTGAGCACCAGGCGCTCGGGCCTGCCGGCAGGGCGCCGGCCAGGGGAAGGGGGAGAAAATCGTCTGCTCGTCATGATGAACCTTTCAAGGGTTGGTTC
>CAUPQO010000133.1:0-8703 GCA_963513295.1 uncultured Hylemonella sp.
CGCAGACCGGCCGGCCCGACGCTGCCTTCTGGCGCGGCAAGCGTGTGCTGCTGACCGGGCACACCGGCTTCAAGGGCGCCTGGCTGGCACTGTGGCTGCAGCGCCTGGGCGCGCAGCTCACGGGCCTGGCGCTGGCGCCGGCCACCGAACCCAATCTCTTCGAACTCGCCGGCCTGGCCGGCGACATGGATCACCGCCTGGCCGACATCCGCGATGCGGCGGTGGTGGCGCGTGTGGTGCAGGACACCCGGCCCGAGATCGTGCTGCACCTGGCCGCCCAGGCCCTGGTGCGCGAGGGCTACCGCGACCCGGTGGCCACCTGGGCCACCAACGTCATGGGCACGGTGCACCTGCTTGACGCCTTGCGCCAGCAACCGGGCACGCGCGTGGCCGTGCTGGTCACGACCGACAAGGTCTACCGCAACCACGAGTGGGTGCACCCCTACCGCGAGACGGATGAGCTGGGTGGGCACGATCCCTACAGCGCCAGCAAGGCCGCCAGCGAAATCGCCATCGGCAGCTACCGCGATGCTTTCCTGTCGGCGCAGGGCCTGGCCCTGGCCAGTGCGCGCGCCGGCAATGTGATTGGCGGTGGCGACTGGGCGGCCGATCGCCTGCTGCCCGATGCCGTGCGCGCCTGGCGGGCCGGGCAAACACTGCAGATCCGCCGGCCGCAGGCCACGCGCCCCTGGCAGCATGTGCTGGAGCCGCTGGCCGGCTACCTCTGCCTGGCCCAGGCCCTGTGGCAGGACCCGGCGCTGGCCGGGGCCTGGAACTTCGGCCCGCACGCGCATGAACGCGCCACCGTGCAGCAGGTGGTGGAGCTGGCGCGCGGTGCCTGGGGCGGCGGCGCGGTGCATTACGAGAGCGAGCAGACCGGCCCGCACGAGGCGGGCTGGCTCGCGCTGGACACCTCCAAGGCGCAGGCGCAGCTGACGCTGCAGCCGCGCTGGTCCCTGGCGCAGACGGTGCAACGCAGCATGCGCTGGTACCGGGCGCACAAGGATGGCGCCGATGCGCGTGCGCTATGCCTGACCGACATCGAGGCCTGGGAGGCAACTGCATGAGCAGCCTGACGGTGAGCGATCTGCCCCTGGCCGGGCTCAAGCGCGTGCAGCGCAAGCTGCTGGCCGACGAGCGAGGTGTTTTCGCGCGCCTTTTTTGTGCTGATGAACTGGCCGCCGCCGGCTGGCAGGGCCCGGTCGCCCAGATCAACCACAGCCTCACACGCGCGCGCGGCACGGTGCGCGGCCTGCACTACCAGCGCGCACCGCATGCCGAGATGAAGCTGGTGAGCTGTATCCGCGGCGAGGTCTGGGACGTGGCGGTGGATCTGCGCGCCGGCTCACCGACCTTCCTGCAGTGGCATGCACAATTTCTGAATGCAGCCGACGGTGCCGCGATGCTGATCCCGGCTGGTTTTGCCCACGGCTTCCAGGCCCTGAGTGACGAGGCTGAACTCGTCTATTGCCATTCCAACGCTTACGCGCCGGCCGCCGAGGCCGGCCTGCACGCACGCGATGCCAGGCTGGCGATCACCTGGCCCTTGCCCCTGCTGGGCCTGTCGCCGCGTGATGCCGGTTTTGCCTGGCTGACGCCGGGATTCGAGGGGGTGCGCTTGTGAAGTGCCGCCATTGCGGAAATGAATTGCGCCTGCCCTTCCTGGACCTGGGCAGCGCCCCGCCGTCCAACGCCTACCTGAAGTCGCAGGACCTGCAGGCGCCCGAGACCTGGTACCCCTTGCGCCTGCTGGTTTGCGAAACCTGCTGGCTGGTGCAGACCGAGGACCATGCCGGGCGCGAACAACTCTTCAGTGACGACTACGCCTACTTCAGCTCCTACTCCACTTCCTGGCTGGCGCATGCGCAGGCCTATGTGCAGGCCATGCGCGCGCGTTACGGCCTGGGCGCGGGCAGCTGCGTGGTGGAAGTGGCGGCCAACGACGGTTACCTCTTGCAGTACGTGCGCGAGGCCGGCGTGCCCTGCTACGGCATCGAGCCCACGGCCAGCACGGCGGCGGCGGCGCGCGCGCGCGGGATCGAGATCGTCGAGCGCTTCTTCGGCGTGGCGCTGGCACGTGAGCTGGCCGCCCAGGGCCGGCAGGCCGACCTGATGGCGGCCAACAATGTGCTGGCCCATGTGCCCGACATCAACGACTTCGTGGCCGGCTTCGCCATCCTGCTGAAAACGCAGGGCGTGGCCACCTTCGAATTTCCGCACCTGTTGCGCATGGTGCAGGAGTGTCAGTTCGACACGGCCTACCACGAGCACTATTCCTACCTGTCACTCACAGCGGTGTTGCGTATCTTCGCGGCCAACGGCCTGCAGGTCTTCGATGTGGAGGAGCTGCCCACACACGGTGGCAGCCTGCGCGTGTTTGCGCAGCGCAGCGATGGCGGGTGCCAGCCCGTGGGGGCGGCGGTATCAGGCTTGCTGGCGCGCGAGCAGGCCGCCGGTATGACGGCGCCGGGCTTCTATGCGGGTTTCCAGCGCGAGGCCGTGCGCGTCAAGCACGAACTGCTGGCATTCCTGCTGCAGGCGAGGCGTGAAGGTCTCAAGGTGGGTGCCTATGGCGCAGCCGCCAAGGGCAATACCCTGCTCAACTTCGCCGGCGTGCGGCCGGACCTGCTGCCCTACGTGGTGGACCTGAACCCGGCCAAGCAGGGTAGGTACATGCCCGGCAGTCGTATCCCCATCGTGCCGGAAGACCATCTGCGCCAGGACCGGCCGGACCGGGTGTTGATCCTGCCGTGGAACCTGCGCGAAGAGCTGATGGCGCAGCTGGCCTATGTGCGCCAGTGGGGCGGACAGCTGGTGGTGGCCGTGCCGGAAATCCGGTCGGCATGAGGGCGGCAGGCCCGGTAACAATCCCCTAAGGAATTCAATATGGCAAACGACCCACGCGACCTCGATGGTTCCCGGCTGCAGCGGGCCTTGCTGCAACTGGGGCGCGACACGGCCCTGCGGGCCGAGCTGATGGACTGGCTCAAGCGTGCCGAGCGGCAGCTGCCTCACAACGGTTCGGTGCGCGACGACATCACCGGCCCCATCATCGATGCGCTGCACAGCGAGCAGGATGTCTACGAGAAGCAGCTGGCCGACGGCACGCGTTTCCGTTTCCTTTTCCGTACCAAGATCGCGCGCGATTTCATCCTGGCCGAGCAGGAACGCCCCAGCCATGTCTGGGAGCCGCAGACCACGCGTCTGCTGAAGCATCTGACAGCGCAGGGCCGTGGCGATGTGCTGATCGGCGGCGCCTACTTCGGCGACCATGCCGTGGTGCTGGGCGTGCAGCTCAAGGGCAGCGGCCGGCTGGTGCACTGCTTCGAGCCCAATGCCGACCAGGCGGCCATGCTGGCGGCCAACGCGCAGCTCAACGCGCTGGACAACCTGCGCATTAACAAACAGGGGCTCTGGCATGAGAGCAGCCAGCGCCTGCGCCTGGACGGCTTTGATTCCTTTGCCAATGCCGTGCCTGCGACCGGCGATGACGGCTTCGAAACCATCACCATCGACGACTACTGCCAGGCCCAGGGGCGTCCTATCAGCGTGTTGATGCTCGACATCGAGGGCGCCGAGCTGCGCGCCCTGCAAGGCGCGGCGCGCGTGCTGGCCCAGGACAGGCCGGCCGTCGTGTTCGAGGTGCACCGCGATTACGTGGACTGGAGCGTCGGCCTGACGAAAACGCCCATCTGCAGCCTGCTGAGCGCCGCCGGTTACCAGCTCTACGCCGTGCGCGACTTCAACACGCACCAGGAAATGGGTACGCGCTGCATCGAGCTGGTGCCGGCCGACAGTGTCTACCTGGAAGGTCCGCCGCATGGCTTCAACATGCTGGCCGTGGCCGACCCGACGCTCATTGCCGGCCCCTTGTTCCGCCAGGTGAAGAACGTCAGCCCGAAGCTGTTACGCCACAAGTCGCCGGCGCTGCACCACCCGCTCGACGGCTTGCCGGACTGAGGCCGGCGGCGCAGGTATCTAATCCGTCCCATGAGCAGACAGATCGCGACCATCATCGGCGGCCACGGTTTCGTCGGCTCGGCGCTGACACGGCATCTGTCGGCGGCGGGGTGGGACTGCCGGCTTCCCGGGCGTGATACGGCATGGCCTTTGAAGGACCAGCCGCTGGGCCATGTCTTTTATTGCGCCGGCCTGACCGGCGACTACCTGCAGCGTGCGCCCGACACCGTGGAGGCCCATGTCAGCCTGCTGGTGCGTGTGCTGCAGTCCAGCACCTGGGATTCGCTGGTCTATCTGTCGTCCACGCGGCTCTATGACGGCTTGAGCGCTGGCGTGCGGGCTGAAGAAACCACCTTGCTTCCGGTGGCCCCGCAGGTACCACGCCATCTGTTCGATCTCACCAAGCTCACCGGCGAATCGCTCTGCCACGTGCTGGGCCAGGGGCGTGCGCGTGTGGCCCGCCTGGCCAGCGTGTATGACAGCCCGGACGATGCCAATGGTTTTTTACCCGCCCTGCTGCGCCAGGTGGCGCAGGCGCCGCGGGGGGCGACCGTCACGATCGATTCCTCGCCCCGGGCTGCGCGTGACTACATCCATCTGCCCGACGTGTTGCGCGCGCTGGTGGACATCGCGCAGCGCGGTACGCAATCGGTCTACAACGTGGCGACCGGCGAGAACGTGCGCAACGACGAGCTGGCGCAGCTGGTCGACCGGCTGGCCGGCCGCACCCTGGCCTTCAGGTCGGACCAAGTGCCGGCCGCACCGGCGGTGGTCGACATCAGCCGTCTGCAACAGGAATTCGGCTGGCGACCGGCGCGGGTGGAAATCGTGATCGGCCCCTGGCTGCGAGACATGGCACAAGCATCATGAAAATCATCAACCTCGAACGTTCGCGGCTGGCTGCCTATGTGCGGACCCAGATCACGCAGTTTTTTCCGACCGGTGAAGACCCCGAGCTGGGCCTGATCGATGCGCACCTGGACGAGGCCCTGGGCCGGCTGGAGCGCTGCATCGACCAGGTGCGCATGTGGACACCCGGGCAGTTCGACGTGCTGCATTCCTCGCAGTACTGCATCTTCCTGTACTACCTGTCCAACACGATCTGGCGGCGTGAGCAGGCGCGCTCGGTGTGCTCCAAGCTGTTCCTGCTGAACAAGATGCTCAACGCGATCGATTGCTTCTACGAAATCGAGTTGCCCGAGGTGTTTTTCATCGGCCATTCGGTGGGCATCGTGCTGGCCAAGGCGACCTATGGCAACCATCTGGTGCTGTATCAGAACTCCACCGTCGGCAAGAACCATGGCGAGGCGCCGGTGCTGGAAGACGGCGTCATTCTTTATCCCAACACGGCCATCATCGGGCGCTGCCAGGTGCGCAGCCGCTCCGTCATCGCGCAGGGCGTCAGCGTGATCAGCCGCGACACCGAAACCGGCCGCATCGCCTACCAGGGGGCGGGCGGTGGTCTGGTGTTCAAGGCGCCCGGGCACGACATCCTGAGCGACTTCTTCCGCGACGTCTGAGCTTGGGCCCTAACCTTTCGGGGCCTTGACTCAGCCCCGGGCGATCAATGCTTCCTGGGCGTAACGCAGGTAGGTCACGGCAAAGTCGGCATGACCGTGCGCATGTTCGACCTCGGCCAGGCAGGCCAGCGCCACCGGATCGTGTGGTACGGCGCACAGCAGCTGCTCGGCGGCTTCCGTCACGTCCCGCCAGCAGCGGTGGCTGATCTGGCCTTCGGTGGAAGATACGGAGGGGCGCATCGTGCGCGCCTTGTCCAGCAGCTCCTGCAGCTGCTGGTGGGCTTGCGGCAGATCCACGCGCCGGCCCGGGGCCAGGCCGACACCGGGGGTGGGCCTGGTGGACCACTCGACGGGCAGGTCGGGCAGCCAGCTTTCGATCAGACGGCTTTGCGCCTCGGCGTCCTGCGGATGCTGGCCTTCGGCCAACCATTGCAGCCACATGAGGCGCAGGCCTTCGCCGAAGTGATGGCAGAACAGGTCTTCGCGCATCAGCACCGACTGCTCGACCTCCTTGCGCAAGCCCAGGCGCAGGGTGTTGAGTTGCTGGAGGTTGCCTGCCAGCGCACTGGCTATGCCCAGGTATTCCTCGGCATCATGTGCCAGCCACTCGGAACGTCCCAGGTGGGTCAGGATGCCGGTGCCCATGCGGCTCTTGAAGCTGCTGCCATTCATCGACACCAGGGGCACACCCATCCAGAGCACGTCAAAGGAGGTCGTGCCGCCGGTGAGGGGAAACGGGTCGAGGGCGATATCGATGCGGTGATAGGTCAGGTACTGGTTGGCGCCATCCAGCGGGACCAGTTCGAGCCGGTTGACATCGATGCCCAGCCTGGCGCAGCGCTGGCGATAGGCGGTGGCGAAAGCGGCTTCGCCCAGGTTCTTGCCTTCGATCAGCAGACGGGATCCAGGCACGGTATTGAGCAAGCGCCCCCAAAGAGAGAGAACTGCGTCGGTGAGTTTGCCCAGGTTGTTGCAGGAGCCGAAAGTCACGTGGCCGTTTTGCAGTGCCGGTGTCGGTCGTACCTGGTAGGCCGGCTGGTACCGCCAGAGGGGTTCCCGGCTCATGGGACGGTAACAGCAGAACAGGGTGGGCAGTCTGTACAGCCGCTCGCTGTAGAGATCGTCGGCGCCGGGCGGGTCGGTGACCTCGTCGGTGAATTTGTAGTCGATGGCGCTCAGGCCCGTGGTCGCCGGGTAACCGAGCCAGGAGACCTGTACCGGCGCTGCCTTGCGGGCCATGGCCAGCAAGCCGTTGTGCCCGGTGTGTCCGGCCAGATCAATCAGGATGTCGATGCCATGCGCGCGGATGGCCTCGGCCTGTTCGTCCGGTGTCAGGCCGGCCAGGCGTACGAAATGATCGGCATGGTTCCGGACCCGTTGGGTCAGTCCATCCTCCTTGGGGTAGAGGTACAAGGCCCATACTTCGAACTGACGGCGATCGAGTTGTGCCAGCAGGCTTTCGACGAAATACATCACCGCGTGAAGGCGAAAGTCGGGCGACAGGAAACCGATCTTCAGTCGGCGCCATGGCCCCGTGCGTTGCGTCGCGAAATCCGGCCAGCGGGGCTTGAACGCGGGTTCCACAACGGCAGCGAATTCACGGGCTGCTGCAGCCAGTTGCTGCGCATCGATGGCCGGATCAGCCAGCATGAAAAGCAGGCGGTTGGTGTGATTGGGCAAGTACTGCGGGTTCAGCCGGATGGCGGCTTCGCAATCCTGCACGGCCTCACGGATTTCCCCGAGTTCACGCCGATGGATGGCTTTTTGCGTCAGTGCAGCCACCTGCTGGTCGAGGTTCTGGGCCAGCGCAGCGGCCTTTTGCGCGGCGGCAAAACCCAGCTCGTTCTGTCGTGTCTCGTAGCAGCAATACGCCAGATTGAGCCAGCTGATGGCGTGTTCGGGTTTGAGCACGCACACCTTGTCCAGCAACTGGCTGGCCTCGGCATGCATGCCATGCTCCAGCAGCACATTGCTGTAGTTGATGAGCAGTTCCGCGTCGTCCGGCCACAGCGCGGCCGCCTGCTTGTAGGCGGCCAGCGCCGCGTCGGTGTCGCGTTGCCTGTTGAGCGCAAAACCCAGCAGTCGGTGCGCCCGCAGGTGTCGCCCGTTCTTGCGCAGGGCCTGACGGCACAGGCGCACCAGCAGCGGCCAGTCTGCCGCCTGCAGGGCGGCATGCAGCTTCGCGTCGTGCGGATCTGCGGCGGTGGGGGGGCGCGCAGTTCGCACGTGTGTCGGTGCCCGTCAGGCGCCTTACTGGCGCAGCAGGGCCAGCACGCCCTGCGGGATCTGGTTGGCCTGGGCCACCATGGCGGTACCGGCCTGTTGCAGGATCTGGGCGCGCGAGAGGGCGGCGGTTTCGGCGGCGAAGTCAGCGTCCATGATGCGGCTGCGTGAAGCGGTCAGGTTCTCGGCCGTGATCTGCAGGGCCGAAATGGCGGTCTCGAAGCGAGCCTGCAGGGCGCCCAGCTTGGCGCGTTCGCCGCTGATGAAGGACAGGGCCGAGTCCACCGTCTTGAGCGAGTCATTGGCCCGGATGGCGGTGGTCACGTCCAGGTTGGCTACCTTCTTCAGCGTCGAGTTGCTGTCGATGATAAGCGAGGCGGCGCTGCCGGTCGTGGCGTTCACGGCGAAGGACTTGTCCGAGTCCATCGTCACGTAGCCGCTGATGAGGGCGTTGTCGGCCGTGCTGTCGGCCGCCAGGGTGACGTTGCCGGCCACGGCCACCAGGGCGCCGGTGGTGTCCGAGGCGTATTTGGTGACGGTCACGGCACCGGCGTTGACGGTGGTCGCATCACCGACGCGGATGTCGTTGCCCGTGGCGTTGGTCAGGATGATGCCGGTGCCGGCCACGTTCAGGCTGGCAATGACGCCGGTCTTGGACGACTTCTCGTTGATGGCCGACACGGCGTTGGACAGGCCGTCGGCACCCGTGGTGGCCGAGATCGCAAAGGAGATGGACTCGTCGGCCGCGTTGTCAGAACGCAGCGCCAGCGAGTAGGCGCCGGCAGCACCGAAGGTCAGCTGCACGTCGGTGCGGGCCGAGGCGGTCACGCCGGTGTTGGGTGTCTGCAGGTTGATGGTGTCGGCGGCCAGTTTGGCGGTGCCGTTGGCTGCCAGGTTGACGGTAGCGCTGCCCAGTGCGCCGTTGATGGCCACGGTGTCGACCACGCTGCCGTTGGCACCCCAGGTGGCACCCGCTGCGGACGGGCCGCTGGCGATGACC
>CAUPQO010000134.1:0-8648 GCA_963513295.1 uncultured Hylemonella sp.
GCCCAGGCCGGCCAGGGTCTCGTTGCTGGCCACCGTGATGCCCAGGATGGGCGTGACCGCGGTCTCGCCCTTGGAGCCGCCGTCCACCCTTGTATCCACCTGGTTCCGGCTGGCCGCGCCCAGCAGCAGTGCATCGGCGCCGCTGACGTTGGCGTTGCTGCCGATCAGGGCGTCGGTGTCGGTGATGGACACATTGAGCGCAAAGGCCGCGCCCACGCCCGTGGTGGCGGCCTCGGCGTCCTGCTTGCCCGAGGCCGTGACCGAAGAGGCGATGAAGTTCTCGGCCCGGATGCTCACGTCACCGCCCGTCACGGTGACCGGGGTGTCGGCCTTCAGCTCGGCGCTGGCGCTGGTGACCACCACGCCCAGGGCCAGGGCGCCGGCCACGCCGGTGTCGCCGCCGCTGGCGCCGGCGATGGCCGAGACCGTGTAACGGCTGGTGTTGTCCTGCGCGACCAGGCGGTGGCCCGCACCACCGGCGGCCGTGAGGTCGATGGCGTTGTCGCCGTTTTCGGCGTCTTCGGCGCTGCTGTGCAGCTGCAGGCTGCCGTCCTCGCCCACGCTCACGTAATAGGTGTCGGTTTCGTTCAGGCCGCCCAGCAAGGCGCCGGCCTCGCCCTGTTCATATTTGACGGCATCACCGGTACGCAGGCCGTGGCCGCCCTGGTAAAGCGCGATCTTCTCGTCGCCGTCGTCCACGTCGTCCGCGGCAAAACCCAGGCTGCGCTGGCCCGCCAGCGCGTGCACATTGAGTGAGCCCGCCGTGGCGCCGGCGCCGCCCACCCAGGCCCGGGTGTGGACCACATCCACGCCCACGGAGGCCGCGATGCCCACCGCGGTGGCGTTGTCATCACCGATCACGGTGGCGCTGCCATCCGACAGCGTCTGGGCCACGCCGATATTGCGCGCCTCGATGTCCAGCAGGCCGGTCGTGAGCACGGTGCCCGTGCTGTCCACGATGGCCTCGGTACTGTTCTCCAGCACACCCACCGCCACGGCAGCCCCCAGCGTGAGGTCGCCACCGCTGGAAGCGGCGTCGTTGTCCTTGAGCGCCTTCTGCGATTTGTTGTTGGGCGTGTCGCCCGTGCTGCCGCCATCGGTGGCGCCCCCTTCGGAGGCCTGGGCCACGGCGGTCACGGTGTTCTCGGTCAGCGCCGCCACACGCAGGCTGCCGGCCTGCACGTCAGCGCTGCCGCGGATGGAGGCTTCGGTGCTGCCCGTGACCACGGACAGGCCCAGCGTCGCGCCCGAGCTGGCACCGCCGCCCTCGGGCGTGCCGTCGGCCATGGCGATGCCCAGGGTGCGGTTGTCGGCCACCAGCTGCAGCGCGCCCGTCACGTCGAGCTGGGCGGTGCCGCCCACGCGCACGGCGGCGTCGTTGACCACCACCACGGTGACCACGGCCGCGTCCGTGCTGGTGTCGCTCTTGCCGGCCAGCGCGGCCAGCGAGGCCACGGCCTGCACGTGCGAACGCGCCGTGACCGTCATGGCGGCACCGGCCGTGATGTCGGCCCCGTCGCCGATGTCGACCTCGGCCGAGGCCTCGGCCCCGATCACGGCAAACTGGAAGGCGCTGATGCCCAGGCTGTCGTTACTCAGCGTGAGGTCGGTGATGGCGCTCAGCGTCACGTTATGGGTGGCGTTGAGCGTGCCGTTGATGTCCAGGTCGGCACTGGCGAAGGCCAGGAAGTCCTCGTCCAGGCCCAGGTCGGGTGGCAGGCCCGTGCCCACACGCTCGACTTCGAGCTCGATGTTCTCGGCGCTCAGGTTGACCGAGCCCGGCACGCTGATGTCGGCGTCGGTGCGCACGCAGATGCCGAAGTCGACGTCGGCCGTGCCCGACAGGATGAACTGGTCGCCCAGCAGGTCCTGCCAGCCGCCGGTGAACTCGATGTTCAGCGTGTCACCGGCACCGAGCAGGGGATCGAGGTGGGTATCGAAGCTGGTGAGGTTGAGGGTGATGCTGTCCTGCAGGCCGGCCTGCACCACGGCGCCACCCAGGGCGGAGATGCGGATATTGGGGTCCCCCGCACTGAAGTTGGCGCTCCAGGGACTGAAGACCAGGTTGATGCCGCCGGTCTGGGTCAGTCGGATCTTGATATCGCCGCCATCGTTGTAGGCGTCCAGGGTGTAGGCATTGCTGCCCGGCCCGGCCGCGTAGCTGATGTCGGCCGACAGCAGCAGGCGCGGCTCGACCGCCTCCATAGAAAACGGCGCGCGTCGGGGAGACGGGCGCCGTGGGTTTCGAGGTTTGTGCGAAGCCGCGGTCAGGGTCGTGGGAGACCGGCCGAAGGCCTGATGCAACATACGCGAGAGACGCGTAGGCACCAGTGCATGGGATAGCGCGCGCAGGGACTGCAACATGGCTCCTCCTTTGAGGCAGAGCAGTACGCAGGCGACTCTTCGGTCACATATCGATACGAACTGTTACCTCTAGCTCGGGCGATTATTGGGAATGGTTTCTGGCGACACAAGCTTTTCGCGCAATTCTTCACGGTGCAGAATGGAGCAACCGACGAACGGTAGTGGGTCCTGTCCTTATTCCCATGATTCCTTGTACGGATTCCGTCATAGGTCTGTAACAAAATGTGTAAAAGTTTTGCCAATTGTTAGAAACGTGACAGAAAAAACCAGCGCCTCTCACAAACTGCTGCAACAGGCCGATGACCTGGGCTTGCCGTATGGGCAGGAACTTTCGTTCAAGCTGCTGCCCGGCCGGCTGCTCGACGACCGCCTGCTGCTGGGCTGGCAGGCGCGCGACTTCGCGCCGCTGCATTTCATCGCCTGGCTGGAGCAGACCCATGGCCTGCCCGCACCCGCTGCCGCCGCACTGCGCGAGCGCGCGTCACAGGCCAATACCGTGGGCCTGAGCATCGAGGCGGAAGAAGGCCAGGTGCTCTTCAAGGCCTACCTGGAATTCTGGGAGCCCATCCGCGCGCGCATGCAGGCGGGCACCCTGGGCCCCGAACCACAGCTGCTGCACTACGGCATCAAGTGGCAGGCACAGGGCAAGGCTTACGCGCAAGCCGAATACCACGTGCAGCCCCTGTTGACCGCTTACGACATCGTCAAACGCATCCGGGCCCTGCATCCCCCCGGCCGGCACAGCCTGGCCCTGGGCACGGCCAATGCACTGGTGCAGCGCGGCAGCACCCGCGCCCCCGGCGCTCCCATGCTCTACCTGGAAGCACGTGAGGCCGGCAGCGCGCGCCAGTCCTGCGACATCAATCTCTACAAGACCGGCCTGCGGCTCGAAGACGCCGCGCCGCTGTTGCGAGAACTCGGGGCCGTGCTGGACGTGCCCGCGCCGGCGCTGGACACGCTGCTGCATGCGCACGCCACCCTCCCCCTGGGCCATGTGGCGGCCGGCACCGACCGTCACGGCCAGGATTTTCTGAGCGTCTATCTGGGGGTCCGCGAACTCGAGCCCTGAGTTCGCGAATGCTTCAGTGCGGGGCCCTGCCTGCCGCGGCCAGGAAACGCTGGCGGTCTTCGGGCTTGTCGATCTGCTGGGCCAGGGCCTGCAGCAGCGCGCTCCACTCCTGATGCCTGACGGCCTCGCGCCGCACCAGGGTGCGTGCCAGCGGCCCGATGTGCTGGCTGAGGGCACGCTCCAGCGGCTCCAGCTGCGCGGGTTCGAAGTTCGGCACGCCACTCGCACTTGTGCGGGTGCTGCTGCCGTGGCCGGAGTGCGGGCGCGTGATCGGCTGCGACAGGGGGCGGCTCAGGGGTTGGCTGCGCACCGAGGGGCTGCTGCGGCCCCCGGGCGGCAGGGTGGTGCTCGGGCCCGTGCGGCTGCTGTGGCGG
This sequence comes from uncultured Hylemonella sp., assembly GCA_963513295.1. Taxonomy (GTDB): domain Bacteria; phylum Pseudomonadota; class Gammaproteobacteria; order Burkholderiales; family Burkholderiaceae_C; genus Hylemonella. The sequence goes on from CAUPQO010000134.1 coordinate 3,808, forward strand.
CCCAGCACAAAGGCCTCGCGCGTGGCCGGGTCCTGGATGGAGACCGAGAGCAGCTCGCGCAGGCCCTGGGCATCGGCCGCACGCGCCACGCTCTTTTTCATCAGCACGTGCGCCAGCGGGCCGATGGCCTTGGCCAGCTCGGCCTCGATGGCCTGCACCTCCTGCGCCTCGATCGGCACCACGTCGGCCATCAGCAGGGTGGTGGCCTCGTCGTTGCCCGGGCTCAGGCGGGCCCCGCGCTGGTCCAGCAGGCGGTAGACCTCGTGGGCGCGTTCGTGCTTGTCGTAGCGCTCGCCGAGGAACTCGAACAGCTCCTCGGCACCGTCGCTGATGCGCGAGATCACGTCGAAATAGGCGCGCGAGACCATGATCTGGTTCGCGGTGGAAAAATCCATGATGCGCTGCGCCACGTTGATGCCGTCGCCCACCACGTTGACGCGGTCGTTGATGTCCTTGAGCAGGCGCAGCGGCCCCAGGTGCAGGCCCACGCGCATGGACAGCTTCTCGTTGTACTTCTGCCGCATCAGGTCGCGCAGCAGCTGGGCCGAGACCAGCGCCTCTTCGGGGTCACCCAGGAAGCAGATGGCCGCGCCGTCGCCGGTGTCCAGCATGATGCGCGAGGAGGCCTCCACGCCGTCGATGGCCTTGCTCACCAGCTCGTTGAACTGGGTCTTGAGCGCCACCTGCTGGTCCACGCTGCGCGTCGAATAGGCCACCAGGTCCAGGAACATGATGGTGCCCATCACGTTCTTGCGCGACTGTTCATCACCGCCCGTGCGTGAGGCGCTGCGCCGCTCGTCCATCACCTGGGTCTGGATCTGGGTGTGGACTTGCGTGTTCAGCTGCGTCTTGACTTCGGTCGGTGCGAAAGCAGACTGGCGCAGCGCCTCGCGCAGCGCGGCCACGTTCTGCGGGCGGTCCTTCTCGTGCGGGCTCAAAGCCCAGTCGATGGCCTGCAGCAGCGGCAGGCCGAAGACCACCGGGCTGGCCAGGTCCACGGCCCTGGGCATGGCATCGTCGCGCACCCGCGCGGCCGCCTCCAGCGGCTTGCGCCCCGTGGTCAGCCAGTACAGCACTGCGCCCAGCGAGTACAGGTCGGTCCACGGGCCCTGGTTGCCTTTGCTGTGGTACTGCTCGAAAGGCGCGAAGCCGGGACTCACGATATTGGTCATGTCGTGGTCGCTGCTGACACGGCGCGCCGCGCCGAAGTCCAGCAGCACCGGGCTGCCGTCGGCGCGGATGTAGATGTTGTCGGGTTTGATGTCGCGGTGCAGGAAGTTGAGCTTGTGCACCGCCTCCAGGCCGTCGAGCAGGGGGTAGACCAGCTGCAGCAGGGCCGCCTGGTCCAGGCCGCGCTGGCGCGCGGCCCAGTGCTTGAGCGGGTCCCCCGACTCGTAGTCCATCACGATGTAGGCGGTGCCGTTTTCCTTGAAGTAGCGCAGCACCCGCACGATGTTGGGGTGCCGGAAGGAGGCCAGGGCCCGCGCCTCGTCCACGAAGCGGTCCAGGCCCCAGCTGAAGCGTTCGCTACCCTCTTCCGAGCGCACGCGCACCGTGCGGCCTTCGGCGCGCACCGCCACATTGGCCGGGAAATATTCCTTGATGGCCACCGGCAGCTGCAGGTTGACGTCCTGCGCCAGGTAGGTGATGCCGAAACCGCCACCGCCCAGCACCCTGTCGATGCGGTACTCGTAGATGGTATGGCCGGGCTCCAGCGCGGCCACGTCCGAGGCGCGGCCCGCCGTGCCCGCCGCCTCATCCCCGGTGTTCACGTCAACGCTCATGTCGGCATCACGCGCAGGGCTCACTCACCGCGTTCGATCATCTGCATGGCCTTGTCCAGGCTGCGGCGCATGCGGTTGAAGGCACCGCCCAGCACGGCCACCTCGTCCTTGCCGCGTTCGTCGAACTCGGGCACGTCGAAGTTGCCCGTGCTCACCTGGTCGGCCGCCTGCGACATCTGGCGGATCGGGCGCACGATCAGCCAGCTCAGCATCAGGTTGAGCACCACGAAGACCAGCCCGAAGACGCCGGCCAGCGAGATCAGGAAGGTCTTGAGCGCACGGTCGGCGTTGAGGATGGGCACCTCCATCGGCACCGTCACCACCTGCGCGCCGACGATCTCGTTGTGCTTCCAGCCGAAACCGTTGGCCTCGCCATAGATCTTGAGCATGCTCGCCGGCGCGGCCGCCGGCACGCTGTGGCAGGCCAGGCAGGCGGCATTGGTGATCTGGATGGGATGGGCAATGTAGAGCAGCCGCCCGGTGGCGCCGGAACGCTCGGAGATCAGTTCCTTGACCGCACCGTCCTGGCGGAACTGCTGCACGATGTCGGCTTCCCAGTCGGTCACGCGGTCGCGCGGGTTGGTGGGGTTGAGCGTGGCTTCCTTGTAGCTGTAGCCCGGGTGCTTCTTCTGCACGGCCGAAAGGATCTCCGTCGCGGCATAGGCCGAGACACTCTGCGGCAGGAAGACTTCGTCCAGCCGGGGGTCGAGCAGCGGCTTGATCTGCCCGATCGTGTAGGACCGGGCCGACAGGGCCGTCTCCATCATGAGCCGCGCGTTGCGCACCACCTCGTCGCGTGCGTTGTCCTGCAGGAGCTGGCGCGAGATCACGCCCGCCGCGGCAAAGCCGATCAGGAAAACCGCGATCAGCACCAGATTGAATTTGAGTCTCAAGCCCATGGAACCCCCACCCGTATGTGAATGAACACTTGCGTTTTTTGCTTGATCCACAGTGTAGCGGCGCCGGCAGGCGCCCGGCCACGGCCGGCGCTGTGCCGGGCCCGCCCGCCCGGTGTTGATAGACTCGCCCGGATGTCCACCCCGGCCGATCTCGCCCTCCACACACCCATGATGCAGCAGTACCTCGGCCTCAAGGCCGGGTACCCGCAGACCCTGCTGTTCTACCGCATGGGTGACTTCTACGAGCTGTTCTACGCCGACGCCGAGAAGGCCGCGCGCCTGCTCGACATCACCCTCACCCAGCGCGGCCAGTCCGGCGGCCAGCCCGTGGTCATGGCCGGCGTGCCCTTCCATTCGGTTGAAACGTATCTGGCCCGCCTCATCAAGCTGGGCGAATCGGTCGCCATCTGCGAACAGGTGGGCGACGTGGCCACAGCCAAGGGCCCGGTCGAGCGCAAGGTGGTGCGTGTGGTCACCCCCGGCACGCTGACCGACAGTGCCCTGCTCAGCGACAAGAGCGAATCCCTGCTGCTGGCCGTGCACCAGGGCCCGCGCAACAGCCTGGGCCTGGCCTGGCTCAGCGTCACGCAGGGCGAGGTGAACCTGGCCGAATGCAGCCCGGACGAGCTGCCCGAGTGGCTGGCCCGCATCGCCCCCGGCGAACTGATCTACAGCGCGGGTTGCACGCCCGCCTTCGAGCAGCGCCTGTTGGCACTCAAACAAAACACCGGCGTGGCGCTGGCCCTGCGCCCCGAATGGCAGTTCGACAGCGCCCTGGGCCAGAACAAGCTGCTGGAACAACTCAAGGCCGCCAGCCTGGCCAGCTGGGGCGCGCAGGAGCTGCCGCAGGCCCACGCCGCCGCCGCCGCCCTGCTGGCCTACGCCGAACACACCCAGGGCCGGGCCCTGAGCCACGTGCACAACGTGCGCGTGCAGCGCAACGACCAGCTCATCGACCTGCCGCAGACCACGCGCCGCAACCTGGAGCTGGTACAGACCCTGCGCGGCGAGGACAGCCCCACCCTCTTTTCGCTGCTCGACACCTGCATGACCGGCATGGGCAGCCGCCTGCTGAAAAGCTGGCTGCTGGAGCCCGCGCGGGACCGCGCCCCGGCCCAGGCGCGGCTCGATGCCATCACTTCCCTGCGCGGCGGCCCCTGGCCCAGACTGCGCGACCAGCTGAAAGGCTGCAGCGACGTGGAGCGCATCACCGCGCGCATCGCCCTGCGCCAGGTGCGCCCGCGTGAACTGGTGGCACTGCAGCAGACGCTACAAAAAACAGAGCAACTGGCACCGGTGCTGCAGGGCCAGGCCGGCCTGCTGGCGCAGGTGTCGCAACAGCTGTTACCACCTGCCGGCTGCGCCGAGCTGCTGGCCCGCGCCATCCTGCCCGAGCCCGCCGCCCTGGTGCGTGACGGCGGTGTCATCAACGACGGCCTGGACGCCGAGCTCGATGAGCTGCGCGCCATCCAGACCAACTGCGACGGTTTTCTGCTCGAACTCGAAACCCGCGAACGCGCGCGCACCGGCATCAACAACCTGCGCGTGCAGTTTAACAAGGTGCACGGTTTCTACATCGAGATCACCAGCAGCAACCTGGACCGCGTGCCCGAGGACTACCGCCGCCGCCAGACGCTCAAGAATGCCGAGCGTTTCATCACGCCCGAACTCAAGACCTTCGAAGACAAGGCGCTCAGCGCCCAGGAGCGCGCCCTGGCGCGCGAGAAGTGGCTCTACGAACAATTGCTGGACCAATTGGCGCCGCACATCCCCGCCCTCACGCGCACGGCACGCGCCCTGGCCACGCTGGATGTGTTGTGCACGCTGACCGAACGCTCGCTCACGCTGGAGTGGTGCGCACCCCAATTCGCCAATGAACCCTGCATCGAGATCACGGCCGGCCGCCACCCCGTGGTGCAGGCCCGCCTGGCCGAAACGAGTTCCGGCGCCTTCATCGCCAACGACACCCGCCTGGGGCCGAAGCAGCGCATGCAGATCATCACCGGCCCGAACATGGGCGGTAAATCGACCTATCTGCGCCAGGTCGCCCTCATCGTGCTGCTGGCCTCCATGGGTTCTTACGTGCCGGCCAGCGCCTGCTGCCTGGGGCCGATCGACGCCATCCACACCCGCATCGGCGCCGCCGACGACCTGGCCA
>CAUPQO010000135.1:0-8532 GCA_963513295.1 uncultured Hylemonella sp.
AGGTTGTAGTAGTCCATGCCGCGCACCAGGCGCGGGTTGATGCTGTAGGCCACGCCGGCGGCGTCCAGCATGGCACGCACCTGGTTGAAGTGAGCCAGCGAAGCCTCGCCCAGGAAATCGATCAGCCTGGGCGCCGCCTCCACCAGGGCCTGCATGGCCGGGTTCTTGGTGTCCAGGATACGCAGCGGGTTGCTGTGCAGGCGACGCCTGGCGTCCTCGTCCAGCTGCTCGGCGTGCTGCTCGAAATAGGCGATCAGCGCCGCACGGTGCTGCTTGCGCTCCTCGGGCTGGCCCAGGCTGTTGAGCTCCAGGCGCACGTCACCCAGGCCCAGCACCTTCCACAGCGCGTCGGCCAGCAGGATCATCTCCGCGTCGACTTCCGCGCCGGCAAAACCCAGGGCCTCGGCGCCGATCTGGTGGAACTGGCGGTAGCGGCCACGCTGCGGGCGCTCGTGGCGGAACATGGGGCCCATGTAGTACAGGCGCTTGCCACCCTCGTACAACATGTTGTGCTCGACCACGGCGCGCACCACGCCCGCGGTGCACTCGGGGCGCAGCGTCAGCTGTTCGCCGTTCAGGCGGTCCTCGAAGGAGTACATCTCCTTCTCGACGATGTCGGTCACCTCGCCCAGGCCGCGCACGAAGAGCGGCGTGGGCTCGACGATGGGCGTGCGGATGTTGCGGTAGGCAAAACGCGCCATCAGCGCGCGCACCTCCTGCTCGAACCACTCCCAGCGCGCCGAGTCCGGCGGCAGGATGTCGTTCATGCCTTTGACGGCAAGCAGTTTCTCTGGCTTGGATGCCATCTTCTTGTCACTCATGGAAAGGTTTCAGGCCGTCTCGGCGACGGTCTGGTTTTTCGCGCCGAAACGGTTCTCGATATAGGTCTCGACGATCTTCTGGAATTCCTGGGCAATGCCCTCGCCGCGCAGCGTCAGGCGCTTCTCGCCATCGATGAAGACGGGCGCGGCCGGCGCCTCGCCCGTGCCCGGCAGGCTGATGCCGATGTCGGCATGCTTGCTCTCGCCCGGACCGTTGACGATACAGCCCATGACAGCCACCTTGAGCGCTTCCACGCCCGGGTACTGCTTGCGCCACACCGGCATCTGGAACCGCAGGAAATCGTCGATCTGCTTGGCCAACTCCTGGAAGGTGGTGCTGGTGGTGCGCCCGCAACCGGGGCAGGCGGTGACGCTGGGCACGAAGATGCGCAGGCCCAGGGCCTGCAGGATCTCGTTGGCTATCTCCACCTCCTTCGTGCGCTAGTCACAGGGCTGAGGCGTGTGCGAGACGCGGATGGTGTGGCCGATGCCTTCCTGCAGCAGGATGGACAGGGCCGCGGCCGAGGCCACCGTGCCCTTGGTGCCCATGCCGGCCTCGGTCAGGCCCAGGTGCAGCGGGTAGTCGCAGCGCTTCGCGAGTTCACGGTAGACGGAAATCAGGTCCTGCACGCCGCTGACCTTGCAGGACAGCAGGATCTGCTCGGCCGGCATGCCCAGCTCCTGGGCAAAACGCGCGGAGTCGATGGCCGAGGTGATGAGCGCCTCGTACATCACGGCCTTGGCGTCCCAGGGTTGGGCGCGGCGGCTGTTTTCGTCCATCAGGCCGGCCAGCAGCTCCTGGTCCAGGCTGCCCCAGTTCACGCCGATGCGCACCGGCTTGTTCCACTTGAGGGCCACCTCGACCATCTGGCCGAACTGGCGGTCGCGTTTGTCGCCCTTGCCCACATTGCCGGGGTTGATTCGGTACTTGGACAGGGTCTCCGCGCAGGCCGGGTACTGACTCAGCAGGGTGTGGCCGTTGTAATGGAAGTCGCCGATCAGGGGCACGGCGATGCCCATGCGGTCGAGCTGCTCGCGGATGTGCGGCACGGCCTGGGCGGCCTCGGGCGTATTGACCGTGATGCGCACCAGCTCGGAGCCGGCCTGGGCCAGCTCCTTGACCTGGATGGCGGTGCCGATGACGTCCACCGTGTCGGTGTTGGTCATGGACTGCACGCGCACCGGGGCGTCGCCACCGACGGTGACGACGTTGTCGCCCCAGGCCACACGGGCCTGGCGGGAACGCCGCGCGCGCGGCGCGGCCTGATCAATGGCACCCGTTTGCAACACTACTTCACCTCGAATCGCGCCACGCCACCACGGGTGACTTCGTCCAGCGGGAAAGGTTTGCCACGCACCTGCACCTCGGTCACGTCGGCGCGGCCGATGGTCACGTTCAGCGGCAGCGGACCGGAAGCGCCGACCGGCTCGCCCGGCTCCACCATGCGGCTGAGCTGGATGTTGCCCCGGCCGTCGGTCACCTCGATCCAGGACGGGCTGCTGGTCTTGAAGACGACCACACCGGTGCTGGCCAGTTTCTTGCGCGGGGCCGACGGCTCGGCAGCGCCAGGCTCGGCCTGGGGCGCCGCTGCGACCAGGACGGGCGCGGGCCGCGGAGCGGGTGCGGCTTCAGGCGCTGCCACAGGCGTCGCCTGCGGCTTGGCCGGCACGGGAGCCGTTTCACGCACCGCCGCAACCGGCGCCTTGACCGGGGTCGGAGCCGGCGCAGTCACAACCGGGGCCACCGCCGCCGCCGTGACCGCCGTGACCGCCGTGGCCGCGGGCGCGGACGGGGCCGCGGGGACCTGCGCCACGATGGCACCGATCTCGGCACGCTGCTCGGTCGACGGGAAGAAGATCAGGACCAGCGCCCCCATCAGCACGGCCAGCGCGGCCAGCACCATGGGGCGCGAAAGACGGTCGAGGAAGGGCGTCTTGGCCACGTCACCCGGCGTGTGGAAGGGCGTGTTCAGGCCGGACTCGTCGTAATCCAGGCGCGGTGCCGACGACTGAGGCAGTTGCGCCAGCACGGGGGCAGCGTTGACCTTGAGCGCGCGGCAGACGCTGGAGGCCAGGGCCCGCACGAACACGGCATCGGGCAATTCGGTGTAGCGGTCGGCCTCCAGGGCCTCCAGCTTCTTCACCGACACCTTCAGCGCCAGCGCCAGGGCCGACAACTCGACGCCGGCGGCCTCACGCGCCTGGCGCAAGAGCTGGCCGGCGCTGGCCGGAGCTGCCGCCGCCGTCGTGGCCGGCTCGACCGATGGTGTGTCTGCCCCAGGCGCGCTGCTGCCGGCTGCCTCGTCACTCATTGAATGCTCCCCGCTCAAAAGAACTCAGTTCACGCGATTTCGGATAACGGCTGCGCAGCTGGGTCACCAGCTGGTCGCGCGCCACGCGGTTGCCCATGCGCTGCTCGACCTTGATGCCCAGCCAGAGCGTCTCGGCATTGGCCAGTTCGCTGTTGTTGATGCGCCGGATGTAGAACTGGGCACGTGCCGCGTCGCCGCGCTGGTACAGCAACTGGGCCAGGTTGTAGCCGGTCACGGGGTTGCCGGCATCGAGCTCGTAGGACTTGCTCAGGCTGACCTCGGCATCGTTGGGCTTGCGGGCCCTGATCTGGCACACCCCCTTGGACAGCCAGGTCTTGGCGCGGCCGCCATAGGTCGGATTGGCCAGGGCCCGGGTGAAGGTTTCCACCGCCTCGGTGTATTTGCCCAGCTCGCACTGCAACCAGCCGTAGTTGTGCAGCACGTAGGCATCGTTCGGATTGATGGACAAGGCGCGGCGGAAGCTTTCTTCAGCCAGGCGCAGGTCGTTCAGGCGCATGTAGATCAGGCCGCGCAGGTTGTAGGCATCCGGGAAGTCGGGGTCGATGATGAGGGCCTGCTTCACCTCGTCCAGGGCCACGGTGGTCTGGCCCTGCTCGAAATAACCACTGGCCAGTTGCAGCCGGGTGCGGGCGCGCTTGCGGATCAAGGGTTCATCGGAATCGGTGATGAAGTCCTCGCCGCTGCCCGTCGGACCGCCCGCACAGCCGGACAGGCCGGTCAGCGCGACCAGGACCAGGCAGGCCGCGAGCAGCCACCGACGGCCCGGGCCGCACATCGCATCAGTCACATTCATGCCTCAAACCTCCTTGGATTGACTCTGCAGGGACTGCATGGGCTGCAGCAGCTTGCGCTGGCGCGCCATGCGTTCCTCCACGCCGGTGCGGTCCTTGACGTCGCCGGCCAACTGGCCGCAGGCGGCGTCGATGTCGTCCCCGCGCGTCTTGCGCACAGTCGTGACGATACCAGCATCCAGCAGGATTTTGGCAAAGGCCTGCACGCGCTCGTTGGGCGAACGCTTCAGGCCCGAGGCCGGGAAGGGGTTGAAGGGAATGAGGTTGAACTTGCACCAGACACCGCCCGTGGCGTGCCGGCGCACCAGCTCGACCAGCTGGCGCGCGTGCTCGGGCTGGTCGTTGACGCCGTCGAGCATGCAGTACTCGAAGGTGATGAAGTCGCGCGGTGCATGCGCCAGGTAGCGGTTGCAGGCGTCCATCAGCTCGGCGATGGGGTACTTTCGGTTCAGCGGCACCAGGTTGTCGCGCAACTCGTCATTGGGCGCGTGCAGCGAGACCGCCAGCGCCACCGGGCAGTCCTGGGCCAGGCGGTCCATCATGGGCACCACGCCCGAGGTGGACACCGTGAGGCGGCGGCGCGACAGGCCGTAGCCGTGGTCGTCCAGCATCACGCGCAGTGCCGGGATCAGCTCGTTGTAGTTCTGCAGCGGCTCACCCATGCCCATCATCACCACATTGGTGATGACCCGGTCGCTGCGCTTCAGATGCTGGCGCAGAAAGTGCTCGGCAAACCAGAGCTGGGCAACGATCTCGCCGGTGCTCAGGTTGCGGCTGAAGCCCTGGTGGCCGGTGGAGCAAAAGCGGCAGCCCACGGCGCAACCAGCCTGGGAGGACACGCACAGCGTGCCACGGTCGTCCTCGGGAATAAAAACGGATTCGACGGCGTTGCCGTCACCCACGTCAAACAGCCACTTGATGGTGCCGTCGGCGGAGATCTGCTGGGAGATGACCTGCAAGCCCTGGATGCGCGCCGTGGTGGCGAGCTTCTCACGCAGGGACTTGGCCAGATCGCTCATCTGGTCAAAGCTGGACGCCCCCTTCTGGTGGATCCAGCGGAACAGCTGGGTGGCGCGAAAGCGCTTTTCACCCAGCCGCTCGCAAAAGGCGGCCAAACCGTCGAGGTCGAAGTCGAGCAGGTTGGCCGTCATTGCATCGTTACATCCGCCTTTCAGCGGCTGTGGATGTTCATGCCGGCGAAGAAGAAGGCGATCTCCACGGCGGCGGTTTCGGGGGCGTCGGAGCCGTGCACGGCGTTGGCGTCGATGCTGTCGGCGAAGTCGGCGCGGATGGTGCCCTTGTCGGCCTTCTTGGGATCGGTGGCGCCCATCAGGTCACGGTTCTTCTGGATGGCGTTCTCGCCTTCCAGCACCTGGAGCATCACCGGGCCGGAGATCATGAAGTCGACCAGGTCCTTGAAGAAGGGACGGGCCTTGTGCACGGCGTAAAAAGCCTCGGCGTCGGCACGCGACAGCTGGGCCATGCGGGCGGCGATGACCTTCAGGCCGGCGCCTTCGAAACGGGCATAGATCTGGCCGATGACGTTCTTGGCGACGGCGTCGGGCTTGATGATGGAGAAGGTGCGCTGGATGGCCATGTGAGTTCCTGAGTCTGTTTATGAAATGGGTTTTTGCCCCACCATGGGCAAAGCCCGTTATTTTAACCGGTGTCAGTGACACCGTAGCATGAGGCGCCCGTTGGGGACAGCAGGCCGGGTGCTTTTCAGCGCCCGCCACCCCGGCCGCCGCGACGCGGTCCGCCGGCGCCACCGCCACCGCCACCGCCACCGCCACCGCCGCCGTTACCGCGGCGCGGCTCCTGGCGCTGGCGGGTGAAACTGTCGGCGCCGATGTAACCAAAGGAGGTTTTCATCGGGTCGGGCTGGCCGTCACCGCCGCCCTGGCGCGGATTGCGGACCTTGCCTCGGCCCTGCTGGCCCTGGCCGCCGCCTTGGCCACCCTGGCCCGGTCCACCCCTGCGCTGACCGCCACCCGAGGGGCCCGCCGGACGCGGCCCCTGGCCCTGCTGCCCGCCGCGGCGCTTGTTGCGCCCGCCGCCAGGTTTGCCCTGGGCCGGGGGGCGTTCGCCACCCTCGCCAGCGTCTGCGTCGGCCGCTCCAGCGGGGCGGCGCTCGGCTGCGCGCATCAGGCCACGGATGTCGGCTTCGTCCAGCTCCATCCAGGCGCCGCGCTTGAGGCCACGCGGCAGTACCATGGCGCCGTAGCGGATGCGGATCAGGCGGCTGACGGCATGGCCGACGGCTTCGAGCATGCGGCGCACCTCGCGGTTGCGGCCCTCGGAAATCGTGACGCGGTACCAGCAGTAGCTGCCTTCGCCACCGCCCTCCTCGATCGAGCCGAAGGCGGCCGTGCCGTCGTCGAGCTGCACGCCTTCGAGCAGGCGCTTCTTTTCCTCGCTGCTCAGTGCCCCCAGCACGCGCACCGCGTACTCGCGCTCCAGGCCGAAACGCGGGTGCATGAGCTTGTTGGCCAGGTCGCCCGAGCTGGTGAACAGCAGCAGCCCCTCGGTGTTGAGGTCCAGGCGGCCGACCGACTGCCACTTGCCCTGCTGCAGCTTGGGCAGCCGGCGGAAGACGGTGGGACGGTTCTGCGGGTCGTCGTGCGTGACCACCTCGCCCACCGGCTTGTGGTAGGCAATGACCCGCGGCGGCGGCGGGTCGATGCGCACGCGGATCAGCTTGCCATTGACCTTGATCTGGTCGCCGTACTGGATGCGCTGGCCGATGTGGGCCGGCTCGTTGTTGACCGAGATGCGCCCTTCCATGATGAGCTGTTCCATCTCCAGGCGCGAACCCATGCCGGCCTGGGCCAGCAACTTGTGCAGCTTGGGCGTCTCGGCCTGCGGGGCCAGCACGCGCTTGCCCGGCACCGGCAGCTCGGGCGCCTCCTCGTCGGCGTCGAACTCGCCGGACACGACGGCGGCGAAGCGCTGGCCGGCATCGACGGCCTGGGGCGGTTGCGCAGGCGCCTTGGGCGTGGCCGCGGGCTTGCGGGTCGCCTCTTCGGCAGCGGCATCCGGCGTGCCTTCCTGGCCCGGCTCGGGCGCCTCGGCCATCCGGACCGGTGCGCGAGCGCTGCTGTCGCTGTCGTTCTCGGGCGGCGTCACGCCAGGCGTCGGTTCGGTCATGGCTGGTTTCCCGTCAGGGCAAAGGTTTCCTCGGGGCCGGCATCGGCCGGGGGCGCGTCCAGCGGCAGCTCGGACGTGTCACCGTCGGCCGGCAGGGGCAATTCGTTGAGCACCTCCAACAGGCCGGCCTGCTGGGCCGGGCCTTCCATCAGCGGCAGCTGGTCGAGCGAGGCCAGGCCCAGGTCGTCCAGGAAATGCTTGGTGGTGGCGTACAGCCCCGGGCGGCCCGGCGCCTCGCGGTGGCCGATGACCTCGATCCAGCCGCGGTCCTCAAGCTGCTTGATGATGAGCGAGCTGATGGTGACACCGCGGATGTCTTCCATGTCACCGCGCGTGACCGGCTGGCGGTAGGCGATGATGGCCAGCGTCTCCAGCGTGGCGCGCGAGTAGCGCGGCGGTTTTTCGGGGTGCAGGCGGTCGAGGTACTCGCGCATCTCGGGCCGGCTCTGGAAACGCCAGCCGGTGGCCACGCAGACCAGCTCGACGCCGCGTCCGGTCCATTCCTGCTGCAACTCCTGGAGCAACTGCTTGATCGTGTCCACACCGAGGCTGTCGTCAAACAGCACACGCATGTCGCGCACCTGCAGCGGCTGCTGTGCGCAGATCAGCGCTGTTTCCAGGATACGCTTGGCTTCAGTCGTATTCATGTCTCTTCGAATCCGGGCTATGCATCTACACGATGCAGGATGAGAGGGGTCTGTAGGAGAGTGGGCCTGCGGATCATCACGATCCCGACCATGGGCACCCGAATGTCGACCGGGGCCAGGGACCGTTCTTCACAGAACGTCCTGCTGGGCATTGTAGCCCACACCCCAGCTGGCCAGCGCCTCGCGCATATCCTGCGGCAGGTCGGCCTTGAAGACCAGCTCGCGCCCGCTCACGGGGTGGGTGAAGGCCAGGCGCCAGGCATGCAGGGCCTGGCGCACCATGCCGGCCGCCGGCGCACCGCCGTACAGCGCATCGGCCAGCAGCGCATGGCCGATGGAGGCCGCATGCACGCGGATCTGGTGCGTGCGCCCGGTATGCAGGGTGCAGCGCAGCCAGCAGCCCTGGGCGGTGTTGTGCAGCAGCTCGAAGGTGGTTTTCGCCGGCTTGCCGGGCTGGCGCTGCAGGTCCACCACGGCCAAGCGCAGGCGGTTGCGCGGGTCGCGCCCGATGGCACCCTCCACCTCGCGCCGTGCCGGGCCGCTCCAGGGCTGGTGCGCCAGCGCCAGCTACTGGCGGCTGACCTCGCGCGCCGCAATCAGCTTGACCAGCGCGTCCATGGTGGTGCGTGTGCGTGCCACCACCATCAGGCCGCTGGTGTCCTTGTCCAGGCGGTGCACGATGCCTGCGCGTGGCAGCTGCGCCGCCTTGGCGTCGTGCGCCAGCAGGCCGTTGAGCAGGGTGCCGCGCCAGTTGCCGGGCGCCGGGTGCACCACCAGGCCGGCCGGTTTGTTG
>CAUPQO010000136.1:0-8524 GCA_963513295.1 uncultured Hylemonella sp.
CCCTGCCCTTCTCTACCCCCGCCGGGGTAGAGAAGGGGGCCTCGAGTTGGATTCTGGTCTCCGGCGCCGCTACGACGGCGCGTGAGGTCGCGAGCGTCCTCGCCGGCCGAGACTGTATGCCTACGGTCGTAGAGAGCGCACACGGACCGGCACGCCACCGCTGGCGGCTGCGCCAGCCAGTGACGAAACCTGTCTCGTGCACAGCCGGCCGCGCAGCGGCCGCTGTCCTTGGCATGCCCGGGCTCAACCCCTTACTACGACCGTAGGCCAGGAATCTCGGTTCACCAGCCACGGTGGTGACGCTCCGCTTCATAGAAGCGTATCCAAGACGCCAACCACCAAATCCAGGCCCCTTCTCTACCCCGGCGGGGGTAGAGAAGGGCGGGGGGATGAGTGGGGGGTTACAAAAGCTAAGCAAGAAACAACCAGACCCAAAGCGACAGGGCATGCTTCCGATTGCATACCCCGCGTCTTGTACGATGCGTACATGAACCTCCTGGTCTCCATGCGCTACCTCGTCGCCCTCGACGAGCACAAGCATTTCGCCCGCGCAGCCCAGTCCTGCTTCGTCACGCAGCCGGCCCTCTCCAACGCCATCCGTGCGCTGGAGGAGGAGTTCGGCTCGTCCATCGTCAAGCGCGGCCGCACCTTTGTGGGTTTCACGCCCGAGGGCGACCGCCTGCTGGAGAGCGCGCGCCGCATGCTGCGCGAGGAGGAACTGCTCAAACAGGACCTCAGCAGCGTCAGCGGCCAGCCGCAGGGGCGCCTGGCCGTCGGCGTCGTGCCCTCGGCCGAACCGGTGGCCGCGCGTTTTGCCGCCATGCTGCAGGCGCGCCACCCCGGCATCAAACCCGTGGTGCGCTCCATGAGTTCGCAGGAGATCGAGGAGGGGCTGGAGCAGCTCACCCTGGACATGGGACTGGGTTTCATCGAGCGCGTGCGCCCCGGCGTCGGCAAGCTGCAGACGGTGCCGCAATACACCGAGCACTATTTCCTGGTGCGCAAGGCCGCCCAGCCGCCGGATCCGGACGCACAGGGCATGCGGTTCGGCGCCCCCATGGCCTGGCAGGAAGCGGCCGCGCTGCCCCTGTGCCTGATGACCTCCGAGATGTACAACCGCCACATCGTGGACGGCGCCTTTGCCGAGGCCGGCGTCAGGGTCCAGCCGGTGCTGGAAACCAATTCCCTGCTGACCCTGGCGCTCAGCGCCGTGGGCGGTTCGGTCTGCGCCGTCATGCCCGGCGCGCTGGTGGGGGCGGTGCGTGCCTACCGCGAACTGGAAGCACAGCCGCTGAGCAGCCCCGAAGTGCGTACTTCCATCGGCTTCATGTTCCAGACGGCCGAGCGGCATTCGCGCCCGCTGGAAGCCGCCCTGACCCTGGCGCAGGATGCGGCCTGGCTGCGTCATGCGGCGGCACATAGCGGGCTCTTGCACGCCTGAAGCCGCCTATGGGCGGTTTTTTGATTACTGCAGCTGCTTTTTGCAGCCAAGTTTCATTTATTTTTTGAATGACTACATGTTTCCATGCAATTTGACCCGGGATGGGACCGGGCGGACACTGCACGCATAGTTATGAACCGAGGGACATACCCATGAACCATCCAGGCCGCAAAGGCGAAGTCCAGGCCGTGGCCGTCGCCACCGTCGACGACCTGCGTGAACGCATCCGCCGCAAGAGCAAGCTCAAGGGCCGTCAGGCCGACGACAAATCGCTGGCCGAAGTCATCACCCTGATCGGTGCCAAACCGGCCAACGGCCACCGCCGTGACCTGCTGATCGAGCACCTGCACAAGCTCAACGACGCCTACCGCTGCCTGCACGACCGGCACCTGGTGGCGCTGGCCAAGGAGATGAACATCCCCATGGCCGAGGTGTATGAAGTGGCGACCTTCTATCACCACTTCGAAGTGGTCAAGGGCGACGAGAAGGCCCCTGGCCTGACCGTGCGCGTCTGCGACGGCCTGAGCTGCGAGATGCATGGCGCCCAAAGCCTCATGAGCAAGCTGCAGACCACCCTGGGCGGTGATGTGCGCGTGCTCCACGCGCCCTGCGTGGGCCGCTGCGAGCAGGCCCCGGTGGCCGTGGTGCACCAGAACCCGGTGCTGCGCGCCACGCCCGAATCCGTGGCCAAGGCCGTGAAGGCCGGTGCCAGCACGCACCCCAAGTCCAGCGGCAAGGCGACCTTCGAGCCGGCGGCCCTGGCCCTCAAGTCCATCTCCCCCGCACCCAGCCAGCAGCAGGTCTCGCCCGACTTCGTGGGTTTTGAGGCCTACAAGGCCAAGGGCGGCTACCAACTGGCGGCCGATCTGCTCAGTGGCAAGCAGGATGTCGAGCCCATCATCAAGGCCATGGAGGACTCGGGCCTGCGTGGCCTGGGCGGCGCCGGTTTCCCGGCCGGCCGCAAGTGGCGCATCGTGCGCGACCAGCCCGCGCCCAAGCTGATGGCCGTGAACATCGACGAAGGTGAACCAGGCACCTTCAAGGACCGTACCTATCTGGAGCGCGATCCGCACCGTTTCCTCGAAGGCCTGCTGGTCGCCGCCTACGCCGTGGGCGTGGGCGCCTGCTACATCTACCTGCGTGACGAGTACCACGGCGCGCGCGCCCTGCTGGAGGCCGAACTGGCCGCCCTGCAGGCCAACCCGCCCTGCCCGCTGCCGCTGATCGAGCTGCGCCGCGGTGCCGGTGCCTACATCTGCGGCGAAGAGTCCGCGATGATCGAGAGCATCGAGGGCAAGCGTGGCGAACCCCGCATGCGTCCGCCCTACATCGCCCAGGTCGGCCTGTTCGGCCGCCCGACGCTGGAGCACAATTTCGAGACGCTGTACTGGGTGCGCGACATCGTGCAGAAGGGCCCGAGCTGGTTCTCCAGCTTCGGTGCCAACGGCCGCAAGGGCCTGCGTTCCTTCAGTGTCAGCGGCCGGGTCAGGCACCCGGGCGTCAAGCTGGCGCCGGCCGGCATCACCATCCGCGAACTGGTGGACCAGTATTGCGGCGGCATGACAGAGGGCCATGAGCTCTACGCCTACCTGCCGGGCGGCGCCTCGGGCGGCATCCTGCCGGCCAGCATGGGCGACATCCCGCTGGACTTCGACACCCTGCAGCCCTACGGCTGTTTCATCGGCTCGGCCGCCGTCATCGTGCTGAGCCAGAAGGACACGGCGCGCGAAGCCGCCGTGAACATGCTGCGTTTCTTCGCCGACGAGAGCTGCGGCCAGTGCACACCCTGCCGCGTGGGCACGGCCAAGGCCGTCAAGCTCATGGAAGCCAAGACCTGGGACAACGAGACGCTGGAAGACCTGTGCCAGGTCATGGCCGACGCCTCCATCTGCGGCCTGGGCCAGGCTGCGCCCAACCCCATCCGCTGTGTCCAGAAATACTTCCCGCAAGAACTGGGAGCCCAAGCATGAACGCACCCGCCAAGCTCAACGAAGTCACCCCGCAGGTCGTCGAGTTCACGCTCGATGGCAAAAAGGCCCAGGCCTACGCCGGTGAAACCATCCTGACCGTGGCCAAGCGCATGGGCATGGAGATTCCGCACCTTTGCTACAAGGAAGGCATGCGCGCCGACGGCAATTGCCGCGCCTGCGTGGTCGAGGTCAAGGGCGAGCGCACCCTGGCCCCCAGCTGCTGCCGCAGCGCCACCGCAGGCATGGAGGTGCAGAGCAAGAGCGAACGCGCCGTCAAGAGCCAGAAGATGGTGCTGGAGATGTTGCTGTCCGACATGCCCGACACCGGCTACAAATGGGACGAAAAGGACGAGGCGCTGCAGCATGGTGAGCTGTCGTTATGGGCCGACCAGGTGGGCGTGACCGTGCGACCCGCACTCAAGGCCCTGCGCCGCGAGCAGCCCAAGGCCGACATCTCGCATCCGGCCATGGCCGTGAACCTGGATGCCTGCATCCAGTGCAACCGCTGTGTGCGCGCCTGCCGTGAAGAGCAGGTGAACGACGTGATCGGTTACGCCATGCGCGGCAGCCACAGCGAGATCGTGTTCGACCTGAACGACCCCATGGGTGACAGCACCTGCGTGGCCTGCGGTGAATGCGTGCAGGCCTGCCCCACGGGCGCCCTCATGCCCAAGACGCGCATCGGTTCGCAGCAGGTCGACAAGAAGGTGGACTCGGTCTGCCCCTTCTGCGGTGTCGGTTGCCTGATCACCTACAACGTCAAGGACAACAAGATCATCAGCGTGGACGGACGCGACGGTCCGGCCAACCACAACCGCCTGTGCGTCAAGGGCCGTTTTGGTTTCGACTACGCGCACAACCCGCAGCGCCTGACCAAGCCGCTGATCCGCAAGGCCGGTGTGCCCAAGGACCCGGAGGCCATCGACGAGCTGAACCGCCAGATGAGCGAGGACCCGTCCATCATCGGCACCATGTTCCGCGAAGCCACGTGGGACGAGGCGCTGGACCTGGCCGGCGGCGGCCTCAAGGCCCTGCGCGACAAATACGGCCTCAAGGCCCTGGCCGGTTTCGGCTCGGCCAAGGGCAGCAACGAAGAGGCCTACCTCTTCCAGAAGCTGGTGCGCACCGGCTTCGGCAGCAACAACGTGGACCATTGCACCCGCCTGTGCCATGCCTCCAGCGTGGCGGCCCTGCTCGAAGGCGTGGGCTCGGGCGCGGTGTCCAACCAGGTCAATGACGTGGAGCATTCCGGTCTCATCTTCGTGATCGGCTCCAACCCCACGGCCAACCACCCGGTGGCCGCCACCTGGATGAAAAACGCCGCCAAGGCCGGCGCCAAGATCGTGCTGGCCGACCCGCGCATCACCGACATCGGCAAACACGCCTGGCGCACCCTGCAGTTCAAACCCGACACCGACGTGGCCATGCTCAACGCCATGATCTACACAGTGATCGAAGAGGGCCTGGTGGACAAGGACTTCGTGAAGAAGCGCGCCAGCAACTTCGAGGCGCTGAAGAAAAACGTCAAGGGCTACAGCCCCGAGGCCATGGAGCCCATCTGCGGCATCCCCGCGCAGAAGCTGCGCGAAGTGGCGCGCGAGTTCGCCACCTCCAAGGCCTCCATGATCCTGTGGGGCATGGGCGTGAGCCAGCACGTGCACGGCACCGACAACGCCCGTTGCCTGATCGCGCTGTGCGCGGTGACCGGCCAGATCGGCAAGCCCGGCTCCGGCCTGCACCCGTTGCGCGGCCAGAACAACGTGCAGGGCGCCAGCGATGCCGGCCTGATCCCCATGATGTTCCCGAACTACCAGCGCGTGGACAACAGGGAAGTGCACCAGTGGTTCGAGAAGTTCTGGAACACCAAGCTCGACGACCGCCCCGGTTACACCGTGGTGGAGATCATGCACAAGGCCCTGGTCGATGACAGCGATCCGCACAAGATCCACGGCATGTACGTCGAGGGTGAAAACCCCGCCATGAGCGATCCGGACCTGAACCATGCCCGCCACGCCCTGGCCGAGCTCAAGCACCTGGTGGTGCAGGACATCTTCATGACCGAGACCGCCTGGCTGGCCGACGTGATCCTGCCCGCCACGGCCTGGCCCGAGAAGACCGGCACTGTCAGCAACACCGACCGCATGGTGCAGCTGGGCAAGCAGGCCGTCACGCCGCCGGGCGAGGCCAAGCCGGATCTCTGGATCATCCAGGAAATTGCCTATCGCATGGGCGTGGACTGGAACCGCGGCGACGCCGGGCCGCCCCAAGGCGCCGCAGCCCCCTCGGGGGGCAGTGCAGCACGCGTAGCGGCAAACGTGGGGGCCTTTTATGCCGGCGAGCATGCCGGTGTCGCTGCCGTCTACGAGGAAATGCGCCAGGCCATGCACGCCGTCATCTCAGGCATCACCTGGGAGCGCCTGGAGAAGGAATCCAGCGTGACCTATCCCTGCCTGAGCGCCGAAGACCCGGGCCAGCCCACCGTCTTCATCGAGGACTTCCCCACGGCCGACGGCAAGGTCAAGCTGGTGCCGGCCGACATCATCCCGGCCAACGAGCGCCCCGACGCCGAGTTCCCCTTCGTGCTCATCACCGGCCGCCAGCTCGAACACTGGCACACCGGCAGCATGACGCGCCGTTCGGGCGTGCTCGACGCCATCGAGCCCATCGCCACCGCCTCCATGTGCGGTGACGATATGAGCGAACTGGGCCTGGCGCCTGGCGACGTGGTGACCGTGGCCTCGCGCCGCGGCCAGGTGGCCATCCACCTGCGCCGTGACGACGGCACGCCGCGCGGCGCCGTGTTCATCCCCTTCGCCTACTACGAGGCGGCGGCCAACCTGATCACCAACGCCGCGTTTGATCCGGTCGCCAAGATTCCGGAGTTCAAGTACTGCGCGGTGGCCATCCGCCGCGGCGGCACGCCGGCCAAGACACAGGGCTTTGGGGCGGCGGCCTTGCTGGAGGGTTGATCGTCCTGCGCGACGCGCCGAGCGCTCAGACCGCTTCGCAAGCACACATGGGGAACCGGGTCACCGGTTCCCCATTTTCTTTGGCTGTGGGGGTTCCACATTCCTGCTGGGTCGATCGCACCGCAGCGCTACGCCGGGTTCGTGCAGGGCGGGGCGGCCCCCAAACTCATCAGCAGCGCAGCGCCCGAATCTTTCGTCAAGCCTGCCGCTTGCCGTCTCGCAAGTTGCACTATCGGACTCTCAATTGGGCCAGGCTCAGCAAACGGTCCAGTCCAACGCGGTGCAAATCGCAGGCGCGGTGCGTTTGTAGTCTTCTGCCGCACGAACAGCCGCCCTCATCGCGGCTGTTCATTAGTTTTGTAAACACAAGATTGCACAAATAATAATTATTTGTTAATCTTGCGTTATGCCTAAGCCATCGAATGCGGTAGAACAGCTGCCCGCCTCCGTGCTGCGGACGCTGCAGGCGCTGGGTGAAAACCTGGCGCTGGCGCGCCAGCGGCGGGGCGAATCGCTACGCGCGCACGCCAGCCGCATGGGGGTGTCCGTGCCCACGCTGTCGCGCATGGAGAGGGGTGACCCGGCGGTGGGCATGGGGGTGTATGCCACCGCGCTCTGGCTCATGGGGCAGCACCAGGCCCTGGCCGACATCGCAGCGCCGCAGCACGACCTGGGTGCGCTGGAACTCGACATCCAGGCGATCAAGGGCCGACGTTTGTCCCGCAAGGTCCAGGCAGGAGAAGGCCATGAGCGCTGATTACAAGCCGCAGGACCGCATGAGCCTCTGGTGGCTGGGCGAACCGGCCGCGCCCAGGCTGGTGGGTACGCTTTTGCTCGCCGACAGTGCGCGCAAGGTGGGTTTGCAGTACGCGCCCGAGTGGCTGGTCCGCGGCGCAGGTGGTTTTGCCCTGAGTGAAGACCTGCCCCTGCAGACGGGCCTCTTTCTGCCGTCGCAGCGCGACATGGCGGCGGGCGCCGTGGACGACGCGCGACCCGACCGCTGGGGCGAGCGGGTGATCCGCCTGATCGACCGGCCGGCGCGGCTGTCCTTGCTGGAATATCTTTATTTCGCGGGGGATGATCGCGCGGGCGCCCTGGGTGTCTCGCTCGACTCGCAGGCCTATCGACCGCGCGAACGGGGCAGCGTGCCGGTCTTCTCGGGGTTGGATCAGATGCACGAGGCCGTGCGCCGTGTGCTGGCCGGCGACAAGGTGCCCGAGGTCCAGGCCCGGCTGCTGCGCCCGGGTGCATCGTTCGGCGGCATGCGGCCCAAATCGTTGATGCAGATGGACGGGCAGCAGTGGGTCGTGAAGTTTGCCGACAGTACCGAGATGGATACGCCCCTGGTCGAACACGCGGCCATGCGGCTGGCGCAGCGTTGCGGCATCCGCGTTGCCGAGACGCGCGCCTTGCCGGTGGCCGGCGGGCATGCGGTGGCGGTGCGCCGTTTCGACAGGGTGGAGGGGCGGCGCCTGCATGTCCTGTCGGTCCATGTGGCGCTGCGCGCCGCGGGTGAGGAGATGGGTTACCCGGAACTCGCACAGTTGCTGCGTCGTTTGGGTCGCCCTGATCAGATCAAGGCCGAGCAGGAGGAGTTGTTCCGGCGCATGGTGTTCAACATCCTGATCGACAACACCGACGACCACGAGAAGAACCACGCCCTGGTTCGTGGTGAGGACGGGCACTACGAACTGTCCGAGGCCTACGACATCGTGCCCTCGGCGCAGGGCCTGGGCTATCAGCAACTGCGCGTGGGTCATGCGGCAACAGAATCGACGCTGGACAATGCCTTGTCCGAATGCAAGGCCTTCGGCCTGGGGCGTGACGCGGCCGTGGCTGTCGTGCGCGACATCTGTCATGTGGTGAACGGTTGGCGGGATTTCTTCAGGGCGCAGGGTGTGACGCAGCGTGACCTGGACATACTGACGCAATACATCGACGGGCCACGTCTGGCGGGTCAGCGCACGGCCGTCTGAAGACTGGAAGTAGCCTGGACGCGACGACGGGTGGCCATGTGGTGCCGTCTTCATCCCCTTCGCCTACTACGAGGCGGCGGCCAACCTCATCACCAACGCCGCGCTCGACCCAACGGCGAAGATCCCGGAGTTCAAGTACTGCGCGGTGGCCATCCGCCGCGGCGGCAC
>CAUPQO010000137.1:0-8501 GCA_963513295.1 uncultured Hylemonella sp.
AGCTGGGCGCGGCCGATATCCGCTATGCGGAGCAACTGGGCTACCGCATCAAGCTGCTGGGCATCACCAAACGCACGGCCAAGGGCATCGAGCTGCGCGTGCACCCCAGCCTGGTGCCGAGCAAGCGCCTGCTGGCCAATGTGGAAGGCGCGATGAACGCCGTGGTGGTCAACGGCGACGCCGTGGGCACCACGCTGTATTACGGCAAGGGCGCGGGCTCCGAGCCCACGGCCAGCGCCGTGATCGCCGACCTGGTGGACATCGCCCGCCTGCACACCGCCGATCCGCTGCACCGCGTGCCGCACCTGGCTTTCCAGCCCGATGCCATGAGCAACCTGCCCGTGCTGCCCATGAGCGAGGTGGTGACCAGTTATTACCTGCGCCTGCGCGTGGCCGACCAGGCCGGCGTGCTGGCCAAGGTCACCGGCATCCTGGCCGAGGCCGGCATCAGCATCGACGCAGTGCTGCAGCGCGAGGCCGACGAGGTGGGCGGCGAAGGCTCCACCCAGACTGACGTCATCATCCTCACGCACGACGCGCGCGAGGGCACCATGAACGACGCCCTGGTCAAGCTGCAGGCCCTGCCTACCGTGCTGGCGCCCATCGTGCGCATCCGCAAGGAAGAGCTGGCCGGATGAAGTACGTCTCGACCCGCGGCCACGCCGACCGCAAGCGCTTCTGCGAAATCCTGCTCGAGGGCCTGGCGCCCGACGGTGGCCTCTACCTGCCCGAGTCCTATCCGCAGGTAAACGAGGCCACGCTGGCGAAGTGGCGCGGCCTGCCCTACGCCGATCTGGCTTTCGAGATCCTCTCGCTCTACATCGACGACATCCCGGCCGACGATCTGCGCGCCCTCTGCCGCAAGACCTACACCGAAGCCGTGTTCGGCACGAAGGAGATCGTGCCGCTCAAGAAGCTGGAGAACGGCGTCCATCTCGAAGCCCTGTCCAACGGCCCCACGCTGGCCTTCAAGGACATGGCCATGCAACTGCTGGGTAACCTGTTCGAGTACGAACTGGGCCGCCGCGGCGAGCAGCTCAACATCCTGGGCGCGACCAGCGGCGACACCGGCAGCGCGGCCGAATACGCCATGCGTGGAAAGAAGGGCGTGCGCGTCTTCATGACCAGCCCGCATGGCCGCATGAGCCCCTTCCAGCAGGCCCAGATGTTCAGCCTGCAGGACGCCAACATCCACAACCTGGCGGTCCAGGGCGTGTTCGACGACTGCCAGGACATCGTCAAGGCCGTCTCCAACGACCTGGACTTCAAGCGCCAGTACAAGATCGGCACCGTCAACTCCATCAACTGGGCGCGCCTGGTGGCGCAGGTGGTGTACTACTTCGCAGGTTATTTCCAGGCGACGAAGAGCAACACCGAGCGCGTCAGCTTCACCGTGCCCTCGGGCAACTTCGGCAATGTCTGCGCCGGCCATGTGGCACGCATGATGGGCCTGCCGATCGAGCGACTGGTGGTGGCCACCAACGAGAACGACGTGCTCGACGAGTTCTTCCGCACCGGCGTCTACCGCGTGCGCGGCAGCGCCGACACGCACGAGACCTCCAGCCCGTCCATGGACATCTCCAAGGCCAGCAACTTCGAGCGTTTCGTGTTCGACCTGCTGGGCCGCGACGGCGCCAGGGTCAAGGCCCTGTTTGGCGAGCAGCTCTCCAAGGCCGGCAAGTTTGACCTGAGCGCCGATCCGGCGTTTGCACAAGCCCGCAGCCGGTATGGTTTTGTCAGCGGCAAGAGCACGCATGCCCACCGGCTCGCTACCATCCGTGACACTTGGGAGCGTTTCGGTGTGATGATCGACACGCATACCGCCGACGGCGTCAAGGTGGCGCGCGAGCACTTGCAGCCTGGTGTGCCCATGATCGTGCTGGAGACGGCGCTGCCCATCAAGTTCGCGGCAACCATCGTCGAGGCGCTGGGACGCGAGCCGGACCGTCCGGCCAAGTTTGAAGGCATCGAGCAACTGCCCAAGCGCGTGGTCGTGATCGCTGCCGACGTGCAGGTGGTCAAGGACTACATCGTCCGGCACTGCGCCTGAGTTGCCGTTTCGCTCCGGGGTGTCCGTCATGTGCTATCAAATTCGTAGCTTTGGAGTGATCGTTCCATGAAAGTGGTGGGTTTCGCCGGTTACTCCGGTTCGGGCAAGACCACCCTGGTCGAGCAGCTCATCCCTGCGCTCAAGCTGCGCGGCCTGCGCGTGTCCGTGGTCAAGCACGCCCACCACAAGTTCGACATCGACCACCCGGGCAAGGACAGCTGGCGCCATCGCGAAGCCGGTGCCTTCGAGGTGGTCATCGCCTCCAACCGCCGCCTGGCCATGATGCGCGAGTTCGAGCAGCAACACGAGCCCAAGGTGCACGAATTGATCGCCGAGTTGTATGACGGCGTGGACTGGGTGCTGGTCGAAGGTTTCAAGAACAGCGACCTGCTCAAGGTCGAAGTCTGGCGTGCCGCCAACGGCAAACCCGTGCGTTACCCCGATGACGACTTTATCGCCGCCGTGGCCACCGACGACGCGAGCCAGCTGCCGGTGCCCACGGGCCTGGACGTGCTGGACCTCAACAACCCCGATGCCGTGGCTGGCTGGCTGGTGGCCCACGGCGAGCGTTTCGACTACGACCCCGAGGTGTACCTCGCATGAACGCGCCCCGTGCCCCCCTGAAGTCGCTGGACCAGGCGCTGGCCGAGCTGCTGGTCCAGGCCCGGCCGCTGGCGGGCACCGAGACCCTCAGTACCTTTGAGGCCGACGGCCGTGTGCTCGCACAGGATCTGGTCTCGGCCCTGCACGTGCCGCCGCAGGACAACAGCGCCATGGACGGTTATGCCCTGCGCTGCGCCGACGTGCCCGCTGCGGGCAAAGTGCTGCGCGTGACCCAGCGCATCCCCGCGGGTCACCACGGTCAGCCGCTGGGCCCGGGCGAGGTCGCGCGCATCTTCACCGGCGCACCCGTACCGCCTGGGGCCGACGCCATCGTCATGCAGGAAGACTGCGAGGCGGTGGAGGAGGGTAGCGTGCGCGTGAATACCCTGCCGCAGGCGGGCCAGTGGATCCGCCGCGCCGGCGAGGACGTGACGCGCGGCGCCGTGGTGCTGGCGCGCGGCCAGCGCCTGGGCCCTGCTGCGCTGGGCATGGCGGCCGGCATCGGTCTGAGCCAGCTGACCGTGGTGCGCCGCCCGCGCGTGGCCCTGTTCTCCACCGGCGACGAACTGGTCATGCCTGGCGACGTGCCGCCCGAGCAGATGCCGCCCGGCGCCATCTACAACTCCAACCGGTTTTTCCTGCGCGCCTTGCTACAACGCCTGGGCTGCGAGGTCACCGACTACGGCATCGTGCCGGACCAGCGCGCGGCCACCCTCCAGGCCCTGCAGGGCGCGGCCGAGAACCATGACCTGGTGCTGACCAGCGGCGGCGTGTCGGTGGGCGAGGAAGACCACATCAAGCCTTCCGTGCAGCAGCTCGGCGAGCTCGACCTCTGGCAGATCTCCATGAAACCCGGCAAGCCTTTCGCTTACGGCAAGCTCTACCGCGGCGAAGGCGCTGCGCGCGGCCCGCAGGACGCCTGCCACTTCGCCGGCCTGCCGGGCAACCCGGTCTCCAGCTACGTCACCTTCATGCTGCTGGTGCGGCCTTTCCTGTTGCGCCTGTTGGGTGTGGCCGATGTCACGCCGGTGCGCATGGCCCTGCCCGCGCACTTCGAGCTGACGCGCAGCGACAAGCGCCGCGAGTTCCTGCGCGTGCGTCGCAACGCCGCCGGTGGCCTGGATCTGTTTCCCAACCAGAGCTCGGGTGTGCTGACCTCGGCCGCCTGGGGCGACGGCCTGGTCGACAACCCCGCGAACACGACGATCGCCAAAGGGGATATCGTCCAGTTCCTGGCCTTTGCAGAATTGATGGCATGAAAGTCAACGTCAAATATTTCGCCTCCATCCGCGAGAGCCTGGGCACGGGCAGCGAGCAGCTGCAGACCACGGTCGCCACGCTGGGTGCGCTGCGCGACGAACTGATCGCCCGCGGCGGCGCCCATGCCCAGAGCCTGGCGCGCGGCCGTGCCGTGCGCGTGGCACTCAACCAAGTCATGAGCGGCGAGGACGCCGCGCTGACGGAGAACTGCGAAGTGGCGTTTTTTCCGCCTGTCACCGGAGGTTGAAGCCATGACGGGCCGCGTTTCGATCCAGACCCAGGACTTCGACGTCGCCGCCGAGATCGCAGCGCTGCGCGCGCAGGACAAACGTGTGGGCGCGGTGTGCTCTTTCATCGGTACCGTGCGGGACCGCAATGACGGCCAGTCGGTGAGCACCATGGAGCTCGAGCATTACCCCGGCATGACCGAGCAGTCCATCGAGCAGATGATCGACGAAGCCTTCAAGCGTTTCGACATCTACGCAGCGCGTGTCATCCACCGCGTCGGCCCGCTGTTGCCGCTGGACCAGATCGTGCTGGTGGTGGTCACCTCGGCGCATCGCGGCGAGAGTTTCCAGGCCTGCGAGTTCCTGATGGACTACCTCAAGACCCAGGCGCCGTTCTGGAAGAAGGAACAGACGCCTGAAGGCGCACGCTGGGTCGACGCCCGCGTCAGCGACGACCAGGCGCTGGCCAAGTGGGGCATCGCCTCCGGCAATTCCGCGGCCTGATCCGCGGGCCTGCCTTCCGGTTCCCGGGGCAGCATCAGTAGAAACCTCAGTGTCGGTGGGTCGGTCCTGACCTTAGGATGGTAAGAGTTCTTATCAATACCCAGGATCGACGGCATGGAGATCAAGCTCCCCAATCTGGCCAACCCGGCCCCCCCGCAAAAGGCGCCCTATCTGCGCATCGCCACCGAAGAGGCCTTTGCCACGCAGGAGATGATCGCCATCTACAGGAAGATCCTGGCGCGCGGCGACGTCGACCCCGGCTTCCGCGGCCTGATGGGCTTCTACATGAGCAGCCCCAGCGAGCGGGCGCAGCACATCATGCGCGGCCTGCTGGATATGGACCAGCTGCGCCTGCAGCACATGGACGCGGCCGGCGTGGACATGGCCGTGCTCGCACTGACTTCCCCCGCGGCACAGGTGATGGACAAGGCCACCGCCGTCTCCTTCGTGCAGGGCGCCAACGACGAACTGGCCGCGGCCATCCGGCGCCACCCCACCCGCCTGGCCGGCATGATCGCCATCGCCCCGCAGGACCCGGCCGCTGCCGCGAAAGAGATCGAGCGCGGTGTCAGCCAGCTGGGCATGCACTCGGTCATCATCAACTCGCACACCCAGGGCGAGTACCTGTCCGATCCCAAGTTCTGGGACATCTTCGCCGCCGCCGAGGCGAACGACGCGCCCATCTACCTGCATCCCAACGCACTGCCGCCCGGCATGCTGCAGCCCTTCCAGGAATGCGGCCTGGACGGCGCCATCTACGGCTTCGGCGTGGAGACCGGCCTGCATGCGATGCGCATCATCACGGCCGGCGTGTTCGACCGTTTCCCCAAACTGCGCATGATCCTGGGCCACATGGGCGAGGCCTTGCCCTTCTGGGCCTACCGCCTGGACTACATGCACCAGGCCACGGTCAAGTCGCAGCGTTACCCGAGCATCCAGCCCATCGACAAACGCCCCAGCGAGTACCTGCGCGAGCATTTCTACATCACCAACAGCGGCGTGGCCTGGGAACAGGCCATCAAGTTCACCCAGGACTTCATGGGCACCGACCGCGTGATGTACGCCATGGACTATCCCTACCAGTACGCGCCCGATGAGGTGAACATGCTGGACGCCATGGACATGCCGCTGGAGCACAAGCGCCAGTTCTTCCAGACCAATGCCGAAGCGGTGTTCAAGCTGCGCTGAAGCACGCCACAACCACAACCCGAGGAGACCGAGATGAAAACGATCAAGCATCTGTTCGCAGGGCTGCTCCTGCTGGCCGGCGCTGCCGGCGCCCAGACCTGGCCCGCGCAGACCGTGCGCATCATCGTGCCCTTCACGCCGGGCACCGGCATGGACACCATCGCCCGCGCGGTGGCGCCGCGCCTGTCCGAGCGCCTGGGCCAGCCCGTGGTGGTGAGCAATGTACCGGGCGCCAGCGGCAACATCGGCGCCGACCAAGTGGCCAAGAGCAACCCCGACGGCTACACCGTTCTCATGGGCGCCAACACCATGCTCATGGCCTCGCAGCTCTACAAGAACGTGCCTTTCGACCCGGTGAAGGACTTCGCCCCCGTCTCCATGGCTGCCTGGGGCACGCTGATGCTGGTGGCCAACCCCAAGACCGGCATCAAGTCCCTGCAGGACCTGCTGGACAAAGCGCGTGCGCGTCCCGGCAGCATCAGCTACGGCTCGCCCGGTGTCGGCACCCCGCACCACATGGCCATGGAACTCTTCAAGGTGCAGACGCAGACCTTCATGCTGCACGTGCCCTACCGCGGCTCGGCCGGCTACACCACGGACCTGCTCTCGGGTGAACTCAACGTGGGTTTCCTGCCGGTGCACGTGGCCCAGGGTTTTGTCAACAGCGGGCGGCTCAGCGCCCTGGCCGTGGGCAGCCCCAAGCGCCACCCGGTATCGCCCAACGTGGCCACCTTCGAGGAGCTGGGCGCCAAGGGCGTGGACGTCGACCTCTGGTACGCCTTCTTCGTGCCGGGCAAGACCAATGCCGCCGTGGTCCAGCGCCTGAACACCGAACTCGCCGCCATCCTCAAACTGCCCGAAGTCTCCAATGCGCTGGGCAAGGCCGGCATGCTGGCCGAGTCGTCCAGCTCGGCCGAGCTGGGCAACATCGTGAACCGTGACTACCCGCGCTGGGGTGCCGTCATCCGGCGCAACAACATCCAGGCCGAGTAAGCCCATGGGCGAGCTGCATCAGGACACCCGCATCGCCATCGTGGGCGGCGGTGTGGCCGGCCTGGGCCTGGCGCTGTCCCTGCACCAGCGTGGCATCGCCAGCGAAGTCTACGAGGCCGTGCCCGAGGTGAAGGAACTGGGCGTGGGCATCACCCTGCTGCCGCACGCCATGCGCGAACTGGCCGCGCTGGGCGTGCAAAGCAAGCTGGAGGCCGTGGGCATCGAGAACCTGGAGAGCGTGTTCTTCAACCGCTACGGCCAGTACATCTACCGGGAGCCGCGCGGGCGCCACGCCGGTTATCCCGTTCCGGAGGTCGGCATCCACCGCGGCAAACTGCACCGCATCCTGTTCGAGGAGGCGCTGGCCCAGCTCGGCCCGGCGCACATCCACACCGACCACCGCTGCACCGGCGTCGAGCAGGACGCCATGGGCGCCACCGTGCACTTCGTCGATGCCCAGGGAAACAAGCGCCCCGGCGTGCGCGCCGACATCGTCATCGCCTGCGACGGCGTCAACTCCACCATCCGCCGCCAGTTCTACCCGGACGAGAAGGTGGCCTTCGCCGGCATCAACACCTGGCGTGGCGTCACCGTGCACAAGCCCATCCTGACGGGCAAGAGTTACATGCGCGTGGGCTCCATCCACACCGGCAAGATGGTGATCTACCCCATCGTCGACAACGTGGACGGGCAGGGCAACCAGCTCATCAACTGGATGGCCGAGATTCAGCACGAGGGCGAGGCCATGAACGACTGGAACCGCCCGGGCAACAAGGCCGACTTCGAGGCCATCTATGCCGACTGGAAGTTCGACTGGCTCGATGTGCCCACCCTCATCGCCAATGCCCAGCACATCCTCGAGTACCCCATGGTCGACAAGGACCCGGTGGCCCGCTGGACCTTTGATCGCGTGACCTTCATGGGCGACGCCGCCCACCCCATGTACCCACGCGGCTCCAACGGCGCTGCCCAGGGCCTGATCGACGCGCGCACGCTGGCCGAACTGCTGGCGGTCACGCCCGACCCGCAGTCCGCCCTGCAGATCTACGACCAGGCCCGCGTGGAGCCCACCGCGCGTGTGGTGCGCACCAACCGCAGCACCCCGCCGGACTTCATCAACATCAAGGTCGATGAGCTCAGCGGCGGCAAGCCCTTCCGCCACATCGACGACCTGATCAGCCAGGAAGAACTGCGCCAGATCTCCGAGAACTACAAACGCGTCGCCGGGTTCTCGCAGGAGGCAGTGAAGTAGGTCGGGCGGGATGACGCCCATTTGACCTCGGTCAAAAAAGAAGTCGCTCCCATGACTTGAAATCTCTACCATGCACCCAAAGCTGGGCTGCAACCGGAGGATTTCATGCGGATCGACAAACTCACGACCAAATTTCAGGAAGCCCTGGGCGAAGCGCAGACGCTGGCCCTGGGCAATGACCACGCCTATATCGAGCCGGCCCACCTGCTGGTGGCCATGCTGCGCCAGCAGGACGGCCCCAAGGCCCTGCTAGCCCGCGCCGGCGTCAATGTGGCCGGCTTGCTGGCCGGGGCCGAGGCCGCCGTCAAGAAACTGCCGCAGGTGGAGGGCCAGGAGCAGGTGCAGGTCGGGCGTGACCTCGTCAGCCTGCTGCAGGCCGCCGAGAAGGAAGCCATCAAGCGCGGCGACCAGTACGTCGCCAGCG
>CAUPQO010000138.1:0-8483 GCA_963513295.1 uncultured Hylemonella sp.
GTGGTACCAGTGGTTCATGGCCGCGCCGATGATGACCATAGACTTGCCCTTGGTCTTGTCGGCGTTGTCGGCGAACTGGCGCGCCACGGTGATGAGTTGCTGGCGCGGCACGCCGGTGATCTTTTCCTGCCAGGCCGGAGTGTAGGGGGTGTCGTCGTCGAAGCTCTTCGCGGCCAGCTCGCCGGGCAGGCCGCGGGCGATGCCGTAGTTGGCGGCCTGCAGGTCGAACACGGTGGCCACCAGGGCTTCGCGCTTGTCGCCTTCCTTGCCCAGCGAGATGCGGGTCACCGGCACGGTGCGCACCAGCACGTTGTTGGCTGCGGCGCCGGTGGTGTTGTTGGGGAAGTGCTCGTGCTCGATGCCGCCGAAGTAGGGGAAGCCGATCTTCGCGGTCTCGGTCTGGGCGCCGCCTTCCAGCGCCGACAGCTTCAGTTTCACGTCATTGCCGTGGCGGGCTTCCTTGGCTTCCAGGTTCCACTGGCCGGCATCGGCGCGGCCGTCCGGGCCCCAGCGGAAGCCGATGGCGCCCTTGGGACAGACCACCTTGCCGTCTTCGTTGATGGCCACGGTCTTCCACTCGGGGTTGTTGGCCTGGCCGAGCTTGCCGTTGAAGTCGCTGGCGCGCACATAACGGTCGGGCACCAGGATCTTTTCGCCGCTCGGGCTGGTCTGCTCCTTGAGCATGACCAGCATGGGCAGGTCGGTATAACGGCGGGCGTAGTCGTCGAAATAGGCCGAGGGCTTGTCGAAGTAGAACTCCTTCATGATGACGTGGCCCATGGCCATGGCCATCGCCGCGTCCGTCCCCTGCTTGGGGTGCATCCAGATGTCGGCCAGCTTGGAGATCTCGGCGTAGTCGGGTGTCACGGCCACGGTCTTGGCGCCCTTGTAGCGCACCTCGGTGAAGAAGTGGGCGTCGGGGGTGCGCGTCTGCGGCACGTTGGAGCCCCAGGCGATGATGTAGGTAGAGTTGTACCAGTCGGCCGACTCGGGCACGTCGGTCTGCTCGCCCCAGATCTGCGGGCTGGCCGGCGGCAGGTCGCAGTACCAGTCGTAGAAGCTCATGCACACGCCGCCCAGCAGGCTCAGGTAGCGGCTGCCGGCGGCGTAGGACACCATGGACATGGCCGGGATGGGCGAGAAGCCGATCACGCGGTCCGGGCCGTGTTTCTTGACGGTGTAGATGTTCGCCGCGGCGATCATCTCGTTGACCTCCTCCCAGCTGGAACGCACGAAACCGCCCAGGCCGCGCACGCTCTGGTATTCCTTGCGTTTGGCGTTGTCCTGCGCGATCGAGGCCCAGGCCTCCACGGGTGCGTGGGTCAGGCGGGCCTCGCGCCAAAGCTTGAGCAGGCGGCCCCGAACCATGGGGTACTTGACCCGGTTGGCGGAATACAGGTACCAGCTGTAGCTGGCGCCGCGCGCGCAGCCGCGCGGCTCGTGGTTGGGCATGTCCCAGCGCGTGCGCGGGTAGTCGGTCTGCTGGGTTTCCCAGGTGACGATGCCGCCCTTGACGTAGATCTTCCACGAGCAGGAGCCCGTGCAGTTCACGCCATGGGTGGAGCGCACGATCTTGTCGTGCGCCCAGCGGTCGCGGTAGGCGTCTTCCCAGGTGCGGTCTTCACCGGTGGTGACGCCGTGGTCCTGGGAGAAGGACTCCCGGGGTTGGGAGAAGTAGCTCAGTTTGTCGAGAAAATGGCTCATGTCGGCCTCCTAAATTCGTTGTGACGCGCGCTTGCGGTGTGATCAGGGGTTCTTGACGTAGGCGTTCGTACGCAGGTAGAACCACCAGTTCAGCACCAGGCACAGGGCGTAGAAGACGGCGAAGCCGTACATGGCGTACTGCGGCGTGCCGGCCTTGATCTGGGCGCCGATCACCACCGGGGCCACGAAGGCGCCGTAGGCGGCGATGGCCGAAGTCCAGCCCAGCACCGGGCCGGCCTGGCTGCGGTCGAAGATGACGGCGATGGTGCGGAAGGTCGAGCCGTTGCCGATGCCGGTGGCAAAGAACAGCACGATGAACAGGCCGATGAAGGCCGAGAAGTATTGCTCGGGCGTGGCCGACTGGTAGGCCTGCAGCATCACGTAACCCACGGCGCCCGAGGCCACCACCATCACGGCCGAGATGATCTGCGTGACGATGGAGCCGCCCACCTTGTCCGAGATCCAGCCGCCGATGGGCCGCACCGCGGCGCCCACGAAGGGGCCGATCCAGGCGTAGGTCAGGGCGCTGGGGGCATTGGCGTTCTTGGCATGGACCCAGGCGTTGGTGGCCACGTCGAAGACGTGCGTGCTGCCGAAGATCACCGTGATGGACAGGGGCAGGGCCATGGAGAAGCCGATGAAGCTGCCGAAGGTCACGATGTACAGCGCCGTCATGGACCAGGTGTGCTTGTCGCGAAAAATGGCGAACTGCTTGTCGATGTTCTCCTTCATGGTGCCGAAGGCCGTGAGCTTCATCACCAGCAGGGTGCTGACGATGATCAGCGGCATGGCCAGCCACATGTTCAGCAGGCCCAGGCCGGTGGGCGCGGGCAGGTAGAGGTAGAGGCCCACCCCGGCCGGCAGGAAGGACAGGGTGTAGAGCCAGACGATCTTGATGAAGGCGCTGATGGTGCTGCCCAGGCTGTTGTCCACGCCCGGTGTCACCGTCTTCAGGTTGTTCATGCCGAACCAGCACAGGATGGACAGGGGCACCAGCGAGAGCAGCCAGGCGAAACCGGCGTTCTGGATGAAGGTGGGCGTGCCGGCGGCGATCTTGCCGAAGATCCAGCCGCTGTCCTTCACCAGCGTCATCGACTCACCGCCGATGGCGCCGAAGATGCTGACCGTCATCACCAGCGGGATCACGACCTGCATGGTCGTGACGCCGAAGTTGCCCAGGCCGGCGTTCAGGCCCAGCGCCGTGCCCTGCAGGCGCTTGGGAAAGAAGGTGCCGATGTTGGACATGGAGCTGGCGAAGTTGCCGCCACCCACGCCCGACCACAGGGCCATGAGCTGGAAGGCCCACAGCGGCCAGTCCTTGTGCTGCAGGGCGATGCCGGTGCCGATGGCCGGGGCCAGCAGCATGGCGGTGGTCAGGAAGATGGTGTTGCGCCCACCGGCCAGGCGGATCAGGAAGCTGGCCGGGATGCGCATGGTGGCGCCGGCCAGGCCCGCGATGGCGTTCAGCGTGAAGAGCTCTGCCTGGGTGAAGTGGAAACCCAGGTTTAGCATCTGCACGGTGATGATGCCCCACATGCCCCAGATCGCGAAGCCGCACAGCAGGGCCGGCACCGAGATCCAGAGGTTGCGGTAGGCGATCTTCTTGCCCGTGCTTTCCCAGAACTGTTCGTCCTCGGGGCGCCAGTCGGTGATGGTGGCGCCCGATTCCCTGGTGGTGGTGTTCATGATGGTTCCTTGGGATGAATGAGGGTCAGCCCTTGAGGCTGAAAGCGGTGGCCTGCGAGCCCATGACTTCGGTGCGGCGCACTTCGGTCCAGTACATCCAGATCAGCGAGACCCAGACCACGCCGTACATCAGCATGAAAGCGCTGGAGCGGATGCCCGTGAGGTCGAGCAGCACGCCGAACAGGATGGGCAGCACGAAACCACCCAAGCCGCCGGCCAGGCCGACGATGCCGCTGATGGTGCCGATGTTGGTCGGGTAGTCGTCGCTGATGTACTTGAACACGCTGGCCTTGCCGAAAGCCCAGGCGATGCCCAGGATGAACATCAGGCCGGTGAAGGCGTAGACGTTGAGGCCGAAATGGAAGGTCTTGGGGCCCTCGATGGTGGTGACGGTGAAGTCGAACTGCGGATAAGAGAGCAGGAACAGGCAGATCCAGCTCACCCACATGACCCACCAGGTCACGCTGTGGGCGCCGTACTTGTCGCTGAGCCAGCCGCCCACCGCACGCAGCACGCCGCCGGGCAGCGAGAAGCAGGCCGCCAGCAGGGCGGCGGCGCGGATGTCCAGGCCGTATTCACCCACGTAGTACTGCACCATCCACAGCGAGAGCGCCACGTAGCCGCCGAAGACGATGCTGTAGTACTGGCAGTACTTGATGACCTTGGGGTCCTTCAGGGCCTTGAGCTGGTCGCTGAACTTGGTGTTGCTGGGCACCAGGTGGGCCGGGGCGCTGTGGCTGAACAGCCAGAAGACCACCACCGTGCCCAGCATGATGGCCGCGTAGACCTGCGGCACCATGGTCCAGCCGAAGGCCACCACCAAGGCCGGCGCGATGAACTTGTTGACCGCCGCGCCCGAGTTGCCGGCGCCGTACACGCCCATGGCAAAACCCTGGCGGTTCTTGGGGTACCAGCGTGCCACGTAGGGCGTGCCCACCGAGAAGGAGCCGCCGGCCAGGCCGACGAAGAGGCCGATCACGAGGAAGTGCCAGTAGGCGGTGGCGTAGGCCATGAGATAGATGGCCGGCACGGTGGCGGCCATCAGGATGGCCATGACAATGCGCCCGCCGTACTTGTCGGTCCAGATGCCCAGCGGCACGCGGATCAGCGAGCCGGTCAGCACCGGGGTGGCCGTGAGCAGGCCGAATTCGGTGGCGTTGAGGCCCAGCGTCTTCTTGATCGGGATGCCGATCACGCCGAACATCATCCACACCATGAAACACACGGTGAAGGCCAGCGTGCTGACGATCAGCACCGAGAGCGCTTGTCTGTTTCTGTCCATGTACATCTCCTTGGGATGCATGGACTGTAGAAATCAGCGGCTTGTCCCGCCATCCTTCATAGGTAGCGGGAGGGGGGATGGGCATCCTCCGAAAGAACTAGTCGGACGATTTAATTGGCCGGGGCTTGAGGTGGATCAAATCGGGGGCAGGGGGTGCGATCGGGCCTGTCGCCGAACGCAGGTCCGACCGGGTGGTCGGCAACTCAGCTCGGGAGGGTGGTCGTGATGCGGCGCCAGCCGCGCGCCTTGCGCTGGAGGTGCTCCAGAAACGCTTGCGCGATGGGCGAGAGCCTCTTGGCGCGCAGATTCACCACATGCCAGCTGGAGCTGATGGGAAAGCCCTGGACGTCGAGCACGGCGACACCATGTTCCCGGTTCTGCCCGTGCAGGGCATGCTGCGAGAGCACCGACAGCCCCAGACCGCCGGCCACGGCTTCCTTGAGCGCTTCGTTGCTGCCAAGTTCAAGGCGCACCTGGGGCTGGAAGCCCTTGGCCCTGAAATGCTCGTCAACGGCCATGCGTGTGCCCGAGCCCTGTTCGCGCAGCAGGAAGCGGTGCGCCTGCAGATCCTGCAAGCGGATGCGGCGGCGAGCGACCAGGGGGGCGCGCACCGGGGCCACGACCACCAGGGGATTGGACATGAAGACACGGTCGTCCAGGTCCAGATCCGTCGGTGGCCTGGACATGATGTAGAGGTCGTCCATGTTCTCGCGCAGGCGGTTCACCACGCCATCGCGGTTGAGCACTTCCAGGGCGATCTCCACATCCGGGTGGCGGCTGCAAAAACCGCCCAGCAGGCGCGGCACGAAATACTTGGCGGTGCTGACCACCGCGATGCGCAGCTTGCCCCGTGTCAGGCCCTTCATGGCATCGACCTGCTGCGCATAGTTTTCCCACTCGGCGGCCAGCGCACGTGCCGTCTGCGCCAGCGCGACACCCGCCTCGGTGAGGTGGACCTTGCGGGAAATCACTTCGTACAGGGGAAGGCCGACCGTTTCCGTGATCTCCTTGAGCTGCATGGAGGCGGTCGGTTGTGTGACGTGCATGGCCCGCGCCGCAGCGCTCACGCTGCCGGTCTCGGCGAGCGCCAGGAAAAGTCGCAACTGCCTGAAGGTCACATTCATAGATTTTTCTCTATGCATCTGTCATAAAGAATCGATTTTACTTATTTGCATGGATTCGTACCATCGGAGGTACTGGAGCAACCCATGCACAATCTGCTAGATCCTGCGATTCTCTTTTTTGTCTTTGGCGTACTGGCGGGCACGCTCAAGTCCAACCTCGAAATCCCGCAATCCATCGCGCGCTTCCTGTCGCTGTACCTGCTGATGGCGCTGGGGCTCAAGGGCGGTTTTGCCCTGGCGCAGTCCGGCCTCACCGCGGACGTTGCGAGCAGCCTGCTGGCGGCCGTCTCGCTGGCCATCGTCATCCCCCTGCTCGGCTATCAGATTCTCAAGCGCTTCCTGCCCGGTTTCGACGCCGCTGCAGTGGCTGCCACCTACGGCTCGGTCAGCGCGGTCACCTTTGTCACCGCCGTCCAGTACCTGGAGAACCAGCACATCGCCTACGGCGGGCACATGGCGGCGGCGCTGGCCCTGATGGAATCCCCCGCCATCATCCTGGCCGTGGTGCTGGCCAACCGCTTGCGCCAGCGCCAGACCGCCAGCAGCGTGCCGCTGCATGGGGGTGGCAGCGCCCCTGTGGGTGGACAGGGCGGGCTGCCGCTGGGCAAGGTGCTGCACGAGTCGCTGACCGACGGTGCCCAGCTGCTTCTGCTCGGGGCCATGGTGGTGGGCCTGCTCAGCGGCGAGGCCGGCAAAGCTGCGATGCAGCCCTTCTCCGGCGACCTGTTCAAGGGCATGCTGGCCTTCTTCCTGCTCGACATGGGGCTGATGACCTCGCGCACCCTGCCCCAGCTCAAGGGCATCTCGCCCTTGCTGCTGGCCTATGCGGTCCTGGCGCCGCTGCTCCATGCAGGGTTGGCGCTGGGCACGGGCGTCGTGCTGGGCATGCCGCTGGGCGACGTGATCCTGCTGATGGTCCTGTCCGCCAGCGCCTCGTACATCGCCGTACCCGCGGTGATCCGCTACGCCATCCCCGAGGCCCGCCCGCCGCTGTATTTCGGCCTGTCGCTGGGCCTGACCTTTCCACTCAACATCATCCTGGGGATACCGCTGTACAGCAGCGTGGCGCGTGCCGTGCTGTAGTTCCGGACCCGCTCAGCTCACCCCCGCACTCGTTGCCAGCACCGCCGATTGCCAGCGCGTGCTGCACTTCGCGTGCGATGCCCGTTTATGAAGTCCGTGATGCCGCAACCACGAAGTCCAGAAAGGTTTTGACCCGCAAGGACGTCCGATGCTGCTGGGCGTAGACAGCGTAGACGTCGGCATCCGGGCTGTTGTAGCGGGGGAAGAGCTGGACGAGGCGACCCGACGCCAGGTATTTCTTGACGTCCCACTCGGCCCGCAGCAGGATGCCGTGGCCGTCCAGTGCCCAGTTGACGGCAATGCCACCGTCATTGGTGGTCAGGTTGCCCCGTATCCTGACGTTCTGCGTCGCCTCGGTCTTGCCCTTGCCTTTGGTCGTCGAGAAGCGCCACACGCCATAGGCCTCATCACCCTGGCGTATGCCGATGCAGTTGTGCTGGGTGAGGTCGCCGGGTGTCTTGGGTTCCCCGTGCTTCTTCAGGTACATGGGGGAGGCGACGACGACCCGACGATTGGCGGCAATGAACCTGGCGACGGAGCGGGAGTCAGGCGGATTGCCAAAGCGGAAGCAGATGTCGTAGGCGTCGTCGCCACTGGGGGGCGGGTTGACCGACAACTGCAGCTGGATGTCCACCTTGGGGTATTTCCGGACGAAGTCGGAAATCAGGGGGGCAATGTGGCTGCGTCCGAAACCCAGCGTTGCGTTCACCCGTAGCAGTCCCTGGGGCGCGACGGTGGAGCCCAGCAGCTGGTCCTCCATCTCGCTGATGTTGCCCACGATCTTGCGCGCGTGGTCCAGGTAGACCTCGCCTTCCGGGGTGAGGCTCATGCTGCGGGTGGTCCGGTTGAACAGCGGCACACCCAGACGCGACTCCATGAGCGACAGGTGCCGGCTGACGGCCGCTGGGGTGATGCCCTGCTCGCGCGCCGTCTTGCTGATGGAGCAGGCGGTGGCCAGGGCGAGGAAGAACTCGATGTCGGCCGGGTTGATCAGCTTGCTCATTACTTTTAATCTAATGTTAAAAATGCTTTGAATATTTCGCCAAATTTTAAATTCAGATGCCACTAAAGTTCAAGCCATCCGAAACCAAGCGGTAAACGAAATCCGCAAGACCCAAGGAGACAAACATGGCGCACAAGTTCACCCACCACGTTCTGGCAGCCGTCCTGTGCGGCGCGGCCGGATACGCCTCGGCACAAGCCTGGCCCAGCAAGAACGTCACCATCGTGGTTCCCTTCCCGGCGGGCGGAACGACGGATGTGCTGGCGCGTGCCGTGTCGACCAAGCTGTCGGCCGCCATCGGCCAGCCTGTGATCGTCGAGAACAAGCCCGGTGCGGGCGCTACCCTGGGCGCGGCCGCTGTGGCCAAGGCCCCGGCTGACGGGCAAACCCTGCTGATGGGCGCTGTCCACCACACCGTGGCCACCAGCTTCTACAAGAACCTGCAGTACAGCTTTGAAAAAGACTTTGCCCCCATCACGACCGTGGCGCTGGTGCCCAACGTCCTGGTGGTGAGTGCCAAGGCGCCCTACAACAGCGTGAATGATCTGGTCGCCGCCGGCAAGGCAACGCCGGAGAAGCTGTCCTTCTTGGATTCGACGAA
>CAUPQO010000139.1:0-8416 GCA_963513295.1 uncultured Hylemonella sp.
AACCCAACGCGCCGCTGCCCTGCAGCGTGTCCAGGAATGGATGCAGGCTGGCACGCAGTCCGCCAAGGACGCGGCCGGTGGAGCGAAGGCATGAGGCTGCACGACGTCTCCGGCACGAGCGACACCGCACGGCGTGCCGCGCTGCTGCTGCATGCCATGCCGGCGCAGGACCGGTCCTGGGCGCTTGAACAACTGCCGGCGTCCCAGCAGACAGTCCTGGCTGATCTCCTCAAGGAATTGCAGGAGCTGGGCATCCCGCAGGACCGAGGCCTGATCGACCAAGCCGTTGCGTCCATGGCAACGCCCCAGGCCTCTGCGCCAGCCACTCTGTCCCGGCTCGATCCAGCCGGCGTCCAGGCGCTCGGTCTGCTGCTCAGCCGGGAACCGGCCCTACTGGTCGCGCGCCTGCTGGCTTGCGGCCCCTGGGCCTGGGAGGACGAGCTGCTGGCGAAACTCGCGCCGACCCAGCGCCGCCAGGTCGAGAAGCTGCGGGCCACGCTGCCGGTCAACCCTCAAGCGCAGGCCTTGAAAGACACCCTGATCCAAAAGATCGAAGCGCATCTCTTCCGGGCCATGCAGGACGCACCCCTCATGCAAACACCGACGCCCCCCCTCAGGCGGAGCTTCGGGCTCGCGTCCGCCTGGCGGCGCACAGGAACAGCAACATGACCGAGCCCATCCGCCGGATCGACGAAGCGGGCGCCGCCACCGTGCTCCGAGGCTTGGCCATGCGCGCCCAGCCCGTGCGCCTGGTAGGGCGGCCGCGCGCGCAGGTCCCAGTGGTGATGAAAGAAACTCAGACCTCCGTCCCAGCCGTTGCGCCAGCGGTAGGCCAGGCTGCACTGGATGAAGCCGCCCTGGCCGAAGCCAGGGAACTCGCCCGCCAGCAAGGCCACCGCGAAGGCTGGGAGCAGGGGCGGCAGGAAGGCTACGACGCCGGCGTGCGTGAAGGCACGGCCACAGCGAAACAGGATGTCCTGACGCAGGCATCCGATGTGATCGCCGAAGCGGCCAGGGTCTCGGCCGAGCAAGCGGCGCAACAAACCAGCCGGGCGCTCGAACAGGAGGCGCTGCAACGCTGGAGCCAGCACAAGGCCCGGCTGGATGCGCTGCTAGCCGCTCTACCGGCTCAGATTGCGCAAAGAATGGAAGCCCTGCAGGACGACCTGCTGGCCCTGTGCATGGAAACGCTGCTCCAAATACTGGGCAAGGAAGCCGTCCAGGCGTCGGTGGTCCGGTCCGCCGTGCGCCATGCACTGGACCAGCTCCCGGCCCGTCCGCTGGTTCGCGTGGAATTGCACCCCGATGACCTGGCGGCCTTGCGAGCCCTGCCCGGCTGGGACATGTGGTGCGAGCAGCAGGCACCCGGCGCGCAATGGGCCGGCAACGACACGCTTGCAAGCGGCGGGTGCGTGGTGGTCTCGCCCGAAGGCAGCCTGGACGCACGACTGGACGGCCAATTGCAGACTTTCCGCTCCATGCTGTTGGACAGCCGCCGCGCATCGGCCGTTCCGCGTGACGGAGCACCGACATGAACGCACTGCAGATCTGCCACAACCAGCTCACGCGCACCGGCCTGTCCCGGCGCACGGGCGTCGTGCGGCAACTGCAGGGCCTGGCCATCGACGCGGCAGGCCCGCAGGCCGCCATCGGCGAGCTGTGCCGCATCTGGCGCCAGCAAGCCGGGCCGCACACACAGGCATCGGAGTCGGTGCTGGCCGAGGTGGTAGGGCTGAAGCCGGGCCACGTAACCCTGATGCCCTACGGTTCCCTGCAAGGTATCGCCGCCGGCTGCGAGGTACAGGCCCTGGGACAGGCGTCCGATCTGCCCGTGGGGCCGCAATTGCTGGGGCGCGTCATCGATGGCTTCGCCCAGCCGCTGGACGGCTTGCCAGCGATCCAGACGCAGGAGCGACGTCCGCTCAAGTCCCGCCCCCAGAACCCCATGCAACGCCCGCCCATCAGCCAGATCCTGGAGACAGGCGTGCGCAGCATCGACGGTCTGCTCACGCTGGGCAAGGGTCAGCGTGTCGGCATCTTCGCGGGCAGCGGCGTGGGCAAGAGCACGCTACTGTCCATGGTGGCGCGCCAGGTCAAGGCCGACGTGAATGTCATTGCCCTGATCGGCGAACGCGGCCGCGAGGTGCGCGAGTTCATCGAGAACCAGCTCGGCCCGCAGGGCCTGAAGCGCTCGGTGGTTGTGGTCGCCACCTCCGACCAGCCCGCCCTGGCCCGCCTGCGCGCGGCGCACGCCGCCCTGACGGTAGCCGAGTATTTCCGCGAGCAGGGACTGGACGTGCTGCTCACCATGGACTCCATCACCCGCTACGCCATGGCGCGCCGGGAAGTGGGCTTGTCCGCGGGCGAACCGCCCACGGCGCGCGGCTACACCCCCTCCGTCTTCGCCGAACTACCGGAGCTGTGCGAGCGCTGCGGCACGCACCCCTCGGGCGGGTCCATCACGGCGCTGCTGACCGTGCTGGTCGAAGGCGACGACATGAACGAGCCCATCGCCGACAGCCTGCGCGCCATCCTGGACGGCCACATCGTCCTTTCGCGCCAACTGGTGCACCGCGGCCAGTTCCCCGCCATCGATCCCCTGCGCAGTGCCAGTCGCCTCATGAGCGAACTCGCACAACCGGCCGAGCGGGACCTGGCCGTCCAGGTCATACGCACACTGGCTTTGCTGGACCGCAACCAGCAGATGGTGGAGATCGGGGCCTATGTGAAAGGCAGCAATCCCGAACTCGACCAGGCCCTGGCGCTCAGTGCCCCTCTGCACGACTGGCTGCGTCAGGCCCAGACCGAAGGCGGCGCCAGCCGGCAAAATGGCCTGCAGCAGTTGGCCGCCATCCTGCGCTCCGGTGCAGTCAAGGACAAGCCGTGACAGACGGGACCTCTCATCGCTACGCCAGCAACAATGCTGCCGACCTGCGCAGTTTTCGCTATGCCTTGGAGCCGCTGCGGCTGCAGCGCGACTGGCAGCTGGAGCAGCGCCGCTTGCAGTTGGCTCGCGCTCTGCAGCAATGGCAGGATGAAGAGCGCGTGCTGGCCGACCTGAAACAGGCTCACGCCCAGGGCAGTCATGCCACGCAGCACCCCCCCGGCGCGCAGCTGGACCCGGCGCACCTTGCCCGTTCGCTGGCCTATCTGACGCAGCTGCAGCAGCGCATGGCCGCACAGGCGAAAAAAGTGGAGGCCCAACGCGTCAAGCATGATCAGGCGCAGCAGGCTTATTTCCAGGCCCACAAGGACCAGGAGGCCATCGACCGGCACCGCGAGCTGGCTCTGCAGGAACACGCCGCTGAAGGACTGCGGCAACAAGCCATCGAATCCGACCGCGACTGGCTGGCGCGGCGGATCACCGCCCCGAGCATGGCCTTGGCTCAGGAGCGCAAGACATGAGCACCATGACGCCGCAACTCGCACCCCTGTCCAGCCCTTTGCAGGAGCGCTCCGACACCGACCGCGCGCCCGGCGCCGGCTCTGGCGAGGCCTGGATGCGTGAAATGGAACGCGCGCAACTCTCCAGCTGGTTCACACCCACGACGCCCATGCCGCACACCGGATCGGCACCCCGGCAGCCGGCGCACACGGCCACACCGCCGATGAAGACGCAATCGCCGGCCCCCTTGTGTCTGGAGTTCACCTCTTACGCGCGTACCACGGCCTTCGCCGCAGAGGCCGGCACCGCACCTGGTGCAGCGGCTGCTCCCGCTCCGACCGGCCATGCAGCGGAGCACAAGCAGCAAACGCCTGTATCCATTGAACACGTCACAACCTTGGAGCAGACACGCGCACGGACAACGCGTCTGCTCCAGGCCCAGTTCACCCAGGCCCTGGCCTCATCGACTACGCCTCTTCCTGCACAGCAGAACCAGGCCCCCTTGCGCCTCCATCTCGAACCCGGTGAGAACGACGTCTCCGCCTGGATCGGCACGGAACTGGATGAGGCCACGCTGCGACAGCACCTGCCTTTGCTGCTGGAAACCTTGCGCCGCACCCTGAACAGCCAGGGCCTGCGCCTGCATTCGCTCACCCTGAATGGTCGCACCGTCTGGCAGCCATCCGAAAACACAACCACATCCCACACCTCCAAGGAGATCTCATGGCCATCGACGCAGTAAGCGGCATTGCCGCCAATCAGACCAGCAACCTGGGACTACAGGACTTTCTCAAGATCCTGCTCACGCAGCTGACCTACCAGGATCCCATGAAGCCCATGGACAACAAGGACTTCATGGCCCAGATCGCGCAGTTCACCACGCTGGAACAGACCCAACAGCTCAACGAAAAGACCGCCACGCTCATCACCAACCAGGCGGCCCTGCAGTCGGTGGGGCTGATCGGCAGGACCGTCGACTTCACCTCGAACGGCAACGCGCTGACCGGCACCGTCGTGGCGCTCTCACTGTCCGGCAGTGCGCCGCTGCTGACCATCCAGACCACGGGCGGCAGCACGGCCAGCAACATCAGCCTGTCGGACCTGACCTCTGTGCGCTGAGCGCCCTCCACCTCTTGATCCAGGACTCCCCGCCATGATCGATTCCATCTATGTCGGCATGACCGGTCTGGCCGGTTTTTCCGGTGGCCTGCGCGTGATCGCCAACAACACCACCAACCTCAACACGCCCGGCTTCAAATCGTCGAACCTGCAATTCACCGATCTTTTCTATTCCCGCGACAACGTGACGACCGGCTCATCCAACAC
Organism: uncultured Hylemonella sp.; assembly: GCA_963513295.1. Lineage (GTDB taxonomy): Bacteria > Pseudomonadota > Gammaproteobacteria > Burkholderiales > Burkholderiaceae_C > Hylemonella. The sequence goes on from CAUPQO010000139.1 coordinate 4,712, forward strand.
CGGCCACAGCCAGCGCGGCTACGGCCTCAACACCGCCGGAACGTCCCTCTCGTTCAAGCAGGGGGATCTCCAGCAGACCAGCAACGGCCTGGACCTCGCGATCGACGGCCAGGGGTTCTTCATGATCCGTGATGACGACGGACACCTGAGCTATACACGCGCCGGACAGTTCCGCTTCAACGACTCCGGCGTGCTGATGGATTCAGCCACGGAACAACAGGTGATGAGCCTGGGCGCAGGCAACAACCTGGAAGAGATCAACCTCACGGGCGTGCGCACCAACGCGGGCCGGGCAACGACACGTGTCATCTTCAAGGGCAACCTGTCCAACACCGCAACAACCCAGACCGTGAACGGCGTCAATGTCATCGACGCCCTGGGTGGCGAGCACACGCTGGACGCACGATTCACCAACCTCAGCGCCACGACGCCGGGCGCCTGGACTGTCGAGCTGCTCGATGGCACCACGGTCGTGGGCAGCGGCCAGATCCAATTCCAGAGCGGCCTTCCGGTGCCGGGCAGTTCGACCATCACCCTCACCTACAGCCCGGCAGGCGTGGCCCCCATCCCCCTGGTACTGGACTTCTCGACGGACGTGACCTCCTTTGCATCCGGCAATCTCTCCACGCTGGCCATGAACAGCCAGGACGGCCTGGGCCCGGGCAACCTGACGGATGTGACATTCAACGCCACAGGCACCCTGCAGCTGGCCTATTCCAACGGACAGGTCGTCAGCGGCGCACAGCTCGCGCTGATCCGCTTCGAACTCGACAGCATGGCCACGCTCGAATCCGTGGGCGACAACCGGTTCATCTCCCAGGCCACCCGGGGTTGGGAGATCGGCGCGGCAGGGTCGCCGGGCTTCGGCGGCATCTCCTCGGCCATGCTCGAGAAGTCCAACGTCGATCTGTCGCAGGAGTTCAGCAACCTGGTCATCATGCAACGCGGCTACCAGGCCAGCTCACAAGTCGTTACGACGGCCAATGAAATGCTGCAGCAACTCTTCTCCATGAAAAGCAAATGAACACGCTCCCGGCCACCACAGCGTTCGTGGAAGCATCGCGCGCCCGCCCCCTGCGCGCCTGGTCCCAGGCGCAGCAGGACGAAGTGCGAGACCTCTTGCACCAGCTGCTGCGCGGCTGGCAGGCCGCATGGTCGCTTGCCGATGCCCCAGGCGATGCGCTGCCGCTCACCGTGCAGGTCGCCACACGGCCCCCAGCCGATGAGCAGGCCGTGCAATGGCGTCTCGATGGCCGGCCCAACGCCGATCTCACCCAGACGGCCCTGCGCGCCTTGCAGTCCGACCTCTTTGGCGACACGGCGCACCTGACCACCGTGTCTGGCGCACAGCCCGTCATTGCCCCTGAGATCACCCAGATGGCCTGGAACGACTGGCAACAACGGATCGAGTCAGCGCTCGGAGCCCCCCTGTCAGCCTGGCCCACGGACAGCGCCCCGGCTCAGGCGGCCGACTCCTGGTCTGGGGCGCTCAGTGTCCAGTTTTCGTGGTGTGGTGCGCGGTGCGAGCTCATGATCCCCGGCCCTGCTGTACAGAAACTGGTACGGCCGGCGGCCCCTCGTCCTGTCGCGGCCCCGCAGGCCTTGACCCCTCTGACCCACGCTCTGCACAAGCAGCGTCTGAACGTGCAGGCGCGCCTGTGCGACGTTACGCTGACCCTGGGCGAGCTCGAGCACCTGTCGCCAGGTGATGTGCTGCTGCTGGCGCACCGTCTGGATGCTCCCCTGCAAGTCCTGGGTCCGGACGAAGAAGCACTGTGCACCGCCTGGCTGGGCCAGCAATCCGGCCGTATCGCCCTGGAACTTTCCCCTCTTGCTGCATCGGCCTGACCCGCCTTGGCATCCCTCATGAACCCTCAGACCACCTCCGCCATGAAACTCGAAGTCGTCCACGACGCTGAGCCCGCCGCCCCCAGCGCCCAGAACCTCAGCCTGGGAGAACTACCCACGCCCGTGCAAACGGGTGCGACCGCGCCCATCCTCAACAGCAGCCACCCCCTGCATGGCATCAAGACCCAGTTGCAGGTCTGCGTGGGACAAGCCAGCGTCACGGTGGGTGAGTTGCTGGGCGCACGCGAGCAGCAAGTGCTGGTGCTCGACCGCACGCCTGATCAGCCCGTGGACCTGCTGCTCGACGGCAAGGTGGTGGCACGCGGCCAGCTGGTCGCTGTGGATGGTCACTTCGCCGTGCGCATCACCGAGCTGCCCCTGCCCCTGAAGCTACAGTCGCCCGCATGAAGCACGTTCTTGTCCGCTGGCTGCTCCTGGCCTTGCTGGCGCTGTCTCCGGCCCTGCCTGCACAGGCGAGCAACGCCGCCCCCCCCATGACCGGCGCTACCAGCCTGCCCAGCGACATCCCCGTGCGCCGCGACACCCCCGCCAACGGCACGGACGGCGGCCGCACTGTGTTTGTCATCTGGAGCCTGCTGGCAGTGGGTGCACTGGTCTGGGTCTCCCTGCGCTGGAGCCGGCGCCATCCAAAGAACAACCCGGCCGCCCCGGCCCGTCCCGGCGACTGGAAGCAGGGCATCGCGCAGCTCTTCGGCCGCACCGCCTCGGCCGAGCTGCGCGTGCTCAGCTCGGTGCGCATCAGCGCACGGCACAGCGTCCACGTCGTCGCGTGGCAGCACAAGGAATACCTGCTGGGCTGTTCCGAACAGGGCCTGACCGTGCTGGACCGGCGTCAGCAGCCTGACAGCGGCACCCCGTCGGAGCCGGCCGCGCGATGAAACGCCTGCCCGCTTACCTGATGTCCTGCGGCCTGCTGCTCATGCTGGCCGCCGCACCCTGCCAGGCGCAGGATGCCGCCGCCGAAACCTTGGCAGCACCGGTCGTCACGTCAACGGCGGCCCCTGCCGCCCAACCAGCCGTCGCCACCAAACCCGTGAAAGCGGCGGCGCGTCCGAAAGCCACCGAGCCCACGCCCGAAGTGCAGACCGCCCAGGCCCTGCGCATCGTGCTGGGCCTGACCGTGCTGGCCGTGCTGCCGGCCCTGCTGGTCTGCCTCACCAGCTTCCTGCGCACCATCATCGTCCTGTCCATGTTGCGCCATGCCATCGGCATGCCCGAGACACCACCCAACACCGTGCTCATCGGCCTGGCGCTGTTCATGACACTCTTCACCCTGTCGCCGGTGCTGCAGCAGCTCAACGACCAGGCCTTCCAGCCCTTCATGTCGGGCAAGCTGTCCATGGAGCAGGGTTACCAGAAGGGCATGGAGCCGCTGCGCGACTTCATGGTGCGCCAGACGCGCGAGCAGGATCTTGCGCTCATGGTGGAGCTCTCCAAGGCCAAACCACCGCAGAGCATGGCCGACATCAGCAATGTGCAGCTCATCCCGGCCTTCATGCTGTCGGAGCTGCGCGCCGCCTTCCAGATCGGCTTCGTCATCTTTCTGCCCTTCCTGCTGATCGACCTCATCGTCGCCAGCGTGCTCATGGCCCTGGGCATGATGATGATGCCGCCCACCACCATCGCCCTGCCCATCAAGATCCTGATGTTCATCCTGGTCGACGGCTGGAGCCTGATCCTCAAGGGCCTGGTCGGGTCTTTTCATTGAGCTGCATCGCATGAAAGCCGCAAACCGCACCCCCGACATCGCCGCCAGACAGGCCGCCGCCGCGCTGCACACGCTGCCGAACGGCGAACCACCCACAGCGGCCGAAAGCGCCATGGGCTCTGAGGAGC
>CAUPQO010000140.1:0-8376 GCA_963513295.1 uncultured Hylemonella sp.
ACCCTCGAATCCTGGGCCAGGACAGGCCAGGCCAGCGGCGACACCGAGATCTTCATCACCCCGGGTTTCGAGTTCAAGGTGGCCGACCTGCTCGTCACCAACTTCCATCTGCCCAAGTCCACGCTCATGATGCTGGTCAGCGCCTTTGCCGGCTACGAGCACATCATGGCGCTGTACCGGCATGCGATCAGACAGCGCTACCGCTTCTTCAGTTATGGGGATGCGATGCTGCTGGAGCGATCGCCGTAGTCAGCGCTTGCACGGATGAACCGCTGGCGGCCAGGAAAGGCCCGTGCCCAGCCTGACGTTGGCGCAAAAATTTGTATCCCGGCGCTTACAACAGGGCAAGCTGTCACAAGCGTCCGTAAAATGCGAGGGACCGTTTGCATGGATAAACCCACGTGTTGAACACCGACTTCCGCCCCTCCCAGCTCCCCGAGTTCACCCCGCCTTCGGTGCCGCAAACCAAGCTCAAAAAAGCGGCGGCCGAGTACGCGCTGGTCGCGCTCGCCGCGGGCATCGGAGGTGTGTATGTGCTGGTGACCAGCTACCTGACCCGCCTGGCGCTGGCGCCGGCCATCGCCATCGGGGTGCTGCTGGCCATGCACCTGGGCACGGTGCTCGTCGCACGGCTGCGGCTAGGCGAATGGCTGGGGCTGACCGGGCTTGTGATCACCGTGCTGGCCGCCCTGGCCGCACCGGCTGCCGCCGGCCTGGCCGACCCCAGTGAGCGCATGGCGCCGGCGGGTGGCTACGTTCCCCTGCCCACCTCGCCCTCGGACCACTGGATCGTGCGCAGCGCCCAGGCGATGGCCGACACCGCCGGCCCCATCGTGGTGATCATCGGCGCCCTCATCAGCAGCTGGTTTGCCGTGCACAACGCCAGGCCGAGGTAGGCTGCGGGGATATGCCCGGACCCGGCGGCCAGAAGGCTTACGGCCAATAGCGGTCAGTAGCACGGGTACCACAAACAGGCATCGAGAACCAACGGGGTTGTCCGGTTTATCATCCTTCTCGTATCGTCTGAGAATCAAGCTAATCTTCTGATTCAAAAGAAGTTTTCTATGGCTTCTCAGACTTTGTTATCAAGCAGAGCGTCCTGTTAACACGACAGGTTTGACGTCCATATCAAGTCAGGTTGCAACCAACACCGCATCAGGACTCCTCACCATGCCCAGCTTTTCAACAGTCCTCTTGGCCCCTGTGGGCCTCGTCTTCCTCGCCGCCGGATGGCGCATCCGTCGTGTCGGCATAGCCAGCGCCTCTTGGCTGCCCGTCTCAGCAAAGGTTCTGTCCTCAGAGCTCATCCCCCAAGAGGGCGGCTTCACTCCCTCGGTGACCTACAGCTATGCCATCAACGGCCGGCCGCATGTCTCGTCGGACATCGCTCTTAACATCGTCTCCACGTCCTCCGAGGCATCTGCTCGCGCCGTAGCTTCTCGCTACCTCGTCGGTAGTCCCGTCACCGCCTACGTCAATCCGCAGAATCACCGCCAAGCCATCCTCGAACCCCGTCCTCACTCACTTCTTCCCGTCGCCTTTTTCGCCACGGGCCTACTTCTTCTCGGTATGAGCCTCTATCGCCTCATCGCAGGCGTCCCCTCATCTCAGTAGCCGTGGCTGCCTTGCGTCGCAAGTTCCTTCGGCAACACGCCGCCCTCACTGATACCGCCACCTAACCCCAGGCTGCAGCGGACTCACTTCGCTCGCTGCCGACCCTGAACGCTGAGCGTCCACTTTTACAGCCAGCGGGCGTCCACATCGGGTTGAAAGCGGATGGAACACACTACCTCGTCGACAGCGACCGCGCATGATGCGCAAAGTGCTCGGCCATGAAACTCGCGATGAAGTAATAGCTGTGGTCGTAACCCGCATGTCGCCGCAGCGTGAGCGGCTGTCCGGCAGCAGCGCAGGCGGCCTCCAGCAACTCGGGGCGCAGCTGCTTGCGCAGGAATTCATCGGTCTCACCCTGGTCCACCAGGATAGGCAAGCGCTCCGTGGCGGTGGCGATCAGCTCCACCGCATCCCACTCCTTCCAGGCTGAAGCGTCCTCGCCCAGATACTCGGCGAAGGCCTTCTGGCCCCAGGGCACCTGGCTGGGCGCGACCACGGGGGCGAAGGCCGAGACGCTGCGGTAACGACCCGGGTTACGCAGCGCGGTAACGAGCGCGCCGTGGCCGCCCATGCTGTGGCCGAAGATGCCGCGCGCGTCCGTCGCGGGGAAGTTCTGCTCGATGAGTGCGGGCAGCTCCTGCGCCACGTAGTCCGCCATGCGGTAGTGCTGGGCCCAGGGGGCTTGGGTGGCGTTGAGGTAGAAGCCGGCGCCTTCGCCCAGGTCGTAGCTGTCTTCGTTGGGCACGCCGGGGCCGCGCGGGCTGGTGTCGGGGGCGACGAGGATGAAACCGTGGCGGGCCGCGTGTTCCTGGGCGCAGGCCTTGGTGATGAAGGTCTGCTCGTTGCAGGTCAAGCCGGCCAGGTAATACAGCACGGGGCAGCGCTGGCCCTCGACGGCAGCCGGCGGCAGGTAGACGCCGAACTTCATCTCACAGCCCAGGGTGGTGGACGTGTGTTTCCAGACTTCCTGGCGGCCGCCGAAGCTGGCGTGGCGCTCTACGCGGTTCATGGCTTCTCTCCTCTGGTCGCTTCAGTAATGGATGACGGTGCGGATCGACTTGCCTTCGTGCATCAGGTCGAAGGCTTCGTTGATGTCTTTCAGTTCGCGCGTGTGCGTGACAAAGGGCGCGAGCTGGATGTCGCCTTTCATGGCGTCTTCCACCATGCCCGGCAATTGACTGCGACCCTTGACGCCGCCGAAGGCCGTGCCCAGCCAGCGCCGGCCGGTGACGAGCTGGAAGGGGCGGGTGGAAATCTCATGCCCCGCGCCGGCCACGCCGATGAGGTCACTCTGGCCACAGCCGCGGTGTGCGCACTCCAGCGCGGCACGCATGACGTTGACGTTGCCAATGCACTCGAAGGAATGGTCCACGCCCCAGGTGGTCATCTCCACGATGACCTGCTGGATGGGCTTGTCATGGTCTTTGGGGTTCACGCAGTCGGTGGCGCCAAAGGTGCGGGCCAGGTCGAACTTGCTGGGGTTGGTGTCGATGGCGATGATGCGCCCCGCCTTCGCCTGCTGGGCGCCCTGGATCACGGCCAGGCCGATGCCGCCCAGGCCGAACACGGCCACGGTGTCGCCGGGCTGGACCTTGGCGGTGTTTTTCACGGCACCCAGGCCGGTGGTGACGCCGCAGCCCAGCAGGCAGACCTGCTCGTGGTTCGCCGCGGGGTTGATCTTCGCGAGCGAGACCTCGGCCACCACGGTGTATTCGCTGAAGGTGGAACAGCCCATGTAGTGGTAGATGGGCTGGCCGTTGTAGCTAAAGCGCGTGGTGCCGTCGGGCATGAGACCCTTGCCCTGGGTGGCGCGCACGGCCACACACAGGTTGGTCTTGCCGCTCTTGCAGAACAGGCACTCGCCGCATTCGGCGGTGTAGAGCGGGATGACGTGGTCGCCCGGTTTCAAACTCGTCACGCCCTCGCCCACTTCTACCACCACACCCGCGCCCTCATGGCCCAGCACGGCGGGGAAGATGCCCTCGGGGTCGTCACCGCTGAGGGTGAAGGCGTCGGTGTGGCAGACACCGGTGTGCGTGATCCTGACCAGCACCTCGCCTTTTTTCGGCGGCGCCACGTCGATCTCGACGATCTGCAAGGGCTGGCCGGCTGCAAAAGCCACGGCGGCGCGGGATTTCATGGGGGGTTCCTTCCGGTCCAGGCACAAAAACCGACGGACGCGCGGGGCGTCCATCTCTCGGGCCGATTTTCGGTCAATTGCGCCAGCCCCTGCGGATGCCGGCCCGATGACCCTGCACCCCACCCTGCGCTCTTGACAAGAAAAAAGCCCGGCGCACCGGGCTCCTGCCGCAAAGCGGGCTGATCAGTCCGGCTTTGCAGCGCGGCGGTTGGGGTTGTTGCCGGGCACCATGCGCGGGTTCACGGTGAAGAGTTGCGGCTGCGCGGGGTCGACCGCGATGTTCACCCAGTGCGTGTCGGGCCAGCCGAAGGTCTCGACGCGCGTGAAGTTCTCGAAAGGCCGTTGCGTGCGGGCGCTGAACAGAGGCTTGTCGATGCGGAAGAGGTGCGTGTCGCCATGCAGCAGGAGCGTGGGCGCGGTGTAGTCCTCCATTTCCGCGGCCAGGGCGCGCAGGTAATCGTCGTAGGCGGTGGGCTCGACCTTGGCCGGCGCCTTCACGCCGCCGAGCGGGCGGTAATAACGCCCGAGGTAGCTGGCGGGCCAGACGTTCTCGAAACCGATGTTGGCGTGGATGATGAGCACCAGGCCCAGGCTCTTGCGCTCGCGCGCCTGGGCAAACGCCCGTTTCAGCCAGTCGAGGTTGGCGACCTTGCGCTGTTTCTGCTCGGCCTCCAGCGCCGGGCCGCGCCCCATGTTGTCGTTGCTGCCGATGATGTGCAGGGTGACGAAGTCGACGCCGCCGATGGACCAGCTGAGGTTCTCGCGGAAGGCGGCATGGGCCGGGTCCACGTCGGCCTGGCTGGTGACGGCCATCCTGCGCTGCCCCAGGCTGCTGCCCTTGGGGTAGAACATGCTGCGCACCTTGTTCAGGCGGTCGAGCGGATCGACCTTGCGGGTCTGCAGCTCCACCAGATCGGCCCAGTCGTTGTCGCCCGGGGTCACGACCAGCGGGTTTTTCGAGGCGTTGAAGGTGCCCAGCACATAGTCATAGGTGGCGTCGTCGCCGGGCGGACGCGACGAGGCCGGATTGCGCTCGTAGGGCCGCGGATCGAACTGGAAGTCGCCGACGTGGGCGACAAAGGCCAACTCGCGGGCGTTGAGCTCCTGCATCACACGGTCGTACTCGGCCTCCTGCGCGCGGTTGTAGGGCATGTCGCCGATCAGGGCGAACTCGAAACGGCGGCGCGAGTCCGCTGCCGGGGCCGTGGCGCAGGCCGTCAGCGACCCCGTCGACAACAGGCTTGCTGCGCCGGCGACGAAACGTCGCCGGTCGGCCTGGGGCTCGGGGCTGGCGGGTGCAGTGGTCTTGGTCATGGCTGTCTCCTTCTTGGCTTTGCATGGGCGTTGCGCACTCGGGCACAACGCCAACGATTATTGAGCCATTGCCCCCGGGCAAAGCGATGCAGAAAACCCGAGGGCGATAACTTCGACGCATCGGGCAAACCCTAGCCCCCCGGAGGTGCGCACAAAAAAGCCCGGCGCGCCGGGCTTTGCATGAGGGTGCGGCCGGGGCCGCCAAGCCTTATTCGGCCTTGATGCCGGCGTGCGCGGCCACGCGCGACCAGCGCACCAGTTCGGAGCGCATGAAGTCGGTGGCCTGGTCCGGTGTGGCCGGCAGGATGTCGAAACCCATGCCTTCGAGTTTGGCCTTCATGTCGGGCTGGCTCAGCACCTTGGCGTAGGCCGCGTGCAGGGTCTTGACCACGGCCGGCGGCGTGGCGGCGGGGGCATAGAGGGCGAACCAGTTGGACACCTCGGCGCCGGGGTAGCCGGACTCCCCCAGGGTGGGCAGCTGGGGCAGGTCGCGATGGCGCTGCTTGGCGGCCAGGGCCACGGCGCGGATGCGGCCCTGCTTGATGAAAGGCAGGGCGTTCTGCAGCGGGCTGAACATGTAGTCCAGCTGGCCGCCCACCAGGTCGTTCATGGCCTGCGACTGGCCCTTGTAGGGGATGTGGTTGGAGCTGGTGCCGGCCAGCTGGTTGAAATACTCGGCCGTCAGGTGCTGGGAGCTGCCCGTGCCCGCCGAGCCGTAGTTGAGCGCGCCCGCCTTGCTGCGCGCCAGTTCGACGAACTCCTTGAGCGTGCTGGCCTTGACGGAGGGGTGCACCACCAGCACCACATCGGTCTGGCCGACCATGGCCACGGTCTGGAAGTCCTTGAGCAGGTCGTAGGGCAACTTGCGGTAGACCGCCACGTTGGTGGCGATGGTGCTGGGCGAGAACAGCAGGGTGTAGCCGTCGGCCTTGGCCTTGGCCACGTACTCCACGCCGATGTTGCCGCCCGCGCCCGTCTTGTTCTCCACCACCACGGGCTGGCCCAGCAGCTCGCCCACCTTCTGGCCGACCGCGCGGGCCATGACGTCGGTGCCGCCGCCGGCCGACACGGGCACCACCAGCTGGATGGGGCGTTGCGGGAAGTTCTGTGCGCTGGCGCCGGCCAGCAGGGTGATACCCAATGCGAGGCCAGTGAGGATGTGTTGGGCTGATCGCATGGTGTCTCCTGATGTCTTTGTTGAAATTCGCTCTAAGATGATAGCCATACTTATCGTTTGCGCAAGACGGAGACACGCCATGCCCCCCACTGCCAACCCCGCCCTGATCGACGACCTCGTCATCGCCAACCACATCCTGGTCAACGAAGGCGTGCTCGACGGCTTCGGACACATCAGCGTGCGCCACGACCAGCAGCCCGACCACTTCCTGATCGCCCGCAGCATGGCGCCGGGCCTGGTGACGGCCGACGACATCGTGGCCTGCGACCTGGACGGCAACGTGCACGACGAACGCGGCCGCAAGACCTATGTGGAGCGTTTCATCCACAGCGAGATCTACCGCGTCCGGCCCGACGTGATGGCCGTCATCCACAGCCACTCGCCCGCCGTCATCCCCTTTGGCGTGACGGGCGCGCGCCTGCGGCCGATCTGCCACATGAGCGGTTTTCTCGGTGCGCAGGTACCGGTGTTCGAGATCCGGCACACGGCCGGCGAGGCCAGCGACCTGCTGATCCGCAACCAGGCGCTGGGCAAAGCCCTGGCGGCCGACCTGGGTCAGTCTGCGGTGGCCCTGCTGCGCGGGCACGGCAATGTGGTGGTGGGTTTCTCCATCCAGCAGGTGGTGTTCCGCGCCATCTACACCGAGAGCAACGCCCGCCTGCAGAGCGAGGCCATGCGCCTGGGCGAGATCAATTACCTGACGCCGGCAGAAGCCCAGGCCACCTCGGACATGAACGACGAGCACCTGGGCCGGCCCTGGGAGGTTTGGAAGAAGCGCGCCCAAGCCCGGGGCTACTAAGCCGGCGCAGCAGCAGGGGCCTCCTACAATGAGACCCTCACCATGCTGAAATTCGAACTTCTCAAGACCGACGGCCACGCCCGCCGAGGCCGCCTCACCCTCAACCACGGCGTGGTCGAGACCCCGGTCTTCATGCCCGTGGGCACCTACGGCACGGTCAAGGGCGTCATGCCCAAGAGCCTGGAAGACATGGGCGCGCAGATCATCCTGGGCAACACCTTCCACCTGTGGATGCGCCCGGGCCTGGACGTGATGAAAACCTTCGGCGGCCTGCACCGCTTCGAGAACTGGGGCAAACCCATCCTCACCGATTCGGGCGGTTTCCAGGTCTGGAGCCTGGGCGAGATGCGCAAGATCTCCGAAGAAGGCGTGCGCTTCTCCTCGCCGGTCAACGGCGACAAGCTGTTTCTCACGCCCGAGGTCTCGATGCAGATCCAGACGGTGCTCAACAGCGACATCGTCATGCAGTTCGACGAATGCACGCCCTATGTCTCGCTGGAGCCCAAGACCAAGGGCCAGCTGACCACCGAGCGCGAGGCGCGCGTCTCCATGGAACTCAGCCTGCGCTGGGCCCAACGCTGCAAGACCGAGTTCGAGCGGCTGGAGAACCCCAACGCCCTGTTCGGCATCGTGCAAGGCGGCATGTACGAGAAGCTGCGCGACGAATCCCTGGCCGCGCTGGAAGAACTGGATTTCCCCGGCATCGCCGTGGGCGGTGTCAGCGTGGGCGAGCCCAAGGACGACATGCAGCGCCTGATGCGCCACGTCGGCCCGCGGCTGCCGGCGCACAAGCCGCATTACCTGATGGGCGTGGGCACACCGGAAGACCTGGTCTACGGGGTGCAACACGGCATCGACATGTTCGACTGCGTGATGCCCACGCGCAATGCGCGCAACGGTCACCTGTTCACGCGTTTTGGCGACCTGAAGATCCGCAACGCGCGCCACAAGAGCGACGAGCGCCCGCTGGACGAGACCTGCAGCTGCTACGCCTGCGCCGGCAACTCCGGTCTGCCCTACCAGCAGGGCGGCCGCGAGGGTTTCAGCCGCGCCTACCTGCACCACCTGGACCGCTGCGGCGAGATGCTGGGCCCCATGCTGGCCACGGTGCACAACCTGCACTATTACCTGAACCTGATGCGCGAGGTGCGCGCGGCGCTGGACGCCGGCAGCTTTGGCGTTTTCGTGGCCCAGTTCCATGCGGAGCGGGCCCGCGGCGTGTGACCCTGTAAGAAAACCGGCCTCAGGCGCGACCAAGGTAAGGACTGGACATGGCCGCCCCCCCCCCCCAACCCCGCGCCCCTGCCGTCCGGGCCGCCCGCCGCGCCGAGA
>CAUPQO010000141.1:0-8330 GCA_963513295.1 uncultured Hylemonella sp.
CATCCATGTGGCGCTGGCTTTGCAGACAGGCCAGGCGTTCGGGCGTCTGGCGGTAGCGGGCCAGGCCCTGCGCATCGAGCACGCAACCACCGCCGACGGTGCGACGCGCCGAGGCATCACGCAGCACGAAGCGATCACCCCACCACAGGTGCGCGGGCTGTTGCAGCACCAGTTGCGCGGGCCCGGCTTCACCGGGCGCGATGCTGGCCTGCCCCAGCACGGCCACGGTGGCCATGAGGTCCTGCGTACCGGCGTGCAGGTGCACCAGGGTGCCGGAGCGCAGCACCTTGTCTTCGGTGGGGGCGAGCTGCAGCCAGACGTCGATGCGCTGGCTGCTCTGGGCGATGGCCGGATCACACAGGGTCATGCCGCGCTCGACCTTGCTACGCTCCAGGCCGACGAGGCCAATGGCGCAACGCATGCCGGCTCGGGCCTGCTGCAGGCTCTCGTTGTGGCTGTGCAGGCTGCGCACGCGGTACAGGGCGGCGGGATCGTGCGCGAGGCACAGGCTGTCACCCACGCTGACCTGGCCGGCGGCGATGCTGCCGGCCACCACGGTGCCGATGCCGTCCAGGGTGAACACGCGGTCCAGGCCCATACGCAAGCCGTGGCCCTCCACCGCCCTGCCCTGCAGCTGGCGGGCCGTGGCGTGGAGATGTTCCTTGAGCTCGGCCAAACCGTCGCCGCGGTGGGCGGAGACGGCCAGCACGTCATACCCGTCCAGGCCGTGCGCCGCCAGCAGGGTGCGCGCCTGGGTCTTGCGCTCGTCGATCTGCTGCGGCGTGGCGCGGTCGATCTTGGTGATGAGCACGGCGCCCTGCGTGATGCCCAGCAGGCCGAGGATGGCGGCGTGCTCCACGGTCTGGGGCATGACACCGTCGTCCGCGGCGATCAGCAGCAGCGCGTAGTCGACGCCGCTGGCGCCGGCCACCATGGTGCGCACCAGCTTCTCGTGGCCCGGCACGTCGATGAAGGAAATCACCTGGCCGTCGGGCGTGCTCAGGCTGGCGTAGCCCAGCTCGATGGTGATGCCGCGTTTTTTCTCCTCGGGCAGGCGGTCGGCGTTGATGCCGGTGAGCGCCTGCACCAGGGCGGTCTTGCCGTGGTCGATGTGGCCTGCGGTGCCGATGATCATGCGAACACGGCTCTCAGGTAGGGCAGTTGGGCCAGCACGGGGGCCATGTCATCGAGGCAACGGCAGTCGAGCAGCAGGCGGTCGTCGCCGATGCGGCCGATGATGGGCAGGGGCAGGCCGCGCAGGGCGGTGGCCAGGGCATCGAGCGCGGTGCCGGCGCCGCGCTTGCCGCTGAGCACGGGGGCGATGGCCAGGCCGGCGGACGGCAGGCGGTCCACGGGCAGGGAGCCGGAACCGATCTGGCTGCTGAGCTCCACCACCTGCACGCTGTAGCGGGGCGCGAGGGACTGCTGGAACGGGGCCAGCAGGCTCTGCGCGGTGGCGGCGACGACTTCGCGTGGCCGGGTGAGCCAGCGCAGCGTGGGCAGATCGCGCGTCAGCAAGTCGGGCTGCAGGTAGAGCGTGAGCGTGGCTTCGAGCGCGGCCAGCGGCAGCTTGGAGAGACGCAGCGCCCGCTTCATGGGGAACTTGCGGATGCGTGTGATCGCCTCTTTGCTGCCGACGATGAGCCCGGCCTGCGGGCCGCCCAGCAGCTTGTCGCCGGAGAAGGTGACCACGTCGCAACCGGCGGCCAGCATCTGCTGCGGGGTGGGTTCCCTGGGCAGGCCGTATTGGTCCATGTCGATCAGCGAGCCGCTGCCCAGATCCGTGGCGAGCAGCACACCCCTGGCCTTGGCCAGCGGGGCGAGCTCGGCCTCGGACACGGCGGAGGTGAAACCCTGCACGGCGTAGTTGCTGGTGTGCACCTTCATGAGCAACGCGGTGGCGGGGGTGATGGCGCGCTCGTAGTCGGCCAGGTGGGTGCGGTTGGTGGTGCCCACTTCCACCATCCTGGCGCCGGCGCTGGCCATGACATCGGGCATGCGGAAGGCGCCACCGATCTCGACCAGCTCGCCGCGCGAGACCACCACCTCGCGATCCCTCGCCAGGGCGGCGATGGTCAGCAGCACGGCGGCGGCGTTGTTGTTGACGACGGTGGCCGCCTCGGCGCCGGTGATCTCGCACAGCAGGCCTTCGACGATGCTGTCGCGGTCGCCCCGGCTGCCGCTGGCCAGGTCGTATTCGAGGTTGTTGGGGCCGGCCATCATGGCCGCGATGTGATCGACCGCCGCCTGCGGCAGCACCGCGCGGCCCAGGTTGGTGTGGATGACGGTGCCGGTGAGATTGAGCACGCGCCGCATGCGCGGGGCCAGGCGTTGCACGCAACGCGCGGCCAGGACGGGCACGAGGCCGGCTTCGTCGGGCACGCTGGCCGGTGGGCTCTCACCCAGGAGGGTCTGGCGCAGTTCGGCCAGCAGCACACGCGCCTGCTCGGTGACGAGCACGGCGCCATGCACAGCCACCAGGGCCTGGCTGGCCGGGTGCTTGATCAGACGGTCGACGGAAGGGAGCTTGCTGAGCATCGCCTTCGGACCATGAACCATGGATCCGTCGGACGATCCCATCAGGGCGCTCCCGCGTGTGAGTGTTCGAGGGCTAGCGAGTCCTCGGCCGGCTCGCCCCACAAGAGCATGTAATTGACACCGTGGCGCAGTTGGCCGGTCTCGCTGACCAGCAGGTCCAGCGTGACCGTGGCCAAGTCGTCGACCACCGGGTCCACGTGCGCGTCCTTGCCCATGTCGACGATCTTGAGGTAGTGGCCACAGTCCCCGCAGCATTCGGCGCGCACGGCGCCTCTGGGCACGAGGTAGGTAGGCTGCTCGGTGCCCTCGGCGGGTTCGAGCGCCTGGTAGGTGATGTCCCGCGTGCTCTCGCAGTGGCTGCACTTGATGCGCACCATGTTCCATTCGGTCTGGCACAGCGCGCAGTGCAGGTAGCGGGCGCAGGCATCGTCACCACCGATGCGCGCCACGCTGGCCACGGGCTGGCTGCCGCAGCAGGGACAGACCGTGGCGTGGTCCAGGATGGGGCCGAAAGCCAGGTCGGGGAAAGCGGATTGGGTACGGTGGACCAGACGGGTCCAGTAGACCTGCAGCGCCGCACCGATCAGCGGAGCGGCCGCCAGATCCAGGCCCAGCATCACACCGCTGAGCAGGCGCTCGGCCTGCTGGTTAAGGTGCACGGGCTCGCTGGTCTGCAAGCCCTGCAGCACGGCTAGGGCCGGTGTCTGTGCGATGCGCGGCGCCAGCGCGGCCAGCAGCTCCCGCAGATCTTCGCGCCATTCCTCGTGCAGGGTCCAGCGGGGAAACTCCAGCGGTGGCTGGCCCGCCCGCGCGGCATCCCCCAGGAAGTCCTGCGTGGGCAGGTGCATGGTGCGCGACGCAGCCAGCACGGTGTGCTGGGCGTCGGCCACCTCGGCCATGAAGACCAGGTAGTCGCGCATGGGATGGCCGGCCGCCAGCTGGCGCAGGCGCAGCGCGCGATCCCGGAAAACGAAGGCCAGCTCGGGGAACTTGAGGTGTGCGGCTTCGCCGACATCACGCGCGGCGATCTCTTCGGGACTGAGGAACTTGACGGGACTGGCAGTGGACATCAAAGACTTTGCAGAAAAACGGGTGGCACAGCCGCCGTGCCACCCGTGGGTTCAGAGACGAAGGCCTACTTGCGCTTCATCTCCTCGTACCAGAGCGGATGGTTCATGCGGGCCCAGCCCGGCGTGACGGTGCCGCGGGTCATGGCGCGCGTGGTGCCCTTGACCCAGATGGCGGCGTAGACGTGCACGATGACGGTGAGCACCAGCACCACGGCCGAGAAGGCATGCAGCAGGACACCGATGCGACGGACCAGGATGGGCAGGTCCGGGAACCAGGCGTGCCAGAACAGGACACCGGTCGCCAGCAGGACCAGCAGGCTGATGCTCATGAGCCAGAACACCAGCTTCTGCCCGGCGTTGTACTTGCCCACGGGCGGCATGCCTTCCTTGTGGCCCTTGAACATCTCGCCGGCCTTGTCAAGCCAGGCCTTGTCCTGGGCGTTCATGACGTTTTCACGCCAGAGCCGCACGTACAGGCCGAGGAAGCACAGGAACATCGCCACACCCAGGTAGGGGTGCAGGATGCGGCTCCAGGTGCCGCCGCCGAACAGGTTGGAGAGGAAGAACAGGGACGGGTGGAAGAAGGCCAGGCCGGACAGGCCAGCCGCGAAGAACAACAAGGCAATGGCCCAGTGGTTCATGCGGGTGTTGTCGTCGTAACGCCGAAGTTCATTGGGGGATGTTTTCATCATGATCTCCTCAGGCGTTTTCCTTGTCGGCTTCTTTCTCTTCAATCGGGCCGACCTTCATGTAGTGGAAGAACCCCCCCACGACGGCACCGATCATGGCGAACATGGCCAGGGGCTTGAGCGTGCCCTTCCACAGCGACACCAGCGGACTGATGGTCGGGTTGCTGGGCAGGCCGGCGTACTTCTCGGGCGTGTCGGCATGCTTGAGCACGTACATGACGTGCGTGCCGCCGACGCCGGCCGGGTTGTACAGGCCCGCGTTCTGGAAGCCGCGCTCCTTCAGTTCACCGGTGCGCTTTTCACCGTAGGCCACCATGTCTTCCTTCTTGCCGAAGACGATGGCGCCGGTCGGGCAGGTCTTGACGCAGGCCGGCTCCAGGCCCACGCCGACGCGGTCCGAGCACAGCGTGCACTTGTAGGCCTTGTTGTCCTTCTTCGAGATCCGGGGGATGTCGAAGGGGCAGCCGGTGACGCAGTTGCCGCAGCCGATGCAGGCTTCCTGTTTGAAGTCGACGATGCCGTTGGCGTACTGGATGATGGCGCCGGGCGAGGGGCAGGCCTTGAGGCAGCCCGGATCGGCACAGTGCATGCAGCCGTCCTTGCGGATCAGCCACTCCATCACGCCACGGGTGTCGTTTTCCACCTCGGTGAAGCGCATCAGCGTCCAGGACTTGTCGGTCAGGTCGGAGGGGTTGTCGTAGACGCCCACGTTGGTGCCGATGTCGTCGGACAGTTCGTTCCACTGGCTGCAGGCCACCTGGCAGGCCTTGCAGCCTATGCACTTGGATTCGTCGATCAGCTTGGCCACTTCCACACCCTGCCGCACGGAGGCGGACGGGGTGGTGGTGGCGGAGCGCGCCACGATGTCGAGAGATGATTGCATGGTCATGGCTTCCTCACGCTTTCTCGATGTTCACCAGGAAGGACTTGAACTCCGGTGTCTGCGAGTTCGCGTCCCCCACGTAGGGGGTGAGCGTGTTGGAGAGATAGCCGTTCTGCGCCACGCCGATGAAGCCCCAGTGGATCGGGATGCCGACCGTGTGGACTTTCTTGCCGTTGCACTCCAGGCCCTTGATGCGCTTGGTCACCACGACGCTGGCCTTGATCTGGCCCCGGTTGGAGCTGACCTTGACCGTGTCGCCGTTCCTGATGCCCTTTTCCTTCGCCAGGTCCTCGCCGATCTCGACGAACTGCTGCGGCTGGACGATGGAATTCGCGCGCGAATTCTTGGTCCAGTAGTGCAGGTGCTCGGTGAGGCGGTAGGTGGTGGCCGCATAGGGGAACTCGGCCGCCTTGCCGAACTGCTCCATGTCACCCTTGTAGACCCGCGCCGCCGGATTGCTGATGGCCTTGGGGTTGGTGTTCATGGGGTTGGCACCCAGCGGGGTCTCGAAGGGCTCGTAGTGCTCGGGCAGCGGGCCCTCGGCCATGAGCCCGATGGCGAACAGGCGCGCCACGCCTTCGGGGGTCATGATGAAAGGACCGGCACCGGTATCGGGGCCGAGCGCCGGATTGATGTCCGGCACGTCGGTTCCGGCCCAGGCCTTGCCGTTCCAGGCAATCTGGCGCCGCGAGGCATCCCAGGGTTTGCCGTCGGGAGAAGCCGCCGCGCGGTTGTAGAGGATGCGGCGGTTGGCCGGCCACGAGAAGCCCCAGTTCTGGTACACGCCCAGACCTGAAGGATCGGACGTGTCGCGCCGCGCCGAGTTGTTGCCGGCCTGCGACCAGACACCGGAGTAGATCCAGTTGCCGCAGGCGGTGGAGCCGTCGTCACGCAGCACACCGAAACCCGGCAGCTGTTCGCCGGCCTTGGCCTGGAAAACAGGCGGGGCCTTGGGGTTCTTGGGATCGGGCGGCGCGACCAGGTCGGCCAGGGCACGGCCGTTGATCTCGCGCAGCACCTCTTCCGGCGCCGGGTTGCCCGGGTTGCCGTAGTTCCAGGTCAGCGCCTTGATGGCGTCGGGGAAGGCGCCCCCCTCCTTGGCGTACATGCCGCGCAGCTTCACGAACAGGCTGGACATGATCTCGCGGTCGGTCCTGGCCTCGCCCGGAGGGTCGATGGCCCGGCCGTGCCACTGCACGTTGCGGCTGGAGTTGGTGAAGGAGCCCGGATCTTCCGCAAAACAGGAGGCCGGCAGGCGGAACACCTCGGTCTGGATGGTGGACGAGTCCACGTTGTTGAGCTCGCCGTAGTTCTTCCAGAAATCGGCCGTTTCGGTCTGCAACGGATCCATGATGACCAGGTACTTGAGCTTGGCCAGCGCGGTGCCCAGTTTCTTCTTGTTGGGCACGGCCGCGATGGGGTTGAAGCCCTGGCAGATGAAACCGTTCATCTTCCCCTGGAACATGCGCTCGAAGATGGACAACACGTCGTAGGCGCCGTCACGCTTGGGCAGCCAGTCGTAGGCGAAGTCGTTCTCCTTGGTGGCAGCATCACCGAACCAGGCCTTGCGCTGGCTGATGGACCACTTGGGGAAGTTCTGGCCGAAGTTCATCGACCCCGGGCGCAGGGCCTTGGGCGTGCGGGCGGCGAGGTACTTCTCGTGCGTGTCGTCGCTGTCCATCGGCGCGCCGAGGTAACCCGGCAGCACTTCGGAGTAGGCGCACATGTCGGTGATGCCCTGCACGTTGGCGTGTCCGCGCAGCGCGTTGACGCCGCCGCCGGCCCGGCCCATATTGCCCAGCAAGAGCTGGATCATGGCCATGGTGCGGATCATCTGCGAGCCCACGGAGTGCTGTGTCCAGCCCAGCGCGTAGAGGATGGTCATCACGCGGTCCGGGGTGTGGGTGCCGGCGATCATCTCGGCAATCTGAAGGAAGGCTTCCTTCGGCGTGCCGCAGACCTTGTTCACCATCTCCGGGGTGTAGCGCGCATAGTGCTTCTTCATCAGCTGCCAGACGCAGTGGGGCGACTGCAGGGTCTCGTCGACCTGCGCATAGCCATCCTTGCCGATGACGTACTGCCAGGTGGACTTGTCCGGGTAGGCGCGCTTGCTTTCGTCGTAGCCGCTGAAGAGACCGTTGTCGAACTTGAAGTCCTTGTTGACCAGGAAAGGCGCATTGGTGTACGACTTGACGTACTCCATGTGCACCTTGTTGTTGCTGATCATGTAGTTGATGACACCCCCCAGGAAGGCGATATCGCTGCCCGTTCGGATAGGCGCGTACACGTCGGCCACGGCGGCCGAGCGTGTGAAACGCGGATCCACCACCACCAGCTTTGCCTTGCGATGCTGCATGGCTTCGGTCACCCACTTGAAGCCGCAGGGGTGGGCTTCGGCGGCATTGCCACCCATGATGAGGACGAGGTCAGCGTTCTTGATATCGTTCCAGGAGTTGGTCATCGCTCCTCTGCCGAAAGTCGGGCCCAGACTGGACACCGTCGGCGCGTGTCATATTCGTGCCTGTGTATCGAGGGCAACCACCCCCATGGCACGCAACATCTTCACGGAGAGATAACCGGCTTCGTTGCTGGAGGCGCTGGAGACCAGCATGCCCGTGGTGTTCCAGCGGTTGACCGTGACGCCCTTGTCGTTCTTGGCGATGAAGTTCTTGTCGCGGTCGGCCTTCATGTGCTTGGCCACGCGGGTCAGGGCCTCGTCCCAGGAGATCCGCTTCCATTCCTTGCTGCCGGCCTCGCGCACCTCGGGGTACTTGAGGCGGTTCGGGCTGTTGATCATGTCGGCCAGGCCGGCACCCTTGGGGCACAGCGTGCCACGGTTGACGGGGTGGTCCGGATCACCCTCGACGTGCACCAGCGCCGGCTTGTTGTTCTTGGCGTTGTCGCCCAGCGTGTACATGATGACGCCGCAGCTGACCGAGCAGTAGGGGCAGGTGCTGCGCGTCTCCGTGGTCTGCGACAGCTTGAAGCTGCGGGTCTGGGCCAGGGCGGCCGTGGGCGAAAAGCCCAATGCGACGAGGCTGGAGCCAACCAGTCCTGCGCCGCTTACCCGGAAGAAATGTCTCCGGTTCATATCCATGGAATGACTCCTATATGCGTCGGTATGGGTACGACCTGAACTCAGGATGCGCA
>CAUPQO010000142.1:0-8283 GCA_963513295.1 uncultured Hylemonella sp.
CACCCTGGTGAACCAGGCCGAAGCCGGCCTGAGCCTGATCTGGGGCGTGGCGCCCGCCGAACTCTGTGCGGCGGCCGCCTGTTCACCCTTTCCGGCCACCCGCGGTTTCATGATGCTGGTGGCGCTGTTCATGCTGGTGGCGCTGTGGCTGATGCTCACGCGCAGCCGCATCGGCATGGTGATCCAGGCGGCGCTGACCCATCCGGAGATGGTGGAGGCCCTGGGCCACAACGTGCCGCGGGTTTTCATGCTGGTTTTCGGCGCCGGTGCCGCGCTGGCCGGCCTGGGCGGCGTGATCGGCGGCAGTACCTTCGTGACCGAGCCGGCCATGGCGGCCACGGTCGGCTCCGTGATCTTCGTGGTGGTGGTCGTGGGCGGCCTGGGCTCGCTCTCGGGCGCCTTCCTGGCCTCGGTGCTGATCGGCGTGATCCAGACCTTTGCCGTCGCTTTCGACTATTCCTTCCTCACGCTGGCGCAGCAGCTGGGCTGGGAACTCGGCGCGGCGGCGCGCAACAACTCCGTGCTCAAGCTCACGCTCTCGCAGGTGGCCCCCATCCTGCCTTATCTCTTCCTGGTCCTGATCCTGATCTTCCGGCCCAAGGGGCTGCTGGGTACACGGGACGAGTGACATCATGGCCAAGCACTACTACGAATTCAAACCCTATAACGTCGGTCGCTGGATCATCTGGGGCTTCTTCGGCCTGCTCTTGTTCTTTGCGCCCAAGGTCTTCACCAGCGGCCTGTCGGTGACCATGCTCTCGCAGATGGGCATTGCCATCATCGCCTGCCTGTCCTACAACATGCTGCTGGGGCAAGGCGGCATGCTCAGCTTCGGCCATGCGGTCTATTCGGGCCTGGGCTCCTACGTGGCGATCCACGCGCTGAACATGGTGACCAAGGGCAGCCTGCCCATCCCCGTGAGCCTCTTGCCCGTCATCGGCGGCCTGGCCGGCATGGGCTTTGCCGTGCTCTTCGGTTATGTCACCACCCGCAAGGCCGGTACGCCCTTTGCGATGATCACGCTGGGCCTGGCCGAGCTGGTGTTCGCCATGTCGCTGATGTTCTCCGAGTTCTTCGGTGGCGAGGCAGGTGTCTCGGGCAACCGGGTGACGGGCCAGCCCTTTTTCGGCATCAGCTTCGGTCCGGGCACCCAGGTCTACTACCTGATCGCGGTCTACACCTTCGTTTGCGTGGCGCTGATGTTCGCCTTCACGCGCACACCGCTGGGCCGTATCCTCAATGCCGTGCGCGACAACCCCGAACGGGTGGAGTTCATCGGCTACAGCACCCAGCGTGTGCGCTACATGGCCTTCATCATCTCGGGTTTCTTCGCCGGCATTGCGGGCGGCCTGGGCAGCATCCTGTTCGAGATCGTCACGGCCGAGGTGGTGAGCGGCATCCGCTCGGGGGCCTACCTGCTGTTCACCTTCCTGGGCGGCGCGACCTTCTTCTTCGGGCCCATCATCGGTGGTGTGCTGATGGTGCTGGCTTCGGTGCTGCTGTCCGAAATCACCAAGGCCTGGCTGCTCTACCTGGGCCTGATTTTCCTCTTCATGGTGATGTACGCGCCGGGCGGCATCGCCAGCCTGATCATGATGAACCTGCGCGTGGCCAGCTTCGGTTTCCTGCGCAAGCTCTGGGTCAGTTACCTGGGCCTGGCCATCTCGGCCCTGGTGCTCTTGCTGGGGGCGGCCGTGCTGATCGAGATGGTCTACCACCTGCAGCTCAATCTCACCATGGGGCCGGAACTGCGTTTCATCGGCATTCCGCTCAACGCGCACAGCCTCGACGACTGGTTCGGTGGTGTTTTCGTGTTGCTGACGGGGCTGGGCCTGTTCGAGTTGTGCCGCCGCCATTACGTGCACGAATGGGGCGTCATCCAGGAAGACATCGAGAAGGAAATCAAGCGGAGGGAAGCGCTATGAGCGGGGCCACGGACATGAAAACGCCCGCACTGGAGCTCAAGGATTTGCGCAAGAGTTTTGGCAAGACGGAGATCATCCGGGGTGTTGACCTGGCGGTGCAGGCCGGCGAGCGCGTGGCCGTGATCGGCCCCAACGGTGCCGGCAAGTCCACGCTGTTCAACCTCATCAGCGGGCGCTTCGGCCCGAGCAGCGGTGAAGTGCTGCTGCACGGCAAGCGCATCGACGGCATGAAGCCCTATGAGATCAACCGCATGGGCCTGGCGCGCAGTTTCCAGATCACCAACATCTTTCCCAAGCTCAGCGTGTTCGAGAACCTGCGCTGCGCCGTGCTCTGGAGCCTGGGCTACCGCTACACCTTCTTCAAGTTCCTGGCCGATCTGGAGGATGCCAACGATCGCACCGAGGAACTGCTGGAGATGATCCGGCTGGACAAGAAGCGCGACATCCTGGCCATGAACCTGACCTATGCCGAGCAGCGCGCGCTGGAGATCGGCGTCACCATCGCCGGCGGCGCCAGCGTGATCCTGCTGGACGAGCCCACCGCCGGCATGAGCAAGAGCGAGACCACACGTTTCATCAAGCTGATCCGCGAGGTCACCGAGGGCAAGACCCTGCTGACCGTGGAACATGACATGGGCGTGGTCTTCGGCCTGGCCGACAAGATCGCCGTGGTGGTCTACGGCGAGTTGCTGGCCTTCGACACGCCGGAGGCGGTGCGCTCCAATGCGCGCGTGCAGGAAGCCTATCTGGGCTCGCCCGTGGCCGATTCGCAGGCGGGGGGGCATTGAGATGACTGCTTTGTTGAAAGTTGAGAGCCTGCACGCCTTCTACGGCAAGAGCCATGTGCTGCACGGCGTGCATTTCGAGGTGCAGCCCGGTGAGATCGTGGCATTGCTGGGGCGCAACGGTTCGGGCCGTTCGACCACGGCCAAAGCCGTCATGGGCCTTGTGGACTGCGCGGGCAGCGTCAAATGGCGGGGCGAGGAGATCCAGGGCCGCAAGGCCTTCCAGATCGCGCATCTGGGCATAGGCTACGTGCCCGAGAACCGCGACATTTTCCCCGACTTGACCGTGCATCAGAACCTGATGCTGGGCGAGAAGGGCAAGGGGCGCAAGAGCCGCTGGAGCTTCGACGACATGTACGCCATGTTCCCTCGCCTCAAGGAGCGCCAGCACACCGAGGCCGGCGTGCTCTCGGGTGGCGAACAGCAGATGCTGACCCTGTGCCGCACCCTCATGGGCGACCCGGACCTCATCATCATCGACGAGCCGACCGAGGGCCTGGCGCCCAAGATCGTGGAACTGGTGGGGCAGTACCTGAAGACGCTCAAGGATCGCGGCATCTCGGTGCTGCTGATCGAGCAGAAGCTCACCATCGCCATGGCCATCTCCGACCGCACCCTGGTCATGGGACATGGCAGCATCGTCTTCGAGGGCACCCCCGAAGCGTTGCGCAACGACAGCTATACCCGCAAGGAGTGGCTCGAAGTCTGAGCCTTCCTGGCGGAGGTTTCCAGGGGGTTTGTCCCAGCCGTGACAAACCCTCGTTGCATCGCAACATAAACCTTCTACAATCAAAAATCGAACGATCGTTCTATTTTCCGAACCACCCGAGGAACGCAAGCATGAGCGCTGAATACAAGGTGCATGGCGACGTCGCCGTGATCACGCTGAACAACCCGCCCGTCAACGGCTTGGGCTACGAAACCCGCAAGGGCATCACCGAGGCGCTGGCCAAGGCCAATGCCGATGGCAAGGTCAAGGCCATCGTCATCACCGGCGCCGGCAAGGCTTTCTCGGGCGGTGCCGACATCAAGGAATTCGGCACGCCCAAGGCGCTGCAGGAACCCAATCTGCTGAGCGTCATCCTGGCCGTGGAGAATTCGGCCAAACCCGTGGTCGCCGCCATGCACACCATCGCCATGGGCGGCGGCCTGGAACTGCCCCTGGGCTGCCACTACCGAATCGCGGCCCCCGGCTGCAAGGTCGCGCTGCCCGAAGTGAAACTCGGGCTCATTCCCGGTGCTGGCGGCACGCAGCGCCTGCCGCGCGCCCTGGGCGTGGAGGCTGCCCTGAACATGATCGTCAGCGGTGAGCCCGTCCCCAGCGAGATGCTGGCCCAGTTGCCGGGCCAGAAGCTGTTCGACAAGCTGGCCACGTCGAACGAAACCCTGATGGACGAAGCCATCGCCCTTGCACGCGAGAAGGCCGACGTTCGCCCGCTGCCGCTGGTGCGTTACCTCAAGGCCCAGCACCCGCAAGGCGACGCCTACTTCCAGTTCGCCCGCAATATGGTGGGCGGCATGAGCAGGAACTTCCCGGCGCCGCTCAAGTGTGTGGATGCCGTCGAAGCCGCCACCAAAAAGAAGTTTGACGAGGGCGTGGCCTACGAGCGTGAACTCTTCATCAACCTGATGTGGACGCCCGAGTGCCGCGCGCTGCGCCACATCTTCGCGGCCGAACGCGCCGCCTCCAAGATCCCGGACGTGCCGGAAGACACCCCGAAGCGCGCCATCCAGTCGGTCGCCGTCATCGGCGCCGGAACCATGGGTGGTGGCATCACCATGAACTTCCTGAACGCCGGCATTCCCGTGAAGATGCTGGAGATGAAGCAGGAGGCGCTGGACCGCGGCATCGCCACCATCCGCAAGAACTACGAAGCCCAGGTCGGCAAAGGCAAGCTCAAGCAGGACAAATACGAGCAGCGCATGGCGCTGCTGTCGACCACGCTGGACTATGCGGACCTGAAGGACGCCGACCTCGTGATCGAGGCCGTGTTCGAGGAGATGGGCGTCAAGGAGTCCGTGTTCAAGAAGCTGGACGAGGTGATGAAACCCGGCGCCATCCTGGCTTCCAACACCTCGACGCTGGATGTCAACAAGATCGCATCCTTCACCAAGCGTCCGCAGGACGTGGTGGGCCTGCATTTCTTCAGCCCGGCCAACGTCATGAAGTTACTGGAAGTGATCCGTGGCGCCAAGACCGCCAAGGACGTGCTGGCCACCGTGATGGCCGTGGCCAAGACCATCAAGAAGACCGCCGTGGTCTCGGGCGTCTGCGACGGTTTCATCGGCAACCGCATGATCGAGCAGTACAGCCGCCAGGCCGGTTTCCTGATCGAGGAGGGCGCCACGCCGGAGCAGGTCGACAAGGCGGTCGAGAAATTCGGCTTCGCCATGGGCCCCTTCCGCATGGGCGACCTGGCTGGCAACGACATCGGCTGGGCCATCCGCAAGCGTCGTTATGTGGAAAAGCCGAACATGAAGTACAGCAAGACGGCCGACCTGCTGTGCGAGCTGGGCCGTTATGGCCAGAAGACCGGCGCCGGCTGGTACGACTACAAGCCCGGCAAGCGCGACGCCATCCCCAGCGCCCTGGTGGTGGAGATGATCGAGAAGCACCGCAAGGACATGGGCATCACACCGCGCAAGATCTCTGACGAGGAAATCGTGCAACGCCTGGTCTACGCCCTGGCCAACGAGGGGGCGCACATCCTGGAAGAAGGCATTGCCTCGCGCGCCAGTGACATCGACATGGTCTACCTGACGGGTTACGGCTTCCCCATCCACCGCGGTGGCCCCATGCAATACGCCGACACCGTGGGCCTGTTCAACGTCGCCCAGAGCATGCAGCGTTTTGCCCAGAACCCGCTCGACGACGCCCAATTCTGGCAACCCGCGCCCCTCTTGGCGCGCCTGGTCGCCGAAGGCAAGAGCTTCAACGGCTGAGCCGCATTCAGGAGAATTTGAAATGACCAACGCCGTTATCGTTTCCACCGCACGCACCCCCCTGGCCAAGAGCTGGAAGGGCGCTTTCAACATGACCCACGGCGCCACCCTGGGCGGCCACGCCGTGCAGCATGCCATCCAGCGCGCCGGCATCGACGCCGCCGAGGTGGAGGACGTGCTCATGGGCTGTGCCACGCCCGAGGGCGCCACCGGCTCCAACATCGCGCGCCAGATCGCCCTGGCTGCCGGCTGCCCGGTCACCGTGTCCGGCGTGACCATCAACCGCTTCTGTTCCTCGGGCCTGCAGACCATTGCCATGGCAGCGCAACGCATCATCGCCGGCGAGGGGGATGTGTATGTGGCTGGCGGCGTGGAGAGCATCTCCTGCGTGCAGAACGAAGCCAACCGCCACATGATCACCGACCCGGCCCTGCTCAAGGCCAAGCCCGAGATCTACTGGAACATGCTGCAGACCGCCGAGCAGGTGGCCAAGCGCTACAACATCGGCCGTGACGTGATGGACGAATACGGTGCCGCCAGCCAGCAGAAGGCCTGCGCGGCCCAGGCCGCCGGCCTGTTCAACGCCGAGATCGCGCCCATCACGGTGACGGCCGGCGTGGCCGACAAGACCCTGGGCCTGATCACCAGGAAGGTCACGATCAGCGCGGACGAAGGCCTGCGCGAAGGCACCACGAAAGAGGGCATCAGCGGCATCAAGCCGGCCATGCCCGGCGGCGTGATCTCGGCCGGCAATGCCAGCCAGTTCTCCGACGGCGCCGGCGCCTGCGTGCTCATGAGCGAAGAACTCGCCAGCAAGCGCGGCTTCAAGCCCCTGGGTCGTTTCCTGGGTTTTGCCGTGGCGGGCTGCGAGCCCGACGAGATGGGCATCGGACCCGTCTTCGCCGTGCCCAAGGTGCTCAAGCGTCTGGGCCTGAAAGTCTCGGACATCGACCTATGGGAACTCAACGAAGCCTTCGCCGTGCAGGTGCTCTATTGCCGCGACAAGCTGGGCATTCCGGCCGATCGCCTCAACGTCAACGGCGGCGCCATCGCTGTGGGCCATCCCTATGGCGTGAGCGGCCAGCGCCTGACCGGCCACGCCCTGATCGAAGGCAAGCGCCGCGGCGCCAAGCGTGTGGTGGTCACCATGTGCATCGGTGGCGGCATGGGCGCAGCCGGGGTTTTCGAAGTCCTGTAAAACCCGACGCATCGCGCCATGAGCTACCGGCAGACCCTCGACTTCCTTCTCTACCAGTGGCTCGCGGCCGATGCGCTGAACGAGCGCGAACGTTTCGCCGACCACAACCGCGAAACCTTCGACGCCGTGCTCGACACCTGCGAGCGCATCGCACGCGAGAAATACGCGCCTTTCAACCGCACGGTGGATACCGAAGAGCCGCGTTTTGACGGCGAGCGGGTCATCCTGCCGCAGGTCACCCACGAGGCGCAGAAGGCCTACGCGGCCTCGGGCATGCTCAGCGCGGCGCAGGATTACGAAATCGGGGGCATGCAGCTGCCCTATACGGTGGAGGCAGCGGCCAACTCCTTCTTCGCCATGGCCTCGATCAGCATCGGCTCGGGCCTGTTGACGTCGGGCAACGCCAACCTGCTGATGGTCCACGGCACGGACCTGCAGAAAGAGGTCTTCGCGAAGAACGAGTTCGCGGGTCGCTTCTCCGGCACCATGTGCCTGAGCGAGCCGCAGGCGGGCTCGTCCTTGAGCGACATCGCCACGCGCGCGCTGCCGGATGGGGCTGACTACGAGAATGATCCGCTGGGCCCGCGCTACCGCCTCAAAGGCAACAAGATGTGGATCTCGGCCGGCGAACACGAGCTGACCGAGAACATCATCCATCTGGTGCTGGCCAAGATCCCCGGCCCGGACGGCAAGACCATCCCCGGAACACGGGGCATTTCTCTGTTCATCGTGCCCAAGAAGCTGGTCGACACGCAAGGGCAGCTGACCGGCGAACGCAATGACGTGGCGCTGGCTGGCCTGAACCACAAGTGCGGCTGGCGCGGCACCACCAACACGCTGCTGAACTTCGGCGAGGGCAAGTACCCCGTGCGCGGTGAGAGTGGGGCGATCGGGTACCTCGTGGGCCAGCCCGGCCAGGGCCTGCGCTGCATGTTCCACATGATGAACGAGGCGCGCATCGGCATCGGCATGGCGGCCACCATGCTGGGCATGGCCGGTTACCAGGCCAGCCTGGAGTATGCGAAGAACCGGCCCCAGGGCCGTCCGATCGGGCCTGATGGAAAAGATGCGGCGAAACCGCAGATCCGCATCATCGAACACGCCGACATCAAGCGCATGCTGCTGGCCCAGAAGTCCTGGTGCGAAGGCTCGCTGGCCCTGCAGCTGTATTGCGCCCGTCTGGTCGACGAACAGCACACGGGTGGGCCTGAATCCGCCGACGAGGCGCGCCTGCTGCTGGAGGTGTTGACACCCATCGCCAAGAGTTGGCCCAGCGAATGGTGTCTGGAGGCCAATTCCCTGGCCATCCAGATCCACGGCGGCTATGGCTACACCCGCGATTTCCCGGTGGAGCAGTACTGGCGAGACAACCGGCTCAACATGATCCACGAGGGCACACACGGCATCCAGGCCCTGGACCTGCTGGGCCGCA
>CAUPQO010000143.1:0-8251 GCA_963513295.1 uncultured Hylemonella sp.
CTACGCCGCCTTCCGCCGCGACCAGAACCAGTGGTTCCGTTTCACGGAAGCCCGCTTCGACAGCTTCATGCAGGCGCAGAAGCTGTAAGGCTTTCCGCCCCAATAAAAAACCGCGCTTCGGCGCGGTTTTTTATTGGGGGCAATGGGGTCGGGGCATGAGCTGTCCTGCGCGCAGCCTGGGAGTGTTCAAAGTTTTCTGAACTCGGCCACCTCGCGCACCAGGCGTTCGAAGTCGGCCAGCAGCACCGGGTCGGCCGCGTAGAAGACGGCGAACTTGCCCAGCAGGGTGCGCGCATACAGGCGCGGCGCAATCAGCCAGTCCAGTCCGCGCACGCGGATCAGCTTGCCGTAGGCCAGTTCACGCAGCTCCAGCTTCTTGTCCCAGACCCAGGTCTGGTGCAGTGCCGTCGCGTCCAGCCGCGTGCGGCTGCTCATGATGTGCCACCAGGTGTAGAGCATCAGGGCCAGCGCGGACATCAGCCAGACCAGGCCCGTGCTGCTGCCCGAGCCCAGCGCACCCGCCTGCCAGAGCGAAGCTAGCCAGGCCGATCCTGCGGTCACGATGACGGTGGCCAGGACCTTGAAAGAACGTGTGAAGGCCGGGCTCGAAAGCCCGGCCTGGGTCGGGGTGAAGCGGAAGGCGGGCGGCCCCAGGCTTTGCAGCAGTTCTTCGTACATGAAACAGGCCGGGCTGACCAGCCTTCTTACTGCTTGCTGTCCTTGAGCATCTGCTCAAGACGCTTCTGGTCTTCGTCGGCGCTGGCGTCGGCCGCTTCCTCGGCCGTGGGCGCGGCCTCGCCGTTTTCATCGGGCTCGATCACCAGTTCCAGATTGACCTTGTCGAGGTCGATCTTCTCGACCTTGTCGAGGAAGGCGGTGACGGTCTCGGGCACGAAGATCACGATGGCCACCAGGATCAGCTGCATGATCACCCAGGGGATGGAGCCCATGTAGATGTCGCTGGACTTGACCGGCTTGTCGATGCGCTTTTCCTTGAACAGCGTGTCGGCGATGCCGCGCAGGTAGAACAGCGCGAAGCCGAAGGGCGGGTGCATGAAGCTGGTCTGCATGTTCACGCACAGCAGCACGCCGAACCAGATCAGGTCGATGCCCATCTTCTCGGCCACCGGGCCCAGCATCGGGACGATGATGAAGGCGATCTCGAAGAAGTCCAGGAAGAAGGCCAGGAAGAAGACGAAGACGTTCACTGCGATCAGGAATCCGAGCTGGCCGCCCGGCAGGCCGGACAGCATGTGCTCGACCCACAAGGCGCCATCCACGCCCTGGAACACCATGGAAAACACGCGCGAGCCGATCAGGATGAACACCACCATGGCCGTCAGGCGCATGGTGCCTTTCATGGCATCCCAGATCAGCGGCATGGTCAGGCGCTTGTGCATGGCCGCCAGGATCAGGGCCCCCACCACGCCCATGGCGCCGGCCTCGGTTGGCGTGGCAATGGCGTGGTCGAGGCCGGGCAGGCCGCCCATGGAGCCCAGCACCGCAAAGATCAGGATAGCGGAGGGGATGATGCCGCGCAGGCACTTGGCCCACAGGGCCCAGCCGTTGAGCGTACGGGCTTCCTTGGGCACACCGGGCACATGGTGTGGCTTGATCCTGCTCAGGGCGAAGGTGTAGAGCGCGAAGATCAGGATCTGCAGGAGGGCGGGACCCCAGGCGCCCTTGTACATGTCGCCCACGGGCTTGCCCAGCTGGTCGGCCAGCACAATCAGCACCAGCGAGGGCGGCACCAGCTGCGTGATGGTGCCCGAGGCCGCCAGCACGCCGGTGGCGTAGCGCATGTTGTAGCCGTAGCGGATCATCACCGGCAGGGAGATCAGCGCCATGGCGATCACCTGGCCGGCCACGGTGCCCGTGATGGCGCCCAGGATGAAGCCCACGATGATGACCGAGTAACCCAGGCCGCCGCGCACCGGGCCGAACAGCTGGCCCATGGAGTCCAGCATGTCCTCGGCCAGGCCGCACTTCTCCAGGATGGCGCCCATGAAGGTGAAAAAGGGGATGGCCAGCAGCAGGTCGTTGCTGAGAATGCCGAACATGTTGAGCGGCAGGTTGGCCATGAACTCGGCCGGGAACCAGCCCATCTCGATGGCGAAGAAGCCGCTGAACAGGCCCAGGGCCGCCAGCGAGAAGGCGACGGGGAAGCCGATGAGCATGACGAGCACGAGGCCCGCGAACATGATCGGTGCGAAGTTTTCCATCTGCATTTTTTCGTTCCTGAAGTCTTTGTAATGGGGGCGGCAGATGGTGCTTATTGCACCGGCTTTTCGTAATGCAGATCCATCTCGATCAGGCCCATCAGATAGGCCACGCGCTTGATGATCTCGCTCAGGCCCTGCAGGAACATCCAGCCAAAGCCCAGGGGCAGCAGCAGCATGGCGGGCCAGCGGATCAGGCCGCCGGCGTTCTGCGACATCTCGCCGGACAGGTACATCTTCACGAACAGCGGCCAGCTGAACCAGGTCAGCACGGCCATGACCGGCAGCAGGAAGACCACCAGGCCGAACAGGTCCACGAAGACCGGGCCGTGGTTCTTGAGCTTGCCGTAGAAGATATCCACGCGCACATGCTCGTTGAGCTTGAGCACCAGGGGCGCACCCAGCATCACGGTGGCGGCAAACATGTACCACTGGATCTCAAGCCAGCCGTTGGAGCTGATGTCCAGGCCATAGCGCACAAAGGCATTGCCAGCGGAAATCAGGGCGGCGGCCAGCACGGCGACAGCAGCGATCTTGCCGAACTTGTCACTGATCCAGTCGATCAGCTGTGAAAACTTGAGAAGGGCATTCATGCACGCTCCGGGAGGGTTGTTCTGCGATGAGGTTCTGGGGCTGTCATAAAGTTCGGACCTGACGACAGGCTCAGGTCAACACTCCAGCAGTACGCAATTTTAATGCCAAGCATGCCCAATACGGGGCCCGCAGGGTAAGTCATTGTTGGTATTAATACTTACGGTCACGCTGGAATCTTTGGGTCGACACCGACACTTGTCGACGGAATAATGGCCCCATGCCGTTTGAACTCCCGGTTCCGTCTTACACCCGCCTTGACAGTGCCGATCTGCGCCGCGCCGGCCGCGACCTGCTCTCCCTGGCGCTCATGGACGCGCGCAACCACACCCTGTTCCTGATCGACCAGTACGAGCAGGCGCTGCGCGTGCAGGGCATGCAGGGCATGCAGGTGCCCTGTCTGCCCGAGCTCAACCCGCCCTTGTGGGAACTGGGCCACCTGGGCTGGTTCCAGGAGCGCTGGATCGGGCGCAACCTGCAGCGCCACCAGGGCCCGCGCGCCGACCCTCAGGCCACGCTCCTGGCCTCGCTGCTGCCCCAGGCCGACTTCTGGTGGGATTCCAGCCGCATGCCACATGACCGGCGCTGGGCGCTGGAACTGCCCTCGCTGGGCGACATCAAGTCCTACCTGCTGGCCACCTTCGAAGCCACCCTGGAGCTGCTGGCCAAGACCCCGGACGAGGACGATGCCCTTTATTTCTACCGCCTGGCCCTGTTCCACGAGGACATGCACGGCGAGGCCTTCGTCTACATGGCCCAGACCCTGGGCCTGCGCCTGCAGCTGGCCTTGCCGGCACCGGCCCTGACGCGCGAGCCCCTGTGGCTGCCGGCCACCCGCTGGCGGCTGGGGCTGGACGCGGGCGACGGTTTCACCTTCGACAACGAACGCCCGGCGCACGAGGTGGCCGTGCCCGAGTTCGAGATCGATGCCCAGCCCGTGAACTGGACCCAGTACGTTGAATTCGTCGCCGACGGCGGCTACGACCGGCCCGAGCTCTGGCTGCCGGCCGGCTGGGACTGGCTGCAGGACCAGGTCCGGCGCGAAGGGCGGCGCGCGCCGCGCCATGTCGAGCAGATCGGCGTGGCGCGCCCCGGCGGCCTTGGGGCCGTGTTGCAGCGCTGGTTCGGACAGACCGTGCGCATGGCCGGCTGGTCACCCGTGATGCACGTGAGCTGGTGGGAGGCCGACGCCTGGTGCCGCTGGGCCGGCCGGCGCCTGCCCACCGAGGTCGAGTGGGAGCTGGCGGCGCACCAGGCTGCCGCGCGCGGTTTCCGCTGGGGCGAGGTCTGGGAATGGACGGCCAGCACCTTCTACGGCTACCCCGGTTTCGTGGCCGACCCCTACCGCGACTATTCCGAGCCCTGGTTCGGCACCCACAAGGTGCTGCGCGGCGCCTCGCTGGCCACGCGCCGGCGCATGAAGTCGCCCAAGTACCGCAACTACTTCCTGCCCGGACGCGACGACATCTTCAGCGGTTTCCGCTCCTGCACCGTCTGAGGCGCCTTGCCGGCCGGTTTGTCCTTCGGTTTCCTGTAGTTCCACCAGGGCAGCAGACGGCTCATGGCCAGCACCTGTCCTGGCTGGGCAGCGGGCTGGTAGCCCGGCAGCTGCTGCAACTGCTGCAACCAGCCCTCGCCCTGCAGCACCTTGCACAGGGCCTGCACCGCCGGTTCGTCCAGCGCCGACTTCAGGCAGACCAGGTGGTAGTCCTCCTCGACCAGGGGCACGAAGTCCAGGCCGCGTGCGCGCGCTGCTGCCTCGATCCCCAGCCCCGCGTCGGCCTGGCCGGCGGCGATCGCCTGCGCCACCGCGGCGTGCGAGGGCTCGGTGTGGCGGTAACCCTTGATGCGGCCGGCTGCGATGCCCTGCTGCCTGAGCAACTCGTCGAGCAGCACACGCGTGCCCGTGCCCAGTGCGCGGTTGACGAAGCGTACCCCGCTGCGCATCAGGTCCGGCAGGCCATGCAGGCCCAGCGGATTGCCCCTGGCCACCATCAGCCCCTGGCTGCGCCGCGCGAAACCGATGATCTTGTGCAGGCCGGGCTTGAGCAGGGGCTTGTAGGTCTGCTCCGCCAGCGAGCCCGCACCGGGCTGCTGCAGCGTGTGGAAGCCCGCCATCACGCAACGCCCCTCGTTGAGCGCGCGGATCGCGTCCACGCTGCCCATGAAACGCACGTCCAGGTGCAGTTGCTGCGTCTGTGCCGCGTGGGCACGCAAGGCGCTCAGGGCGTCGTCGTGGCTGGCGTAAAGCGTGAGCACGTGCACCGAGTCGTCGAAAGCGACGGCATAGGCACGCTCCAGGTCGGCGCGCAGCGCCTCGATCTGCTGTGACAGGCGGGCCTGCGCCTGGCGCTCGGCCCACAGCAGCTTGGTGCCGAACTCGCTCAGGCGCGCGGCCTGGCCTTTTTCCCAGATCAGCAGCTCGTTGCCCAGCTCGTTTTCCCAGCGCTTTAGCTCGCCCCAGACGTGGCGATAGGACAGGTCCAGCTGGCGGGCGGCGGCCGAGATCGAGCCGCTTTCCTGCACTGCGTGCAGCATGTCCAGCAGGGGGTTGCGGATCAGGCCGGGCTGCTGCTGGGCCTGCGGGACGAAGGTGTAGTGGAACTGCAACCTATGCACGGTAGTTCATATGGTGGGGTTTTGGGCTAGTCCATACGATACCCGACAACAACTCTCGTTTATGTCGACCTACACCGAAAGCGCGAGCACAGCGCTGCAACTCATCACCTCCCTCGACCCCGCCCTGCTGGCCATCGTCGGCCGTTCGCTGGGCGTCAGCGCCACGGCCTGTGCCATCGCCTGCGTGCTGGGCGTGGTGCTCGGGGCCTGGCTGGGGGTGGCGCGCTTCACGGGCCGCGATGCCGTGCTCACCCTGCTCAACACGATGCTGGCCGTGCCCTCGGTGG
The DNA here is from genome assembly GCA_963513295.1 of uncultured Hylemonella sp. GTDB lineage: Bacteria > Pseudomonadota > Gammaproteobacteria > Burkholderiales > Burkholderiaceae_C > Hylemonella. Next base: position 5,717 of record CAUPQO010000143.1, read on the forward strand.
TGGTGGGCCTGGTGGTCTACCTGCTGCTGTCACGCTCCGGCCCGCTGGGCCACCTGGGCTGGCTTTTCAACTTCGAGGCCATGGTGCTGGCCCAGGCCATCCTGGTGCTGCCCGTGGCCACCGCGCTCACGCGCCAGGTCATCGAGGACGCCGAGGTCCAGCACGGCGAGCAGCTGCGCTCCCTAGGCGCGGGCACCGGCCTGCGCGGCCTGCTGCTGGCCTGGGACGAACGCTACGCCCTGCTCACCATGCTCATGGCCTCCTTCGGCCGTGCCATCTCCGAAGTGGGCGCCGTGATGATCGTGGGCGGCAACATCGACGGCTTCACGCGGGTCATGACCACGGCCATCGCCCTGGAGACCAGCAAGGGCGACCTGCCGCTGGCGCTGGCGCTGGGCATCATCCTGCTGGGCGTGGTGCTGGGCCTCAACACCCTGATCGCCCTGGTGCGCCGCTGGCGCGAGCGCGTCGAAGGCAGCGGCCGTGGCCTCAGCCTGGGTGTGGAGGCCGCAGCATGAGCGCCGTGTTGCCGACCCGTGGCACCACGCTGCAAGACATGAGCGCTGCCTTGCAGCGCACGGCCCCACCCGTCTTCGAGTTGCAGTCGACCGGCCTGTCCTTCGGCGCCCTGCAGGCCCTGCGCGAAGTGAACCTCAGCATCGCCCCCGGCGAGTCCGTGGCCCTGCTGGGCGCCAACGGCAGCGGCAAGAGCACGCTGCTGCGTGTCCTGCACGGCCTGCTGCGGCCCACGGCCGGCCATTGCCTGGCCGATCCCGGCCTGCGCCAGGCCATGCTGTTCCAGCGCCCCTTCATGCTGCGCACCACGGCGCAGAACAACGTGGCCCTGGCCCTGTGGCTGCGCGGCACGCCCTGGCGCGAGGCCCGTATCCGCGCGCTGCTCGCATTGGAGCGTGTGGGCCTGCGGCTCCAGGCCGGCCAGCCGGCGCGCACGCTCTCGGGCGGGCAGCAGCAGCGTTTGGCCCTGGCACGCGCCTGGGCCCTGAGTCCTGAGGTGCTGCTGCTGGACGAACCCACGGCCAGCCTCGACCCGCATGCCAAGCGCGAGGTCGAGCAGCTCATCGCCGATGTCGCCGCGGGCACGGGGGGCCGGCCCGTCACCGTGGTCTTCGCCAGCCACAACCTGGGCCAGGTCAAGCGCCTGGCCACCCGTGTCATCTACCTGGAGCTCGGCCGTGTGCTGGCCGACCTGCCGGTGCAGGAATTTTTCGACGCGACACGGCTGCAGGCCGTTTCCCCATCCGCTGCATTGTTTGTCAAAGGAGAACTCGTATGAACCACTTCAAATCCGCCGTCCTCAAGGCCGTCTTCGGTGCCACGCTGGCCGTCGCTGCGCTGGCGACCTCGGCCCAGACCATCGTGATGTCGTCCACGACCTCCACCGAGCAGTCGGGCCTGTTCACCTACCTGCTGCCCGAGTTCAAGAAGGCCAGCGGCATTGACATCAAGGTCGTGGCCCTGGGCACCGGCCAGGCGCTGGACATGGCGCGTCGCGGTGATGCCGACGTGGTCTTCGTGCACGACCAGGTGGCCGAAGAGAAGTTCGTCGCCGAAGGCTTCGGCCTCAAGCGCCAGGCCGTCATGTACAACGACTTCGTGCTGATCGGCCCCAAGGCCGACCCGGTGGCCACCAAGGGCAGCGACATCGTGGCCGCGCTCAAGAAGATCGCCGCGGCCAATGGCGCTTTCATCTCGCGCGGTGACAAGAGCGGCACGCACGCCGCCGAACTGCGTTTCTGGAAGATGGCCGGCCTGGAGGCCAAGGGCAGCGGCTACAAGGAATGCGGCTGCGGCATGGGCCCGGCGCTCAACATCGCCTCCAGCAGCGGCGCCTATGTGCTGGCCGACCGCGCCACCTGGCTCAACTTCAAGAACCGCGCCGATCTCGCCATCCTTGTCGAGGGCGACAAGCGCCTGTTCAACCAGTATGGCGTGATGGTGGTCAACCCCGCCAGGCATCCGCAGGTCAAGCTCAAGGAAGCGCAGGCCTTCGTCGACTGGGTCGTCTCGCCCGTCGGCCAGAATGCCATTGCCGGCTACAAGATCGGCGGCGAACAGCTCTTCTTCCCCAACGCCGGTCAGTAAAGCGGGCCGTGCCACATGAAGCGCATCGCGTTCATGCTCGGCGCCGCCGCGCTGGCGCTCACGGCTTGTGCCGTGACTGAGCAGGCCGCCGCACCCTTGCCGGTCTACGCGGCCGGCAGCCTGCGCGAGGCCCTGAGCACCATCGCTGCCGACCATGAGGCGCGCAGCGGCCAGAAGATCGCGCTGACCTTCGGCGCCTCGGGCCTGCTGCGCCAGCGCATCGAGCAGGGCGAGGGCGCTTTGGTCTTCGCCTCGGCCGACACCGACCATCCGCAGCGCCTGGCGACTCGCGGGGGCTGGGCGCCGCCGCAGGTCTTTGCACGCAACAGCCTGTGCGCGCTGACCGCGGCCCATATCAGCGCCAGCCCTGACACACTGTTGGCCACACTCCTGCGCTCCGACGTGCGCCTGGGCACTTCCACGCCGAAGGCC
>CAUPQO010000144.1:0-8245 GCA_963513295.1 uncultured Hylemonella sp.
CTCTTCTTCGGCTGGGAGGCTGTGGGCCTGGTGTCCTACCTGCTGATCGGCTTCTGGTTCAACAAGCCGACAGCCATCTTCGCCAACATGAAGGCCTTCCTGTTCAACCGTGTGGGTGACTTCGGCTTCATCCTGGGCATCGGCCTGATCGCCGCCTACGCCGGCTCGCTCAACTACACCGAAGTCTTCGCCAAGTCCGGCGACCTGGGCAAGCTGATCTTCCCCGGCACCGAGTGGCTGCTGATCACCGTGATCTGCATCTGCCTGTTCATCGGCGCCATGGGCAAGTCGGCCCAGTTCCCGCTGCACGTCTGGCTGCCCGACTCCATGGAAGGCCCCACGCCCATCTCCGCGCTGATCCATGCCGCCACCATGGTGACGGCCGGCATCTTCATGGTGGCGCGCATGTCGCCCCTGTTCGAGCTGTCCGACACGGCCCTGAGCTTCATCATGGTCATCGGCGCCATCACGGCCCTGTTCATGGGTTTCCTGGGCATCATCCAGAACGACATCAAACGCGTGGTGGCCTATTCCACGCTCTCGCAGCTGGGTTACATGACGGTGGCGCTCGGCGCTTCCGCCTACTCGGTCGCCGTCTTCCACCTGATGACGCACGCCTTTTTCAAGGCCCTGCTGTTCCTCGGCGCGGGCTCGGTCATCATCGGCATGCACCACAACCAGGACATCCGCTGGATGGGCGGCGTGCGCAAGTACATGCCCATCACCTGGATCACCTCGCTGCTCGGTTCGCTGGCCCTGATCGGCACGCCCCTGTTCGCCGGTTTCTATTCCAAGGACAGCATCATCGAGGCCGTGCACTTCAGCACGCTGCCGGGTGCGGGTTTTGCCCATTTCGCAGTGCTGGCCGGCGTCTTCGTCACCGCCTTCTATTCCTTCCGCATGTACTTCCTGGTCTTCCACGGCAAGGAACGCTACGACCAGAATCCCGACGCGCACCATGACGACCACCACCACGACGACCACGGCGACGGCAAGCCGCACGAGTCGCCCTGGGTCGTCACCGTGCCCCTGGTGCTGCTGGCCATCCCCTCGGTGGTGATCGGCTACCTCACGCTCATGCCCATGCTGTTCGGTGACTTCCTCAAGGACGCCATCACCGTCAATGCGGCTGCGCACCCGGCCATGGCCAGGCTGGCCGAACTCGTCCACGGCCCGCTGGCCATGGCAGGCCATGCCTTCAGCACCCTGCCGTTCTGGCTGGCGCTGGCCGGTGTGGCGCTGTCCTATTACATGTACATGGTCAACCCGGCCCTGCCGGCGGCGATCAAGCGCATCTTCCAGCCGGTCTACACCCTGCTGGAGAACAAGTACTACCTGGACTGGATCAACGAGAACATCCTGGCGCGCGGTGCCCGCATGCTCGGTGTCGGCCTGTGGAAGGGCGGCGACCAGGCCGTCATCGACGGCACCCTGGTCAACGGTTCCTGGAAGGTGGTGGGCTGGGTGGCCGGCGTCGCGCGCTGGTTCCAGTCGGGTTACCTCTACCACTATGCCCTGGCCATGATCCTGGGCATCGTGGTGCTCATGTCGTATTTCGTGACCTGGCCCATGCTGGCCGCGTGGCTCGCACGCTAAGGAGAACAAGAATATGGGTTTGTTGAGCCTTGCCATCTGGATGCCGATCGCTTTCGGCGTCCTGCTGCTGGTCCTTGGGCGTGATGACCAGGCGCGCACCGTGCGCTGGGTCGCGCTGGTGGGGGCGATTGCCAGCTTCCTCGTCACGCTGCCGCTGTACACCGGTTTTGCGCTCGGCACGGCCGAGATGCAGTTCGTCGAGAAGCTGGTCTGGATGGAGCGCTTCAATGTGCACTACCACCTGGGCCTGGACGGCATCTCCTTCTGGTTCGTGCCGCTGACCGCCTTCATCAACGTGATCGTCGTGATCGCGGGCTGGGAGGCCATCACCAGCCGCGTGAACCAGTACATGGGTGCCTTCCTGATCCTGAGCGGCCTCATGATCGGCGTGTTCTCCGCGCTCGACGGCCTGCTGTTCTACGTCTTCTTCGAAGCCACGCTGATCCCGATGTACCTCATCATCGGCATCTGGGGCGGCCCCAACCAGATCTACGCGGCCTTCAAGTTCTTCCTCTACACCCTGCTGGGTTCGCTGCTGCTGCTGATCGCGCTGATCTTCCTGTACACCAAGTCGGGCGGCAGTTTCGACATCGCCACCTGGCATGCCCTGCCGCTGGACGGCAGAACGCAGACGCTGATCTTCTTTGCCTTCTTCGCGGCCTTCGCCGTGAAGGTGCCGATGTGGCCGGTGCACACCTGGCTGCCCGACGTGCACGTGGAAGCGCCCACCGGCGGCTCCGCCGTGCTGGCGGCCATCATGCTGAAACTCGGCGCCTACGGTTTCCTGCGTTTCTCCATGCCCATCGCCCCGGATGCCGCCCGTGAATGGGCCTGGCTGATGATCGCGCTCTCGCTGATCGCCGTGGTCTACGTGGGCCTGGTCGCCATGGTGCAGCAGGACATGAAAAAACTCGTGGCCTACTCGTCGGTGGCGCACATGGGCTTCGTCACCCTGGGCTTTTTCATCTTCAACGACCTCGGCGTGGCCGGCGGCCTGGTGCAGATGATCGCCCACGGCTTCGTCTCCGGCGCCATGTTCCTGAGCATCGGCGTGCTGTATGACCGCGTGCACTCGCGCGAGATCGCAAGTTACGGCGGTGTCATCAACACCATGCCGAAGTTCACGGCCTTCGCCCTGCTGTTCGCCATGGCCAACTGCGGCCTGCCGGCTACTGCCGGTTTCGTCGGCGAGTGGATGGTGATCCTGGGCGCCGTCAAGTTCAACTTCTGGATCGGCCTGGCCGCGGCCTCGGCGCTGATCTTCGGCGCCGCCTACACGCTGTGGATGTTCAAGCGTGTTTACCTGGGCCCCGTGGCCAACGACGACGTCAAGGGCCTGAGCGACATCAACAGCCGCGAGTTCCTCATGCTGGCCCTGCTGGCCATCGCCGTGCTGTGGATGGGCATCCATCCCAAGCCCTTCACCGACGTGATGGACAGCTCGGTGGCCGAGCTGCTCAAGCACGTGGCCCAGTCCAAGCTGAACTGAATCAAGAGAGACTGAAGATGACCGACACCATCAGCTGGATCGCGGTATTCCCCGAGGTCATCCTGCTCGTCATGGCCTGTGCCATCACGCTGCTGGACCTGGCCGTCAAGAGCCGCCTGCGCACCACCACCTATGTGATCACCCTGCTGACCCTGGCCGTCGTGGCCCTGCTGCAGGCCCTCTACGCCAACACCGGCGGCACGCTCTATGGCCTCAACGGCATGGTCGTCAGCGATGCCATGGGCAACTGGCTCAAGTGCTTCGCCACCATCGCTGTCATGGTGACGCTGGTCTACGCGCGCCCCTATGCCGCCGACCGCGACATGCTGCGCGGCGGTGAACTGTTCAGCCTGAGCCTGTTCGCGCTGCTGGGCATGTTCATCATGATCTCGGGCAACAACTTCCTGCTGATCTACCTGGGCCTGGAACTCCTCACCCTGTCCAGCTACGCCCTGGTGGCCCTGCGCCGCGACCACGCCGTCTCGACCGAAGCCGCCATGAAGTACTTTGTGCTGGGCGCGCTGGCCTCGGGTTTCCTGCTCTACGGCCTGTCCATGATGTACGGTGCCACCGGCACGCTGAACATCAACAAGGTCTTCGACGTCATCTACACCACCCAGATCAACCCCACCGTGCTGACCTTCGGCCTGGTCTTCGTGGTGGCCGGCCTGGCCTTCAAGCTCGGCGTGGTGCCCTTCCACATGTGGATCCCCGACGTCTACCAGGGCGCGCCCACCGCCGTCACGCTGATGATCGGCGGGGCTCCGAAGCTGGCCGCCTTCGCCATCGTCATGCGCCTGCTGGTCGAAGGCATGCTGCCCCTGTGGTTCGACTGGCAGCAGATGCTCATGCTGCTGGCCATCGCCTCGCTGCTGATCGGCAACCTGGCTGCCATCATGCAGACCAACCTCAAGCGCATGCTGGCCTACTCCACCATCTCGCAGATGGGCTTCGTGCTGCTGGGCCTGATGTCCGGCATCATCGACGGCGACGGCCACTCCGCCGCCAACGCCTACAGCTCGGCCATGTTCTACGTCATCACCTATGTGCTGACCACGCTGGCCTCCTTCGGTGTCATCCTGCTGCTGGCCCGTGAAGGCTTCGAGAGCGAGGAGATCGCCGACTTCGCCGGCCTCAACCAGCGCAGTCCGCTGTACGCCGCCATCATGGCCATCTGCCTGTTCTCGCTGGCCGGCATCCCGCCCATGGTCGGCTTCTACGCCAAGCTCTCGGTGCTGCAGGCCCTGATCGCCTCGGGCACGGCACTGCACATCGGCCTGGCCGTGTTCGCCGTCATCCTGTCGCTGATCGGCGCCTTCTACTATCTGCGCGTGGTCAAGGTCATGTACTTCGACGAGCCCATCACCGCCAGCACCGTCTCGGCCCCGCTGGACGTGCGCGCCGTGCTCTCCGTCAACGGCCTGCTGGTGCTGGTGCTGGGCATCGTGCCCGGCGGCCTGATGGCGCTATGCGCCCAGGCCGTGGTGCAGATGCTGGGTACCTGAGATTCATGTCACAGTCCGTCGCCGTCTGGTTCGTCGTGCTGGCCGCCGTGGTCGGCGCCAACCTGCCTTTTGTCAACAGCCGCCTGCTGGCCGTGCTGCCGCTGAAGTTCCCCAAGAACCTCGGTGTACGCCTGCTGGAGCTGGTGCTGTTCTACTTCATCGTGGGCGGCATGGCCCTGCTGCTGGAGCAGCGCGCCGGCCGCATCGCCCCGCAGAACTGGGAGTTCTATGCCATCACCGGCACGCTCTTCCTGACCCTGGCCTTCCCCGGCTTCGTCTACCGCTATCTCTACAAGCGTCACGACTAGGGCCTGTTCTCACCCATTTTGCAGGATGCGTTGCGGAGGAAAAAGGTCATGCGGTAGGCGCGTGGACGCCGTCGGGGTAGTCCCCGACAAGTCCGCGCAACACCCCGCATGGCCTTTTTGGCCGTAACCCGGAGGGAACGTGTTTAAAGCCACGCCACTCGTTGTTGCACTCCTAGCCCAGACGGCCAGTCTGAGCGTCGTCGCGCGCCTAGATTGGCGCGGCTTTAAACACGTTCGCACCTGCAAAATGGGTGTGAACAGTCCCTGGCGCTCGCGCGATCATGGATGACCGTCACCTGATCGAGACGCAGCAGAGCAGTGAAGAACTGCTCAAGGGCCGTTTCCTGCACGCCTTCCGCGACACCGTGCGCCTGCCCGACGGCAGCAGCGCCGTGCGCGAATACGTCAAGCACCCCGGCGCCGTCATGATCATCCCGCTGCTGCCCCAGCCTGACGGCAGCGTGCGCGTGGTGCTGGAGCGCCAGTACCGCTACCCGGTGCAGCAAGTCATGATCGAATTCCCCGCCGGCAAGCTGGACCCGGGCGAAGACGTGCTGGCCTGCGCCCGGCGCGAACTGCAGGAGGAAACCGGCTACCGCGCCACCGAATGGGCGCGCGCCGGCGTACTGCACCCGGTTATCTCCTATTCCACCGAATTCATCGAGGTCTGGTTTGCCCGCGGCCTCACGCAGGGCGAGCGCCGGCTGGACGAAGGCGAGTTCCTCGACGTCTACACCGCCACCCCGGCCGAGCTGCTGCAGCAGTGCCGCACGGGCCAGGTGACCGACGCCAAGACGCTGACAGGCATGCTCTGGCTGCAGAACGTCCTGGTGGGGGCATGGACATTGGAATGGCAGTCGGTCGCTTGATGTCTGCGCCGCGGATAATCGCGCCATGAAGGTCTTCAACCTCCAGTGCAGTGCACACCATTTGTTCGAGGGCTGGTTCGCGTCCGACGAGGACTACACCACCCAGGTCGAGCGTGGCCTGCTGGAGTGCCCGCTGTGTACCGACAAGACCATCCAGAAGCTGCCCAGCGCCCCGCGCCTGAACTTCGGCGCGCTCGAAGCACCGAAATCTGCGACGGCATCAGAAAAACAGCCTGTGGTGGCCGGCGACCCGGCCCAGGCCCTGCAGGCGGCCTATCTGCAGTTGGCGCGGCGCATCGTGTCCGAAACGGAAGACGTGGGTGAACGCTTCGCCGAAGAGGCGCGCAAGATCCACTACGGTGAGACCGAGGAACGCGGCATCCGCGGTCAGGCCTCGCGTGAGGAGACCGAGGCGCTGATGGAGGAGGGCATCTCGGTGATGCCCTTGCCTTTGCCTGAGGGGCTCAAGGGACCGTTGCAGTAAGAATTTCAGCTCTAAAAAAAGCCCGGCATGCCGGGCTTTTCTCTTGTGAAATTCAATTGTTCAAACAAGATGCCAATCAATCAAGGTTAGTTCGAAATCTGCTTGAATTGCGGATCTCTGACCACATCCCCAATCAGTTTTTGTACTGCCGGTGCGAAGTTCTGAGCAACCTCTTGGCAAGCTTTGTCTGCCACAAAGCTTCCCGAGAATCCAAATGCGGATTTAGTGGTGAAACTTTCATTTCGGGTATTAGAAACTCGCAGGGTAAAAATCCATTTCCCGTCTGTAATGCCAGAGCTGAAGTCGATCTCTTCCAGCTTTCCAGAAAGAACAATGGACGCGGTCTGGTTGTAGACACCAGCAAGTTTTAGCTCATCGATGAATGCCTTTTCGATGTAGCTTTCAAAACTTGGAGACACTGTGACAGGTCCAGCGCCTCTACACACAATTGAAGCATTGCCAGGGTTCGATGATTGAAACTTCCCGACAGATATAGGCTTGATACTGCTTGTCTTGATGGACTCAACGTTTGCTACGGATGCACCATATTGTGGGACGTTATACGCGCATCCAGTCATCAAAGCGGAAAAAGCTACCAGGGCAAGCAATCTTGAATTCATTTCTGATTTATCCAGTTAGAAGAGAGATGCAAATTTTCATTCATGTGCCTTGATGAAGGCCATCCCCCATTGGGGTCAAGGGTAAACCCCGAAAGGGAGGCCCCTCTTTTTTCAGGTGCCGCTGAGGGCACCGCTTAGGACTTGAACTGCAAGGCCGCCAGCCGCGCATACAGCCCGTTAGCCGCCACCAGGCTCTCGTGCGTGCCCTGTTCCACCAGCCGCCCCCCGTCAATGACCACGATGCGGTCCGCCTGCTGCACGGTGGCCAGGCGGTGGGCGATGACCAGCGTCGTGCGCCCGCGCATGGCGGTTTCCAGTGCGGCCTGCACCATGCGTTCGCTCTCGGCGTCCAGTGCGCTGGTGGCTTCGTCCAGCAGCAGCAAGGGCGGGTTCTTGAGCATGGCGCGCGCAATGGCGATGCGCTGGTGCTGGCCGCCGGACAAACGCACGCCGCGTTCACCCAGAAAGGTGCCATAACCCTCGGGCAGGGCGCGGATGAAGTCGTCGGCGAAGGCAGCGCGCTGGAGAAGATCACCGGTTCCTGCGGCACGATGGCGATCTGATCACGCAGGGCCAACAGGCTTTGCTGCGGCAGGGGCACGCCGTTCAGCCTGAGTGTGCCGGCGCTGGGGTCGTAGAACCGCAGCAGCAGCTGGAACACCGTGGTCTTGCCCGCGCCGCTGGGGCCGACCAGGGCCACGGTTTCGCCGGGGGCGACGTGCAGCGTGAAGTCGCTGAGCGCGGCCTGGGCCGGGCGCGAAGGGTAGTGGAAGGTGAGGGCCTCGAAATCGATGGACGTGCCGGCGGCTGGGGAGGGCGCGGGCAGCGGCTGTGCCGGCGAGGCGATGGGCGACTGGCTGGCCAGCAGTTCCATGAGGCGCTCGGTGGCGCCAGCGGCGCGCAGCAGCTCGCCATACACCTCACCCAGCACGGCGAAGGAACTCGCCAGCATGATGACGTAGACCACGGTCTGCCCCAGGTGGCCGGCGCTGATCTCGCCGGCCAGCACGGCTTGCGTGCCCTGGTATAGGCCCCAGAGCAGGGCGCCCGAGGTGGCGACGATGATGAAGGCCATCAGGGTGGCGCGGGCGCGCACGCGGCGCTTGGCGGTGCCGAAGGCGTGTTCGGTGGCGGCGTCGAAGCGCTGCGCTTCGCGCGCCTCGGCGGTGTAGCTCTGCACCACGGGCACGGCGTTGAGCACCTCGGCGGCGATGGCGCTGGAGTCGGCCACGCGGTCCTGGCTGGCGCGAGAGAGGCGGCGCACGCGCCGCCCGAACCAGACACTGGGCGCCACCACCAGCAGCAGCACGCCCAGCACCTGGGCCATGATCCAGGGGTTGGTCCAGACCAGCATGGCCAGCGCGCCCAGGCCCA
>CAUPQO010000145.1:0-8073 GCA_963513295.1 uncultured Hylemonella sp.
CGTACTGATCGAACTGCTGCATCACGGCGCGCCGCAGGGCCTCGATCTCGCTGGTCTGCTTGTGCTCGCCGGCACCCGCCTCTTCCGGCGCCTGGACCGGCATCACGGTGGCGGTGAAGTGCGTCTCGCCTTCGATGATCTTGTCGACCAGGGCACGCTGCTGGCCCTCGACCAGCACCTTGACGGTACCGTCGGGCAGCTTGAGCATCTGCAGGATGGTGGACACGCAGCCGACCTCGAACATGTCGGAGACCTGCGGCTCATCCTTGGCCGCAGCTTTCTGTGCGACCAGCATGATGCGGCGCTCGGCCTCCATGGCCGATTCGAGCGCCTTGATGCTCTTGGGGCGACCCACGAAGAGCGGGATCACCATGTGCGGGAAGATCACGACATCGCGCAGCGGCAACAGCGGCAACTCGATGGGGGTGGCAGGCAGAGGGGTATGACCGGACATGGGTAAACCTTTAATTGACCTGTTGAATATGGATGGCGAATGGAAATTTTCAACCCGGCTTCGATTATGAGACGGGCTGTTAGGTCAAATCCATGAAGGTGGGGCAGGAAAACCCGCTGGTTCAGGCCTTTTTGGCGGCCTCGCGATACACCAGCAGGGGGGGCTTGTTTTCTTCGATGGTGGACTCATCCACCACCACCCGCTCCACATTGTTCATGCTGGGCAGCTCGAACATGGTGTCTATCAGGGACTGCTCCAGAATGGAACGCAGGCCACGGGCACCGGTCTTGCGGACCAGGGCCTTGCGTGCAATGGCCTTGAGGGCGGCAGGGCGAATCTCCAGATCCGCGCCTTCCATGGCGAAGAGCTTGGCGTACTGTTTGACCAGGGCGTTCTTCGGCTCGGTCAGGATCTGACCCATCGCGTCTTAAGAGAGCTCGGCCAGGGTCGCGAACACCGGCATGCGACCTACCAGTTCCGGGATCAGGCCGAACTTGATCAGGTCCTCGGGTTCGACGTCCTTGAACACCTCGGTCAGGCTGCGCTGCTGTTTGCTCTTGACCGCGGCGCCAAAGCCGATGCCCGAGGATTCGGTGCGGTTCTCGATCACCTTCTCCAGGCCAGCGAAAGCGCCGCCGCAGATGAAGAGGATGTTGGTAGTGTCAATCTGGATGAAGTCCTGGTTCGGGTGTTTGCGTCCGCCCTGCGGCGGCACGCTGGCCATGGTGCCTTCGATCAGCTTGAGCAGCGCCTGCTGCACGCCCTCCCCCGACACATCACGCGTGATGGAGGGGTTGTCCGACTTGCGCGAGATCTTGTCAATCTCATCGATGTAGACAATGCCGCGCTGGGCACGATCGACCTCGTAATTGCAACTCTGCAACAGCTTGGCAATGATGTTCTCGACGTCCTCGCCCACGTAGCCCGCCTCGGTCAGCGTGGTGGCATCGGCCATCACGAAGGGCACGTTGAGCTGGCGCGCCAGGGTCTGGGCCAGCAAGGTCTTGCCCGAGCCCGTGGGGCCGATCAGCAGGATGTTGCTCTTGGCCAGTTCGACATCGTCCTTGCGCGCTGATTCCTTGTGCTGGAGACGCTTGTAGTGGTTGTAGACCGCCACCGCCAGCGTGCGCTTGGCGGCTTCCTGGCCGATCACGTAGTTGTCCAGGTTGAGCTTGATCTCGGAAGGCGCGGGCAGGTTGCCGCGCCCTTCGGTCGTCTCGGTACTGGCTGGCAGTTCGTCGCGAATGATCTCGTTGCACAGTTCGATGCATTCGTCACAGACGAAGACCGAGGGGCCGGCAATCAGCTTCTTGACCTCGTGCTGGCTCTTGCCGCAGAAAGAGCAGTACAGGGTTTTTTCGCTGGTCGTGCCTTTTTTATCGGCCATGGGAGGAACGCCTTTTCGGGATTTACCGAATCTATGATAACCAAGCGGCGCCGGCCCCGACCATGGGACTGGCGCCAGAAAACAACAGGGCCCCGCCCTCTCAAGGCCGCTTGGCGATGACCTGGTCGACCAGGCCGTAGTCCTTGGCCTCGTCCGCCGAGAGGTAATAGTCCCGCTCGGTGTCGCGCTCGATCTTGTCCAGCGGCTGGCCGGTACGCTCGGCCAGGATCTTGTTGAGCTGCTCGCGGGTCTTGAGGATCTCGCGGGCATGGATCTCGATCTCGGTGGCCTGGCCCTGGGTCCCGCCCAGGGGCTGGTGGATCATGACCTTGGAATTGGGCAGCGAGAAACGCTTGCCCTTGGCGCCCGCGGCCAGCAGGAAAGCGCCCATGCTGGCGGCCATGCCCACGCAGAGCGTGGACACATCGGGCTTGATGAAATTCATGGTGTCGAAGATCGCCATGCCGGCACTCACCGAGCCGCCGGGCGAGTTGATGTAGAAGGAGATGTCCTTGTCCGGGTTCTCGCTCTCCAGGAACAGCAGCTGCGCGACCACCAAGTTGGCGGTCTGGTCGTTGACCGGCCCGACCAGGAAGACCACGCGCTCTTTCAGCAGGCGCGAGTAGATGTCGTAGGAACGCTCACCGCGACCGGACTGTTCGATCACCATCGGGATCATGCCGAGGGCCTGGGTGTCCAGGGCGCCGTTGTAGGCAGGGTTGCGCAAGTTCATGTTCTCTCCAAATATGGGTCTACTTTACCGAAAATATCGGCCCCCAATGCAAATGGGGCCTGCCGCCCGGACCACAAGCCCGAACGCCTAGCCCCACTTGCCCACGGTGCCTGAATCAGGCCTGGCCCATCAACTCGTCGAAGGAAATCGCCTTCTCGCTCACCTTGGCCTTGGACAGCACGAAGTCGGTGACGTTGTTCTCGATCACCACAGCTTCGACCTCGGCCATGCGGCGGTTGTCGCCCAGGTACCAGCGCTTGACGTCTTCCGGACGCTCGTAGCTGGCCGCCAGTTCGTCCACGTGGGCCTTGATCTGTTCGGGCGTGGCGTGCAGGTTGTTGACGCGCACCAGCTCAGCCACCACCAGGCCCAGGCGCACACGGCGCTCGGCCTGCGACTGGAACATCTCGCCGGGAATCGGGGCCTTGTCGGCATCCTTGATGCCGCGCTGCTTGAGATCGGCACGGGCGCCCTCGACCATGCGGTCGATCTCGGCCTGCACGATGGACTTGGGCAGTTCGAGTTCGGCCTTTGCCACCAGCGCATCCATGACGGCCTGCTTGTTGCGGGCGGCCAGGCGCGACTTGACCTCGCGCTCCAGGTTCTTCTTGATGTCGGCGTTCAGGGCCGCCACGGTGCCTTCGGCCACGCCCAGGGACTTGGCCAGCGCATCGTTGACTTCGGGCAGGTGGGCGGCTTCGATCTTCTTGATGGTCACCAGGAAGTCGGCGGTCTTGCCGGCCACGTCCTGGCCGTGGTAGTCGGCCGGGAAGGCCAGCGGGAAGGTCTTGCTCTCGCCCGACTTCATGCCGCGCACGGCCTCCTCGAATTCCTTGAGCATCTGGCCTTCGCCGACCAGGAACTGGAAGTCGTCGGCCTTGCCGCCGGCAAAGGGTTCACCGTCGATCTTGCCTTCGAAGTCCACCGTCACGCGGTCGCCATCCTGGGCGGATGCATCGGCAGCGCGCTGGGCGAAGGTGCGACGCTGCTTGCGCAGGATATCCAGGGTCTTCTGGATGGCGCCCTCGCTGACCTCGGAGCTCAGCTTCTCGATCTCGGCACCGGCCAGGTCGCCCATCTTGACTTCCGGGTAGACCTCGAACACGGCGTCGAAGCTCACCTCGCCTGCCGGTGCGCCTTCCTTCTCGGTGATGCTGGGCTGACCAGCCACACGCAGCTTGGCTTCATTCGCGGCCAGGGCAAAGGCTTCGCCGACCTTGTCGTTCAGCACTTCGTAGTGCACGGAATAGCCGTAGCGCTGGGTCACCACGTTCATGGGCACCTTGCCGGGGCGGAAACCGTCCATCTTGACGGTACGGGCCAGCTTCTTGAGGCGCGCCTCGACTTCGGACTGGATGGCTGCCAGCGGCAGGCTCAGGGTGATCTTGCGCTCGAGCTTCTCGAGGGTTTCAACGGTAACGGCCATGATGCAAACACTCCAATAAATTCAAAAACGGGGGCGGCCCTTGCCGCACTCCCGGCCGGTCCGGTGGCCCCATGGGCTGCCCGGACTGGTGCGCGGGGGGGGACTCGAACCCCCACACCATTGCTGGCGTCAGGACCTAAACCTGGTGCGTCTACCAATTTCGCCACCCGCGCGGGAACAAAAATGGGGAGGTCATGGGCAGACCTCCCCGATGAAATCGGTCAACCGGGTATTTTAACCTGCCAAAACCAGTGTTTCACGGCCGGGAGATTCACCCATCCACTGGTCCGGCGCGCCGCACCGGACCAGCGGACGAAATCAAGCCAGGACCGGTGTTTCGCGTTTCACGCGGAACCAGGCTGCGTACATGGCAGGCAAGGCCAGCAGGGTCAGCACGGTGGCGACGATCAGGCCGCCCATGATGGCCACGGCCATGGGGCCCCAGAACACCGAGCGCGACAGCGGGATCATGGCCAGCACGGCGGCGGCGGCGGTCAGCACGATGGGGCGCAGCCGGCGTACCGCGGACTCTACGATGGCGTCCCAGGCCGGCACACCGGCGGCGCGGTCCTGCTCGATCTGGTCGATCAGGATCACCGAGTTGCGCTGGATCATGCCCATGAGGGCGATCACCCCCAGCAGGGCCACGAAGCCGAAGGGACGGTTGAGCAGCAGCAAGGCCCCGGCCACGCCGGCCAGGCCCAGCGGGCCGGTCAGGAACACCATCATGGCACGGCTGAAACTCTGCAACTGCAGCATCAGCAGCGTGAAGGTGAGGAAGAGCATCAGGGGGACGCCGGCGGCGATCGAGCCCTGCCCCTTGCTGCTCTCCTCCACCGCGCCGGCCACTTCGATGCGGTAGCCGTTGAGGCCGGTCGCATGCCACTTGGACTCCAGGGCCCGCAGCGAAGGCAGCAACTCGGCCGTCACGGTGGCGCCCTGCATGCCCTCCACGGCGTCGGACTGCACGGTGATGCCGAACTCGCGGTTCTCGCGCCACATCACCCCGGGTTCCCAGGTGAAAACCGGTTTTGCGATCTGCGTCATCGGTATGGAGCGGCCGCTGGCGGTCGGCAGGTAGGCATTGGCCAGGTCGGTCAGGGCATTGCGTTCGTCATGGGGCTGGCGCAGCACGATGTCGATCAGCTTGTCGCCCTCGCGGTACTGCCCCACGTTCTGGCCGGCCAGCATGGTGCGTGAAGCCTGGGCGATGGACTGGCTGCTCACGCCCAGCGCGCGCGCCTTGGCCTGGTCGATCTCCAGGCGCAGCACCTTGATCGACTCATTCCAGTTGTCGTTGACGCCGCGCGTGTTGGCGCTCTCGCGCATCAGGGCCTTGACCTCGTCGGCACGCTCGCGCAGCAGGCCGGGGTCGGCGCCGACCACGCGGAACTGCACCGGATAGGGTACCGGCGGCCCGTTGGGCAGCAGCTTGACACGGCCACGCGCCTCCGGGAACTCCTGGGCCAGCAGGGTCGGCAGCTGGACCCGCAGCGTTTCACGCGTCTTGAGGTCTTTGGGCAGCACGATCAGCTGCGACACATTGGTCTGCGGGAAAACCTGGTCCAGCGGCAGGTAAAAACGCGGCACGCCCGAACCGACCCAGGTGCTCACTGCACTCACGCCGGCCTGCCCCAGCAGGCGCTTTTCCACGCGCTGGGTCACCTCCTCGTTGGCGGCAAAGGACGTCCCTTCCGGGAACCAGAGATCGACCAGGATCTCGGGCCGGCTCGAATCGGGGAAGAACTGCTGCTGCACCTTGCCCATGCCGACAATGCCGAGCGCAAAGGTCAGCACCGTGGCACCGATGGTGAGCCAGCGGTGCTCGACGCACCAGTCCACAGTCGTTCGGAAGCGGCTGTAGAAGGGGCTGTCGAACAGTTCGTGCGGCTGGTCGGCCGCAGCATGGGGCTTGGCCTTGAGCAGCAGCGTGCCGAGGTAGGGCACGAAATAGACCGAGACGATCCAGCTCAGCACCAGGGCCAGCGCGGTCACGCCGAAGATCGCAAAGGTGTACTCACCCACGGCCGACTTGGCCATGCCGATGGGCAGAAAACCAGCGGCGGTGATCAGCGTGCCGGTCAGCATGGGCATGGCCGTGATCTCGTAGGCGAAGGTGGCCGCACGTACCTTGTCGTAGCCCTCCTCCATCTTGCGCACCATCATCTCCACGGCGATGATGGCATCGTCCACCAGCAGACCCAGGGCAATGATCAGCGAGCCGAGCGAGATCTTGTGCAGGCCGATGCCCCAGTACTGCATGCCCAGGAAGGTGAGGGCCAGCACCAGGGGAATGGTGATGCCCACCACCAGGCCCGGTCGCATGTCCACGTAATAACGCTTCCAGAGCGGCAGATGGGCGGCCCGCTGGTGCTTGTGCAAACCCAGGCTGATGAAGCTGACCACCAGCACGATGAGCACCGCCTCGATCAGCACCCCGACAAACTCGTTGACCGAGGTCGAGACCGCACGCGGCTGGTCCTGCAACTGCACCAGCTCGATGCCGGCCGGCAAGGTCTTGCGCAGACGATCGGTCACCTGCTGCAGCGACTGGCCGAGCGCGATGATGTCGCCCCCCTTGGCCATGGAGATGCCCAGGGCGATGACCTGCTGGCCCTGGTGCCGCACCTTGATGCTGGCCGGGTCCACATAACCGCGCCGGATCTCGGCGATGTCGCCCAGGCGCAACTGGCTGCCCCCGGCACTGGTGCCGGCACCATAGCCTGTGCCGCGGATGGGCATGGCACGCAGCTGGCTCACCGCCTCGAACTGGCCGGCTACCCGTACCTGCACCACGTCCAGCGGCGTCTGTACCGCCCCGGCGCTCTCCACCGCGTTCTGCTGGCCCAGTTGGGCCAGCACCTGGTTCAGGTCCAGGCCCAGCTGCGAGAGGCGCTTTTGCGAGATCTCGATGTAGAGCTTCTCGTCCTGCACACCGAAGAGTTCGACCTTGGCCACGTCGGGCACACGCAGCAATTGCTGGCGCACATCGTCGGCAAAGACCTTCACCTCGGCGTTGCTGAAACCGTCCGCCTGCAGCGCATAGATCACGCCATAGACATCACCGAACTCGTCGTTGAAAAACGGCCCCTGGATGCCACCGGGCAGTGTGCCTCGCATGTCGCCGATCTTCTTGCGCACCGTGTACCAGGTATTGGCCACCACGGCCGCCTGGGTCGAATCCTTGAGCTGGAAGATGATCTGCGACTCGCCGGGCTTGGAGTAGCTGCGGATCTTGTCGGCGCCGGGCACCTCCTGCAGGGTCCGCTCGATCTTGTCGGTCACCTGCTCGGCCACCTGCTGCGCCGTGGCGCCAGGCCAGTAGGTACGAACCACCATGGCGCGGAAGGTGAAAGGCGGGTCCTCGTCCTGGCCCAGTTGGAAATACGCAGCGAAGCCCAACACCATCAGTACGATGAGCAGGTAACGTGTGAGGGCCGGGTGCTCGATGGCCCAGCGCGAAAGATTGAAACGGCTCGAGCCGGTATCGGTGGTACTCATGCGCACCTCACCTGCTGGTGGCCGGCTGTGCGGCTGCGGCGCTGCCAAGCGTGGCATCCACGGCGGTCTGCGGCGCGCTGGTCAGGGACGTGGCCGTTTTCTCGCGATAGAGCGTCACCTTCTGCCCGGGCGAGAGCACGTGCACCCCCGCCGACACCACCAGTTGCCCCTCCCGCAGGCCGCCGGCCACCACGGCCTCGTTGCCGTCGGCGGTCGCGATCAGCACCGCTTGCGAGGAAATCGTCATGCTCGCCGGGTCCAGCACCCAGACGGCGGTGGCCTGGCCGTCCTGGCGCAAGGCGCTGGTCGGCAGCTTGATGGCTGCCACACGCTGCTCGCTGCGGACTTTGGGGAAGACCGTGACGGTCGCGCCCAGCGGCGGCGCCTGTCGGCCTTCCAGCGCCACCTTGACCTGGTAGGTGCGCGTCACCGGGTCGGCACTGGCCGAGACCTCACGCACACGGCCGCCCAGCTGGGTCTGGCCGGGCCAGACCCGCACCTCCACCGCGCTGCCCTGGGGCATGGCGGCCAGCTTGTCCTCGGGCACGGCGAACACCGCGTCACGCGGGCCA
>CAUPQO010000146.1:0-8068 GCA_963513295.1 uncultured Hylemonella sp.
GCAAACGATTTAAGCAGAAAACTGTCTTAAACTGAATAAGAATAAACAAAATGAGAAGTAAAATTATAGCAAAAGCGACCGATCTTTTTTTAAAGTTAGGCTTTAAGAGTGTCACCATGGATGACATCGTGGCCCGGCGCGCTGCTGGTGGCCGCCTGTGCATTCATCCAGTGGCCGGTCTGGGCCCAGGCGGTGAGCAGCGAGGCCCAGTTGCCGGCGCTGGCGCAAGCTTGGCTGGACCGGACGCTGGCGACCCAGGCTGCCCAGGACCAGCTGCCGGTGCGCCTGGAAGCCACGCTGGGTGCGCTGGACAGCCGCCTGCGCCTGGCGCCCTGCGCGCGGGTCGAAACCTATCTGCCGCCGGGCAGCCGCCTGTGGGGCAACAGCCGTATCGGCCTGCGCTGCCTGGACGGCGCCCGCCGCTGGAATGTGACCATGCCGGTGACCGTCAAGGCCACCGGTTCGGCCTGGGTGCTGCGCCGTGACGTGGCGCCCGGCCAGCCGCTCGACGCGGGGGATCTGATGCTGGCCGAGGTGGACTGGACGGCCGAGGCCAGCCCGGTGCTGGCCGGTCGCGACGCCTGGGCCGGCCAGGTGGCCACCCGGGGCCTGAGCGCCGGCCAGACCCTGCGCCAGAACATGGTGCGCGCCGCCCAGGTCTTCCAGGCCGGCGCCCAAGTGCGGGTGCTGGTGCAGGGCGGCGGTTTCCAGATCAGCGCCCTGGCCCAGGCCCTGTCGCCCGGCGTGGTAGGCCAGCCGGCCAAGGTTAGAACCGATAGTGGGCGCGTGCTTTCAGCTACCGTTCTGGATGCCCGGACGGTGCGGGTCGAGCTGTGAAGTCGCCGATCGCAGGAAAAACGCAGAAAAACCTCAAGTCAGTCATGATGCTGCCGATACCCAACGTACGGGGCTTTTTATGCCCTCCTGGCGGATAGCCCTATCCGCGGCAGTATTGGAGAACGCCATGAAAGTAGGTCAACCGGCAGATTTGCCCAAAGTTTCGACACCGCCAGCCGCGGCGTCAGGCGCGGCTGCACCTGCGAAAAAGGAAGCCGCCGCCACGGCCGCCAGCACCGCCAGCTCCTCTGGCGTGGCGGTGACCGTCTCGACCTCGGTGCGCAGCCTGGAGCAGGCCAACCGCGGCGAAGCGGCCGACATCGATACCGAGAAGGTCAATGCAGTGCGCCAGGCCATTGAAGACGGCACCTATGTCGTCAACGCCGAAGCCATCGCTGACAAATTGCTGTCCAACGCCCAGGAAATGCTGAACCGCACGCAGAACTGAGCACCCCACGGAGTCATAAGCCATGCTGCCCGCCCAGATTGAAAAACCGCTGTCACAGATCGAGATGCAATGCGAGTCCGTGGCCGCGGCCGTGGCGACGGGCGAGCCGCAGCTGCTGGAGGCCGCCAGCAACGCCCTGCAGCAGGCGGCCCTGGGTTTTGCCAGCCTCATGGAGCGCCTGGGCGGCGCACAGCAGGCCGGCCCTGAACTGCAGGCCCGCCTGAAAAAGCTGGCGGTGCAACTCAACATCCAGCGCGAAAACCTGATCCGCCGCAGCGTGGTGGTGGAACGCGCCCTGCACGCCATGGTGCCGGCCACCCGCAAGAGCACCTATGCTGCGCCGGCCGGTCGGGCCGGTGGCTACAAGGCCTTCTCGGCCTGAACTGAAACGCCTCCAGCACCAAGGCTGCCGCTGGCAGCCTTTTTTTATTGCGGCTGGACACATGGCGGGGTTTGTCGGTTTGCTATGCGCGCGGCTCTGCGCTACATTGGCTGAAATTCTTCACACAAAACAAGCGATTAGCTTGCAGCCGGGGAGGCTGCCAGGATGACCATCCGTTCATGTTGTTTCGCACTTCTGCGGTCCACATCACGTTAATCCTTACAAGGAGATCGCGCATGCCAACGATGTGGTTCGCAAAGGATGGCCCCAGCCCAAACAGCCAGCGGAGTCCGGGCATCTCTATCTCATCTCAAGAAGCAGAAGCCATCGTTGGTTTTTGCGAGCTGAAATACGTCGGAACTGAGGCGCCGAGTATCAATGTAGAAAAACCGTCTCAGTACGAGCGGAATGTGGTGTTCGAAATCTCCTCGGAGAAGGACGGCAGCGCTCGTATGCCGAAGGTCGGCTATTACTACGTTCTGGGACTCGCGCCTTCCGAAGCGCAAGCTAGACTCGATGCCAAGCGCGGTGAGGCTTAATATGGTGCTCGACACGGAACGAGAACAACAATCTGTCGCTTCGCGGTAGTTGTTGCGGCCCGGTCAGCGCCAACGCTTATGGATCATTCGAAAATGGCCGTACCGTCGATGCCTCGGGTTGCAGTCAGTAGCCTCACGTTCAGTGACGGAACGGAAGTCCCAATCTCGCCTAATGATGTCGTACTTGTTGTCGGCCCAAATAACGCTGGGAAAAGCGCCGGCCTTCGTGCAATAAGAGACAAGTTACAGAACGCAGCACACAAGAGCCCCGTCCTACAAAGCCTACAGATTCAGCGAACCGGAAGTCTGGAGGAATTCAGCAGTTGGCTCTTGGGTTGGACTGTCCGGCAAATGGAGTCGCCACCTGAAAATCCAATTTACCAAGCACTTGGGCATGCGCTTCATCAGAGCCAGGCCCATAGCGAGTGGCAGCGGGTAGACCACGTGCTAGGCGGATTAGCACGTTGGTTCTGCCATTTGCTGTCAGCAGACGAGCGGCTTCAAATCTGCAATCCGCCGGGAAACATTGCGCTCGCGCGCGATAACCCCAGCCATCCGATCCATTTCTTGTTGAGAGACGACAAACTCGAATCCCGATTAAGTTCAAAGTTCCGAAAGGCGTTTGGCGTTGATCTGGTTGTTCATCGCAATGCAGGGAACCAAGTTCCATTGCATATTGGTGAGCGACCAACGCTGACCGCAAACGAAGATCGTGTGAGCATCAGTTACATCGAAAGATTGGAGAAGCTTCCAACGTTGCATACTCAAGGTGACGGTATGCGCAGCTTCGCAGGTGTCCTGTTAGCAACTTCGGTTGGGCGAGAGAGCATCGTGTTGATCGATGAACCTGAAGCCTTTTTACATCCACCGCAGGCGCGATTGTTGGGCACTACCCTCGTTCAAGATCGGAACAAGGAACGTCAACTATTTATCGCGACGCACAGCACGGACATCCTGCGGGGCGTGCTGGATTCCGAGAGTCCTGACGTACGGGTAATCCGAATTCGGCGAAGCGGGTCAAAAAATACTGTCCGCTTGTTGAGCAATGAGAGGATCAAGGAGCTTTGGGGTGATCCCCTGCTTCGCTACTCCAACATACTTGATGGTCTTTTTCATGAAAGTGTTGTGGTGTGTGAAGCTGATGCCGACTGTCGTTTCTATTCGGCGATTCTCGACGCAACCATGGCTGGAAAATCGGACGACATAAGGCGTCCGGACTTGATGTTCACGCACTGTGGAGGCAAAGCTCGGCTTCCAGTTGTGATTCGGGCGTTGCGCGAAGTCGATGTGCCGGTACGAGCGGTCGCAGACTTCGACGTTTTTTCTGAGGAAGAACCCCTAAAGTCGATCACCGAGTCTCTCGGAATCAACTGGCAGGAAATCCAACCCGATTGGAGGCTAGTCAAAAGCGCAGTGGACAGCAAGAAGCCCGATCTAAATACGGACGAAGTAAGAAAGGAAATTGGGCAACTGCTCGCGGCAGTAACTACGACCATATTCCCTCCGAAAGCCAAGACGGACATTCAAACCATCCTTAAACGCTCATCGCCTTGGGCGCATGCGAAACTTGTCGGCAAAGCCTTTGTTCCGTCGGGCGAGCCTTCAAAGGCGTGCGAGCGACTTCTGTCTAAGCTACGAGCCGGTGGCCTCCATGTCGTGGAGGTCGGCGAACTTGAAGGTTACGTTCGGACCGAGGGTGGGCACGGTCCGAAGTGGGTAAACGCGGTTCTTACACGTGAACTTGCGACCGATCCAGAACTTGAGGCAGCGCGAACGTTTGTTCTTGCGCTCGCTGCCATATGAGTGCGCCGGGTCTAACGCGTCATTCCATCGGTCGCTGCGCGATGAAGCCGCGCACCGCCGATGAGTTCAAACTTTGGGCGTAGTCATCGAATATGCAGCTCCAAGACATTTTTGCAGTTGCCTATTGGGTTGTCGCTTTGGGTGCGAGTGGTCTGTACGCGTGGCATGCGGTCACCATTTTTACTCAGTCGCGTCAACCAGATGAGTTGCCGCGCCCGAAACCGTGGATATGGCACCAGCGCTGGCTCAACTTCGTAGGCGCGTTGGCTGGCTGGCTGGCGCTTTGGATTCTTGTCAAAGCCTTTGGCGCTTGCTTGTATTCCGCGTGTGGCGTCGAGTTCGGTGCCATACACGCAGTCGGTGCGCTCATTGCATTCGTTGGTATCACAGGCTACCTGCCGAGCACGGTCGTCTCGCTGGTTGCCGGCGTTGGCGGTCTTGCCGGCAAGCTCACAGAACTCGTCGCGTCCTGGGTTGCCAAGAAGTGAGCTGCCTACGCCCAGCCCGTCATTGCACCCGACGTGCGCAAGTTATCGGCTGTCGCAGCAGGTGAGATCCAACCTTGGCCAAAGATCAGATGGCACATCCACCGAAATCTAAATTCGTCCAACTGTTTGAACGCGACAAGGGTCGCTGCGTCTACTGTGGCATGGACCTGACGGCTGACTACGACCGATTCATGATGGCTACGGAAGACCATCTTGTCCCCGCTTCAAAGGGAGGAAAGGGGCGCAATCTCGAGAATCTGATTCTCAGCTGCATGGTCTGCAATCGTTTGAAGGCCAACTACGTGCCCGAGTCGGTCGATGCAATCACTGAGCGGCGCAAGTACATCGCCGCAGTGCGAGAATACATCTACAAACGCCGCAGCGAGAAGCTGAAGGAGTTCATGCAAGTGACCCATCCGGACCAAAGTGACTATCAGTAGGGGTGGTCAAATATGCGCTTGCACACAATCCTCGGGAGCGGCGTCTCGCGTCGTGCATCGGGCGGGTGAGCCGCGACGTTAACCAAACCCAGAAGGACAAAGGGCTGCACGATGCAGCCCTTTTTTCATGAACGCAGCATTCTCAATGCGACCGCATCTTCGCCCGCAGCCGCGCAATCGACTGGCTGTGCAGCTGGCACACGCGTGACTCGGTGATGCCCAGCACGGCGGCGATTTCCTTGAGGTTCATGTCTTGCTCGTAGTACATGCTCATGATGTACTGCTCGCGCTCGGGCAGGTGCTTGATGGCCTCGGTCAGGGCGCTGCGGATGCGCTGGTTGCGCAGCAGCTGCAGCGGGTCGGAGTCGCCGTCGACCATGTGGCGGTCGAGGAAGGTGTCGTCGCCCTCGCCGCTGCCGGTCATGTCTTCCAGGTACACCAGCTGCGTGCCCTTGACCTTGTAGAGCAGGGCCTGGTACTCGGCCAGCTCCAGGCCCAGTTCGGCGGCGATCTCGGATTCGCTGGGGGAGCGGCCGAGCTTGTGTTCCAGCCGCGTGAGCGCGCCCTCGATTTCCTTCTGGCTCTTGCGTGAGCCGCGGCTCATCCAGTCGTTCTCGCGCAGCTCGTCGATCATGGCGCCGCGGATGCGCTGGGTGGCGAAGGTCTCGAACTGCACGCCCTGGCTGGCCTCGTAGCGGGTGAGCGCCTCCGACAGGCCGATCAGGCCGACCTGGATCAGATCGTCGACCTGGATGCTGGGCGGCAGCTTGGCCATCATGTGGTGGGCCAGGCGGCGCACCAGCGGCGAGTACTGCCGGATCAGGGCGTCGCGGTCGAGCTGGCCTTTGGCGGTGTACATCAGAGGCTCCTCGCGGCACGCGAGTCG
The DNA here is from genome assembly GCA_963513295.1 of uncultured Hylemonella sp. Classification (GTDB taxonomy): domain Bacteria; phylum Pseudomonadota; class Gammaproteobacteria; order Burkholderiales; family Burkholderiaceae_C; genus Hylemonella. The sequence goes on from CAUPQO010000146.1 coordinate 5,824, forward strand.
CGGCCGGCGGCAGGGGGGGGCGTCCAGCGCGGCGGCTGCAGCGCATGTTCCAGGGTGCGTAGGGCCAGGCGCTGGATCTCCCCGGTCTGTTCGGGGCAGACGGTCAGGGCCGGCACCTCGCAGGCGAGGAAATCCCGGGCACAGTCCTGCAGGTTCCTGCTGAGGCTGTGGCCCGAGACGCGGGTGGCCAGGTTGGAGTCGTCCATCACAGCCACGATGGTAGGCCTAAGTTTGCCCATGTTCAACAACTGCTTGAGCGCGTGGTAGGCGGTGAGCAGCGCGGCGTCGCTGGTCGAGACCGGCAGCAGCGGCGACAGGCCGCTGCCCTGCAGCGAGCGCGCCAGTTCATGCGCCGGGGCGTAGAGCAGGATCAGTTCGTAATCGTGGAAGAGTTCGGCCAGCTGGCGCGCGCGCTCGGCACTCGCCGCGGCCGGCGGGCCGGCCTGGGGCGTGCCCATGGCGGTCAGGCCCAGGGCGGCCGGCACGATGGGCCAGTCTTCCGGGCCCTGGCCGAGGTGGCTCAGTTCGTCGCTGTCCATCAGCAGCTGCTGCAGGCCGGGCTGCGCTTCGGATTCGCGCATGTGGGCGTCGAGCACCACCACCGGGTAATCCAGCGCCGTCCAGGCCGCACACAGTTGCCACAGCAGGGGCAGCTCGCTGCGGCGGTCGCCGTGGCTGGCCAGGGCGACGATGCGCGGCGCGTGGCCGGCGGCCAGGGCGGCCAGACCGGCGGCCTGGTGGCTGTCGGTGTCAAGCATGCAGCCGTCCCTGTGCGTGTAGGCCCTGGGTGACGGCCTGCGCGAAATACAGGCCCAGTTCGGCCATCTGCGGGTCGTGGGCCGATTTGCCCGAGGAGCGCATGGACAGGCGGACCAACTGCTCGGCGTCGGCGCGGTCCCAGTCCTCGGGTACGCGCTGGCCGCTGCTCACGCCACGCAGCACCAGGTGGTTGCGGATGACGGTGTCGAGCGCGGGGCCGAGCTTGACGGCCTCGTCGATCTTGGTCAGCACGGCCTGTTTCGCGCCGAAGTTGGCCACGGCCTCGTCCTGGGTGTCGCCATGGCTGGCCGCGTTGAGCACCAGCAGGCGCTTGATCTGCGGCAGGTTCAGCACGTCGAGGATGTCGCGCTTGCGCGGGTCGCGCGGGGCCACGCCGGTGGTGTCGATGATGACCATCTTGCGGTTGCTCAGCAGGCCCAGCAGGTCCTGCAGGGCGGCGCGGTCGTGCGCCATGTGGGCCACCACGCCCAGCATGCGGCCGTAGGCGCGCAGCTGCTCGTGGGCGCCGATGCGGTAGCTGTCCAGCGTGATCAGGCCCACGCTGCCTGCGCCGTGCGTGCGGGCGCACAGCGCGGCCAGCTTGGCGGCGGTGGTGGTCTTGCCCACGCCGGTGGTGCCGACCAGGGCGAACACGCCGCCTTCGTCCTTCAGCGCGGGGCCGCCGGCGTCGGTCTTGATGTTGCGCGTGAGCACGCCCAGCAGCCAGAGCATGGCCTCGGCCGGGCTGGCGTCGTCCGGCATCATGCTGAGCACGGCGCGCGCCAGGGCGGGCGAGTAGCCGGAGCGGATGAGCTTGAGGGTGAGGTTGGCGTGGATCGGGCTCTGCTTGGTCTGGCCCAGCCAGGCCAGGGTGCTGAAGCGTTCCTCGATCATCTCCTTCATGGCGCTGAGCTCGTTGACCAGGCCCTGGGGCACAGCGGCCGGGGCGGCGGCCACAGGTGCTGCAGCGACGGGCAAGGGCGCGGGGGCGGCCACGGCCTTGCGCGGAGGCTGCGGGGCGACCTCAGGATCGGGCGGGATGATTTCGTAGGCGGGGCGGGCCGACTGGGGCGCAGCGGCCTTGGCCTGTTGCTGGGCTTCGGCGCGGCGCTGCAGCATGCGTTCACGCACATAGTCCTGGAAGGACAGGGTGCTCATGGCCAGCTGGGCGGCATCGTCTTCCACCGGGGTCTGGGCGGCGGCACGCACGGCGGCGGGGCTGGGCGCGGGGGCGGCCTTGGCGCGGGGTGCGGGAGCCACGGGGGCGGCGATGGTCGTGGCTGCGGGGACGGTCTGATCCAGCGTGGCCAGCGATTCCTCGGTGGTGGCCACCACTTCGATGCCCTGCGGCGTCTGACGGTTGGAGAGGATCAGCGTGCCCTCGCCGAAAACCATGCGGGCCTTGGACAGGGCTTCGCGGGCGGTGGCAGCGTAAAAACGTTGGATGTTCATGTCAGGGCACCTCGAAGGATCGGGCCGATGCGGA
>CAUPQO010000147.1:0-8061 GCA_963513295.1 uncultured Hylemonella sp.
AACAGGAACAGGAACAGGAACAGGAACAGGAACAGGAACAGGAACAGGAACAGGAACAGGAACAGGAACAGGAACAGGAACGGTAGGCAAGTGATGGAAATGCGGATTCCTGCTTGTCGAGGCTAAGTCAGCCGCCTTTTCTTGTATGCGTTCAGTCGACGACGGATGAGTCCTAGCTTGCGCCCAATCTCGGGATCTCGCATCCTCCTTGCTTTTCGCTCAAAGCTGTCGCCATCCTGCGTTCCCTTCGTAAGATTGCATGACGAGCACGTTAGTACGAGGTTTTGCACATCGTTTCTCCCGCCGAGGTACAGGGGTTCGAAATGATCGACGTGAAACTGATTGCCTTTCGTGTCGTCGCGGAAGCGGACGCCGCAAAAGTAGCACAGCCCTTCTTGAATCTTGAGAAGATCCCGCACATCCTCCTGCGTGTGAGTTCCGCCATTCTTCTCCAGGAGCTTCAATCGAACTCGCCTCTTTGTCCGGGAGGATTCGCGCCGAAAGAGCTTCTTAAATTCCGAATCTAGTTCTACCGGATAACGAATCGTAAGGTGTGGCGGATCCTCGAAATTGTTGAATTGCGCTTCGCATGAGCATTGACGCAGGTCGGAGGCGATAGGGGCATCGCAGTAATGGCATCGGCCATGGGATACGAAGAAGTTGACGATATCCTGTGTCAGGCCGTCGGGGTAATGCTTCTGGAGACGCGACTGCATTTCAAGTGGATCAATTTCTGCAAAACACCCTTCGGTAGACCAGACAAGATCGGTCACATGATATGGAAGGTGTTTGTCGTCGCTTGCTTCATTCGCCACTACCTGGCTCCCTCTTCAAATCAAGCGCCATCCACCAAAAGAAGGGCTGGGCGCGGGACGTTGTCTTGAATGTTGAGCTTTCACTCTATTTGACACGCCGAATTCTCTCAGTTGGAGACGAATGGTGGAGCTCCACAGAACCTTGCTCAAGTATCCACGCTTCAATTCGCTCGTGGTGCATGCGCAGTAGATCGAGGGGACGCACGGTGTAGTGCTTTTCGGCAGTGGCACTCGGCTTGTGTCCCATGATCTGGGCCACCACGCCGGCGGGAATCTCCAGCCACTCTGTGAGGGACTTGAAGGATCGACGCAGGCCGTGCAAGGTGAGTTCTTCGATGCCGGCCACTTGCAAGGCTTTTTCATGCAACTTATGCGGCATGCTCATGGCTTTTTTGGCCATGTTGGGGTCGCTGGATGGGCTGGCAAACACCCAGTCATTCAGGCGGGGGAGGGACTCGATCAACTGCGCCACGTAGGGCGTGAGCGGAATGGTCCGTTCGCCTTCGACCTTGTCGCGCAGCGTCAGGCCTTTCCAGCGGCTGTTGATGTCTTTCCAGCGCAGCGCCAGCACCTCGCCTGGACGGGCGCCGGTCAATAGCAAGACTTGAAGGTAGGCCGCAGCAATGGGGTTGGGCAGAGCCTGCACTGCTGCAAACCAAGGGGGCAATTGTTCGCGCTGCAGGGCGTCGCGTTTGACCCCGGGTTTGCTCAGGACCTCGCGCACGGTCTTCGCCTGTGCTGGGTTCTGGGGTGGCAGGATCTCGGCATATTGCGGCTGTTCCATGCACCAGTTCAGGAACCCGCGCATCAGTCGCCAGCAAAGGTGGGTAGATGCGGGGCGGGTGCGGTTTTCCTTTTCAGCCCAGCGCTTGAAGACCAAGGGCGTCAATTCGCTGAGCTTGACCTCCATGAGCGGGTAGAGCGGTCCGGCGATCGTCGTCCCGCGTCCCCGTGTTCCGCGTGTGCTCGGGACGCCGCCCGCCTGCGCCTTGCGAATGTGGTCTTTGTAGTGCAACTCGCTCCAGCGCGGACGCCGGTCTTCCAGGTAGATCCTCCAGACCTCGCCTACCGTGACGGACTCAGCGGCTTCGCGGGCAACCCTGCGCGTGCGCTCGGTCTCCTTATGGCGTGCTACTTCGCGCGGGTCTTGACCCTGGTCGATCAGCACGCGCAGGCGGTTCGCTTCCATGCGGGCCGCCTCAATGCTCCAGCTGCGTACATCGCCGATGGTGCTTCGAATGGTCTGGCGCCCGAGCTTGGCCTCGAAGACGAAGGCCTTGGTGCCGCTGGCCGTGACGCGCACACGCAGGGCGGGAGCCTTGCGGTCGCGCAGGAAGGCTTGGCTCTTGCCTGGCGGGCACGTGAAGCGCTCGATCGCTGCGCCCGTGAGGTCTTTGGCTACATTGGCTACATGAGCCTCTTCAAAAGTGCCTGCCGGCTGATGCTTGGTCATTTGGTTTCCATGTAGCCACCATGTAGCCAGTTTCTGGAAACTTTGGCAAATGGCGTTCAACAGTCCGTGAGGGTCAACTTCCCTCGGAAGCGTTGATTTTCCAGGAAACCGGGAAAATGAGCAACAGCATTCAACAGGCCGAAATACCCCTGTCAAATTTCTCATAATCCCTTGGTCGCTGGTTCGAGTCCAGCACGCCCTACCATTCAAATCAAGGACTTGGCGCAATCGCCGGATCCTGCCTTGCCTCAGGGCGTGACGTAAACATGCTAGCGCAGCAGTTGCGTTGCAGGAATGGGGCACTTGAATTGGCTGTCGGCAGTCATGCGGCAAGCCATGGCGAAGAAGCCCCCGGTCCGGTCGCAGGCCTTGTAGGCTGCCACCAGTTGGACGCATTCGGTCGGCATGTTGTCTGCGCTGGGCGCCGTGGCGGCCACCGGTTGCGGTTGCGCTGCTGCCGCAGCGGCTGCGGCAGCAGCGGCACGCTGCCTGCTCGCAGCGGCTTCGGCTTGTGCAGCTGCTTGCGCAGCCCTGGCGCTCGCCTCGGCCTTGGCGGCCGCTTCCCGGGAGGCCTGGGTGCTGCGTTGCATCGCGGCGACCAGGCGATCATGAACCCGCATCTGCTTCAGGACCTTGAGCTCTTCCGGGCTGAAGTCCTTGTACATGGCGTTGCTGGCCAGTATCCGTTTCTCGACCGCCGTGATGCTGGCGGGGCTTTTGGCCAGTTGCTGGATGTCCCTGACACGCAGACCTTGCGGACCGGTCCATGACAGACGCTCCGATACGGTCAGGTTGTCGGAGAAGCCGGGATACATTCCCAGCAGCCGCTCCAGCGCAGCATCGCGCGCCTGGTTGTCCTTGGGAAGCTGCGATGCCATGTGGGCATACACCTCGCTACGGATCGGTGTCTCCGGGTAGGCTTTCAGGAACTCATCGCCGGCTTCGACGGTGCCGCGCGCTGCATAGGGCGCGAACTCCGCGGCGGTGCCGACCGGCTTCGGGCGCATGAAGAAGTGGAGGTTCACCGGGGTGCCCCAGGCCGAAGTGGGTTGCTGGATGATTTCAGAGTCGTGGTAACCCGGCTTCCTGGCCATGAAATACTGGTTGGACCAGTATTTCGAGGCGTAGGCCACTTCATAAAACGGCGCCTTGATGTAGAAGACCATTTTGTCGGGTGACGGCCCCTTGTAGACATCGATGTCGGCCACGTTCGACTGGATCATGTAGGTGGTCGTTTGCGGTGTCGTCGCGCAGCCGGCCAGCGCAGCCAGCAGCAGCACTGCGCTTAAAACCCGTCCCAAGCCCAGCAATTCAATCCAGGTTTTTCCAGAATTCAAGACAGTCTCCCGTGGTTGTTTAAAGTTTGGCGGCGAGCTGTCGCAGCTCGGTGAGTGCGTCGTCCCTGCTGCGCTCCACCCGCGAGGGCAAGGGCCGGTCGGTATAGAGGGCCCATGTCACGACATCGTCCCAGACGACGGCCCGCTGCAGGTCACGCTGCAGCATGTGATAGCCGTTGGGGTAGAGGGCAAAACGAAAATGCTGAGGGCCCTGCTGCGCGGGCATGGATTCGAGCAGGCCGATCAGCGGTTTCTTGGGGATGACCTCATCCCGGATGCCGTAGAGAATCAAGGTCCGATGCCGCAGTCGGGTAACGGCGCTCCGGGCCCGATCCATGAGATCGGTCAAACCGTACAGCCCGTCGATACGCGTTTCCTTGATGACCAAGGGATCCCGGGCCAGTGCGATCCGCATCTCGAGGTTGTCCGAAGGCGTGATCCGAACACCCTTGCCGCTCAGTGTCATCGTCGGTGCGATGCGGGCGGCCACGGCCAGCGCCAGGCGCTGGTACCAGGGCATGAAGTCGCGTGACCAGACGGCCGGTGCACTGAGGATGACGCCATCGACCCGGGCCGCTGGCGCGTCCGCCAGGGCCACCGCAGCCACGGCGGCGCCCATGCTTTCGCCAAGTACATACAGTGGCACATCGGGGTACTGCTGCCGGGTCAGGGCCGCCATGGTCAGCAGGTCATCGACCAAGGCCGCCTCACCGGCCCACTCGCCGCGCCCGGGAGCTGCGCCAAAACCGCGCTGGTCGTAGGCCACGGTGTGGATGCCCTGGCTTGCATAGTGGCGTGCAGCTTCATCGATGAAGCCGCTGTGGTCGTTGAAGCCGTGCAGGGCGATCACGATCGCTTTCGGATGCGGGCCGCTGGCATAGGTGCGCAGCGGCAGGCGGGTGCCGTCCGATGCCTCGAAATAGCTGGAGTTCAGTGCCGGGGTCCGAACCTCGGTGCGCTGCACCCCGAACTGGGGGGCGCAGGCGCTGAGCAGACAGGTCGACAGCAGGCCAATGGCCCAGCGCAGGGCGCAGGCGGGGCGCCGCCATCGAAGGGTCATGGCGAGCGGTCCGTGTGATGCCGTTTGATGATGCTTGCCCCGCGCGTCATTGCTTGCGCCGGATCACCGTGGCGCGCTTCTCGTCTTCCTTGTAGTGATAAGCGCGTTCCTGGTTGCGCCAGGTGCCCAGCCACAGCATATTGAGCGAGATGGCGTCGTGGTCCTTGTCGGAGAAGGGGCGGTCATAGGTGGTCACCACCCCGCGGTAGATGCCGCTCGGGTTCTCCAGCGCTTTTTTCATGGCCGGGCCGGAGAAGTCGCCGCGCGAATCGAACATGGCGCGTACCAGCAGGTTGACGGCGTCGTAGGTCTGGGCCGCCGACATCATGGAGCCGATGGGCTGTTCCTTGCGGACCTTGCTGTAGTTGCGCAGGAAAGTGCTGTTGCGCTCCAGGAAAATATTGGGCAGCACGGTCTGCACCACCAGGGCGCCTTCGACCTTGCCGCCCGAGGCGTTGAAGGCCGAGGCGTGCGACAGGCCCCAGGGGCCGAACTGAGGCACCTTCCAGCCCACGGCAACGCGGCTGGCAGAAATCACGCCCTGCTCGGGGCCGACGGTCCAGCCGATCAGCGCGTCGGCGCCGGAGTTCCTCAACTCCTTGATCTCGTCTTCCAGCGTCTTCACGCCGACCTTGAAGCGCACCACGGCCTGGGGCTTGAGCCCGGCGCGGCCCAGGGCTGCTTCCAGGTCCTTGAGGCCGGCGTCGCCGTAGCCGGTGCTGTCCACCAGCAGGGCCACCTTGGTCAGGCCGCGCTTGACGATTTCGTCCACCAGGAATTGGGTCTGGTGCTGGTCCGGGGCCGCGGTGCGAAAGATGAAACTCTGCGCGGCCGGGTACTTGGCCGTGATGGCCGTGCCGGTGGCGCAGGGCACGATCAGCGTGTGCTGGTTGTTCTGGAACACGTCCAGCGCCTTCATGGCCACGCCGCTGTTGCAGAAGCCGATGGTGGCCACCACCTTTTCCTTCAGCACCAGGTCCTGGGCGTGCTTGAGCCCGGTGTCGTTGTCGGCCATGTCGTCGCGCACCACCAGTTCGAGCGGCCGGCCCAGGTAGCCGCCCACCTGGTTGATCTCATTGACCGCCACCTGTGCGCCGACCAGGGCGCTGTTGCCCATGTCGGAAGAGCCGCCGGTGAGCGGAAAGATGAGGCCGAGGCGGATGGGGCCGGTCGTGTTGGGCTGGGCTTGCAGCGGGGCAGTTCCCAGCCCCAGGCTGATGGCTGCCAGCAGGCCCGCCAGGCGGATCGCTTGCATGGTGTCTCCGTGATTGTTGCTTTGCTACGAGGTTAGTCGATCTTGCCGCCGCCGGGGACAGGATTCCCCTCATCCCGATCACGAGGACCGGCCGAATGTGATTTTTTCCTCTTTGGGCAGCAGGGCCGCAAGTCATGCTACAATTTCGCTCTTCGCGGCTGTAGCTCAGTTGGATAGAGTACTTGGCTACGAACCAAGGGGTCGTGGGTTCAATTCCTGCCAGCCGCACCAGAATCTCGGTTCTAGAAAACGCCTTAGAGGTTAACGCCTCTAGGGCGTTTTTCTTTGTCCTGGCAATTTTTGGGGGGGCTGCCAGGTCTGTGTCGTGACCTCGTGGAGCGGGTTCTGAGCACCGGTCCTAAGGCGGGGACAAGGTTTCCAGGAAAGAGGCGAGGTCCTGGATCTCCTGCGGTGTCAGATGCAGGGGCTCCGAGAAGAAAGTCGATGCAGGGGGCCTGGCCGTGATGTCCAGATCATTGTGCGCGTGGGGCGAGGCCATGGCGATGCGGACTTCGTCCAGCGTCGAATAGTGTTGCACGACCTCGGTCAGCGACGACAGGCTGCCGTTGTGCATGTAGGGGGCGGTTTTGCTGAGGCCCCGAAGGCCAGGCACGCGAAACAGCCCCAGCATGTCCACGCCTGTGCTGGCGTGGCGCGTCAGTTCGACCCGCTCACGTCGGACTCCCGCGGCATGCTCCCGCAGCGCATTGAAGCGACTGGCCAGCAGCGATTTGGCACCGTTGTATCGCCCACCATCCATCAGACCGGTGCCGGTGCGAACCGGGATGCCCACTTTGTCGAACTCCTGGTGGGAGAAGGTCGGTCCGCTGTGGCAGATGACGCACCTGGCCTTGCCCACGAAGAGCTTGTAGCCGCGCACGGCCTGCAGGGGATAAGGGGCGGCGGCCTGGCCATCACCGGCCAGGACGGCGTCCCGGTAGGCGTCGAAGGGTGTCCGGGGGCTGACCAGGGTTTCCTGGAAGGCCGCCAGTATCTTCGCCATATCGACAAGCAGCCCGGTCTCATCCCTGGCGGCTTGGCGTGCACCCACAACGCGCAGGTAGTCGGCCCAGAGGCCTGGGGAGGCCTTGAGGTAGCGGGGGGCCATGCGCTCCGGCCCCATCTCGTTGGCATCCAGGAAAGGCTGCAGGCTGGCAGCCCACAGACTGTCGTTCGATCCGGCCCAGCCGAACCAGCGCTGGAAGCGCGCGTCCATGAGCGAGGGCGTGTGGCGGCGGGGCTCCCGGCCCGCCAGACTCAAGGGCAAACCATCCGTGAAGTAGCGCCCGGGTTGATGACAGCTGGCACAGCTGATCCTGGCGGAACCCGAGAGACCCGGATCGGAGAACAGGCGCCGCCCCAGGCGGATCGCCCCGGCATGGCCCGAGTAGGGGTTGGACGTATCGCGCTCGATCTTCGGTGGCCACGGGCCGAACGAAGCCAGCAGGGCGCGGCTGGACTCGTCCAGTTCGCGCTCGCTCTGGGGCGCATCGCTTGCGCTGGCGGGGAGCATGCCCGCGAACATGCCCGCGATGCAGATCGCAGCCAGTCCTGCGATTCGGGTTCTGGACATGGTGGCTTATCGAACGGTCACGTCCTGAACCAGGGTGTCCACACCCGAAGGGGTTCTGACCACGAAGCTGAAACGCCAGCTGCCGCGCATATGGAAAAGCAGTCCCTTGGCAGACCATGCTTCTGCGCTGAGCTTCGCGATGGAAGCCTGGTACAACATTCCATGCCCGTGCGCAGGCATGGTGGCGTCCACGGAAATGTCCTTTACCGGCCTGGATGCGTCTTTCGGGCAGACCAGCACCTCGAGCGCGAACGGCGTCCCGACCGCGATGGGAGCCGGCGTTGGCCGAAAATGCAGCGTGTAATCCTGGTGCTGCAGCGTGGTGTAGCCCGTCGGCACAGCAGCACAGGAGGGCGTGCCGGCGGCAGCACTGTTGAAAAAAAGCAGGCTCCCCAGCATCACGACCCCGATCGACAGCAGAGGGGGCCGCCTCACCGGGAAGCCTGGTCGTTCGTCCATCACGAATGGTTACTGAAGATTGAGAATGTCGTGGCGGTCGGAATTGGTGACCAAGCCCGGGACGTTGGTGCCGGACTGCACCGAGCCGCTGATCAGGTGCAGGCGATCG
>CAUPQO010000148.1:0-8031 GCA_963513295.1 uncultured Hylemonella sp.
AGGTGAAGCAGAAGGCCTCGTCATCGACCACGTAGTCGGCCACACGCTTGAGGCGCCCGCCCGTCATGGTTTCCTCGCCCGTGTCGACCACCGTCACGCGCCAGGGTTCGGCATGGCGCCGGTGCACTTCCATGCGGTTGTTGCCCATGTCGAAGGTGATGTCCGAGGTGTGCAGGAAATAGTTGGCGAAGTATTCCTTGATCACGTAACCACGGTAGCCGCAGCAGATCACGAAGTCGTTGACGCCGTGGGCGCTGTAGATCTTCATGATGTGCCACAGAATGGGCTTGCCCCCGATTTCGATCATCGGTTTGGGCTTGAGATGGGTTTCCTCGGAAATCCGGGTGCCCAGGCCGCCGGCCAGGATGACTGCTTTCATGGTGCGCCGCTTGGAAGTGACTGATTTCTATATATAGCTGCACAGAATAAAGCAGCCCGCCCCGCCGGAAAACAGGAATTGCCCTGTGTTCGCGTCTTATTTCATGGCATTCCCTTTTCCCCCTGTTTGTAGGATTTCCCCCTACAAGCCTGTACGCATTACCTCTCAGCATGCACAGCCACTGGCTGATTCAAGTTTTGTGACCGGTGTTCAGAATCAACCCCAACGCGAAACCTTTGAATTGCGCCGTAAAGGAGACCTAAATGACCGACGAGCAGATGACCGCCGAGATCCGTGAAACCAACCTCACCTACCTGATGCTGGCGCAGAACCTGATCCGCAAGGACAAGGCCGAGGCCCAGTTCCGCCTGGGGATCTCGGAAGAGTCGGCCGACCTGATGGCCGCGCTCTCTCCCACGCAGATCTCCAAGATCGCCTCCAGCAGCATGCTGCTGTGCCGCTTCCGCATGGACGACGAGGTGGTGTGGAGCCTGCTGACCAACCAGGCCGCCCGCAAGGTGGACAACGACGCCACCACCCGCCTGCATGCCAGCATCCTGATGGCCGGCCGTTTCGCCGAAGCGACCTGAACCCGGAGCACGCACCATGGCCACCGGCAAAAGCGTCCTCAATGAATCGCGCCAGATCGAGCGCGCCGTCGCCCTGATCAAGCTGGGCGCCCGGCTGCAGGTGTTGGAGAGCGAGACCGACCTGTCCTACGAGCGCCTGCTGCGCCTGTACAAGGAAGTCGCGGGCAAGTCGCCCTCCAAGGGCCAGCTGCCCTTCTCGACCGACTGGTTCCTGACCTGGCAGCCCAATATCCACGCCTCGCTCTTCCTCAACATCTACGAGTACCTGAGCAAGACCAGCAGCCTGGAGGACATCGAGGCCGTGATGAAGGCCTTCCGCCTCTACAACGAGCAGATGGTCACCCTGGAGATGGAGCCCCTGCTCTCGGTCACGCGCGCCTGGCGTCTGGTCAAGTTCGTCGACAACAACATGCTGGCCATGACCAAGTGCTGCAAATGCGGCGGGCATTTCGTCTCCGAGCCCTACGAAAACTCCCGCCATTACGTCTGCGGCCTGTGCGAGCCGCCGGCGCGCGCCGGCAAAGGCAGCGCGGCGGGCGGCATCCTGCTGCACTGAGACGCCAGGGCAAACCGCCATTTCCGTGAAAAGGGGGCCAATCGGCCCCCTTTTTTTCGTAGCGCTCCACCCGACCTTTCCCCTAGAATGGTCCGGCACAGGCCTTCAGCACATGCACCCGCCCACCCCTCACGATCCTCCACGAACATGCTAGTCATCATTGGTTATGCCGTCGCCATGGGGTGCATCTTCGGGGTGTACATCGTGCACGGCGGCAATATCGGCGTGATCCTGACGGCCCTGCCCTTCGAGCTGATCACCATCTTCGGCGGCGCCCTCGGTGCCTTTGTGGTGAACAACCAGCCCAAGGTGCTCAAGGCCACCATCGCCATGATCCCGCAGGCGCTCAAGAGCTCCAAGTACACCAAGGATCGTTACCTGGAGCTGATGGCCATGCTCTACGACATCCTGCAGAAGGCCCGCAAGGAAGGCCTGATGGCGATCGAGAAGGACGTCGAGAACCCGCACGAATCGCCGATCTTCCAGAAGTACCCCGTGGTCGGCAACGACCACCACGTGATCGAGTTCACCACCGACTACCTGCGCATGATGGTCTCGGGCAACCTCAACGCACACGAGATCGAGTCCCTGATGGACAACGAGATCGAGACCCACCACCAGGAAGCGCACGGCCCCATCGCCGCCATCGCGCGCCTGGCCGGCGCCCTGCCGGCGTTCGGCATCGTGGCCGCCGTGCTGGGCGTGGTCAACACCATGGGCTCGGTGGGCCAGCCCCCCGCCGTGCTGGGCGGCATGATCGCCTCGGCCCTGGTCGGCACCTTCCTGGGCATCCTGCTGGCCTATGGCGTGGTGGAGCCGCTGGGTGGCCTGCTGGAGCAGAAGGCCCAGGACAGCGCCAAGGAGCTGGAGTGCATCAAGTCCACGCTGCTGGCCAGCATGCAGGGCTACAACCCCTCCACCGCCATCGAGTTCGGTCGCAAGGTGCTGTTCTCGACCGAGCGCCCGACCTTCATCGAACTCGAAAGCCACGTGCGCGGCAAGAAGTAAGCCCGTGCACGCACAAGGTTAGCCATGGCCTCCGACGCCAAGAAGCTCCAGCCCATCATCGTCAAGAAGGTCAAGAAGGCCGGCCACGCCGCGCATGGCGGCGCCTGGAAGATCGCCTACGCCGACTTCGTGACCGCCATGATGGCCTTCTTCCTGCTGATGTGGCTGCTGGGCTCCACCTCCAAGGGTGACCTCAAGGGCCTGTCCGACTATTTCAGTTCACCGCTCAAGGTCGCCATGACGGGCGGCAGCGGCGCCGGTGCCAGCCCTACCATCCTGCCCGGTGGCGGCGCCGACCTGACGCAGCAGGCGGGTCAACAGCATCAGGGCGAGAGCGCCGACCCCATGAAAAAGCGGCGTGCGCTGGAGCAGGCCCGTGCCGAGAACGCCCGCCAGGACGCCCGCCGGCTGGCCGCACTGGCCGCCAAGATCAGCGCGGCCATCTCGAACAACCCCAAGCTGCGGCAGTTCAGCAACCAGATCCGCCTGGAAACCACCCCCGACGGCCTGCAGATCCAGATCGTCGACGAGCAGGGCCGCCCCATGTTCACCAGCGGCAGCGCCGTGGTGCAACCCTATATGCGCGAAATCCTGCGCGAAATCGGCACCGCTTTGAACGGCGTGGAGAACCGCATCAGCCTGGACGGCCACACCGACCAGGCACCCTTCGCGGGCGGCCTGCAGGGCTACAGCAACTGGGAACTCTCGGCCGACCGCGCCAATGCCTCGCGCCGCGAACTGGTGCTCGCCGGCATGCCCGAGGACAAGCTCATCCGCGTCACCGGCCTGGCTTCCAGCGTGCTGCTGGAGCCGGCCCAGCCCCAGGCGCCGGTGAACCGGCGCATCAGCATCATGGTCCTGACCCGCGAGGCCGAAGAGCGCCTGCTGGGCACCAGCCGGGTGCCCGTGCTGGCCGAGCCCGAGGCCGCCGCCCCGCCTGCCGAAACGCCGGCCGCACCTGTCACCACGCCTGCGCCGGCCACACCGGCACAATGAACCCCACTGCAAAGCATCCGAAAGACTTGGCCATCGCCCGGACTTGCGATAATCTGCTTCAACAGCTGCCCCAATAGAATAGAAAGGCTCAGCCATGGCCAACCCCCGATTCCTGGTTGTCGACGACTTCTCCACCATGCGGCGCATCGTGCGCAACCTGCTCAAGGAAAGCGGCTTTGCCGATGCCGACGAGGCTGAGGACGGCGTGGTCGCACTGCAGAAGCTGCGCGCCAGCAATTTCGACTTCGTCGTCAGCGACATCAACATGCCCAACATGAACGGCTTCCAGCTGCTGGCCGAGATCAAGAAAGACGAGAAGCTCAAGCACATCCCGGTGCTGATGGTGACCGCCGAGGCGCGCAAGGAAGACATCGTGCTGGCGGCCCAGCAGGGGGCGGCCGGTTACATCGTCAAGCCCTTCACCAAGGCCACCCTGGAGGACAAGGTGATCCACATCCTCAAAAAAGCGGGGCTCGCCTAAATCATGGAACCCAGCGCCTCTGCCCACAACGCCGGGGACGCCGCTTCCCCGGACGCCCCGGACGTCCACCACAAGATCGGCCAGCTGACCCGTCAGCTGCACGATGCCCTGCACGAGCTGGGTTATGCCGAAAAGCTGCAAGGCACGGCCGGTGAACTACCCGACGCCAAGTCGCGCCTGTCCTACATTGCCCGCCTGACCGGCGAGGCCGCCGAGAAGGTGCTCAACCGCGTCGACCAGGCCAAGACCCAGCACGACCACATCGCCGCCCAGACCCGGCACATGATCGCCCTGCTGGTGGCCGACCCGGTGGCCGCCGTGGCCAAGGGCCACATCATGAATTTCCTGACCGACCTGGAAAAAGCCAATGGCGAGGTCGACCAGCACCTGACCGAGATCATGATGGCGCAGGATTTTCACGACCTGACCGGCCAGGTGATCGCCCGCGTGGTGAACCTGGCCACCACCATCGAAGACCAGCTCGTCCAGTTGCTGATCCAGACCGCCCCGCCCGAATTGCAGTCCCTCGTCAGCGCCCCGGCATCTGTTGCTGCCCCGCTCAGCGTGGACGATGTGGTGCTCTCGGGTCCCGTGGTCGATCCGGGTCAATCCACCGACGTGGTCACCAGCCAGTCCCAGGTAGACGACCTGCTCGCGAGCCTGGGCTTCTGAGCCCGGCCGGCGCCGCTGCCGCGGACCCGGCGCGGCAGCCCGGAAAGAAGGGCCGAAAGGCCGGTCTTTTCGGCCTTTAGTTACGGCACCCCTTGACGACAATGGCGTGAACTTCAGCTTCGCGCCACCATGGATTCCAGCAGTCAGGACCGCAATTTACCCGCCTCGCCGCGCAAGCTGCAGCGGGCGCGTGAAGACGGCCAGGTGGCACGTTCACGCGACATCGGGCACCTGGCCGTGCTCGGCGGCGGCGCCCTCACCCTGCTCTTCCTGGCCCCCTATATGTACGGCGAGCTCAAGCTGGCCCTCGGCCGGCAGCTCACCTTCGATGCGGCGGTGGTCCAGCAGTCGGGCAGCATGCTCGATCGCCTGCAGGCCATGGCGCTCACCGGCCTGATCGGCTGCGTCGTCTTCGCGCTCATCGTCACCACGGTCGCCGTGCTCAGCACGCTGGCCTCGGGCGGCTGGGTGCTCAGCCTCAAGCCCATCATGCCGGACCTCACGCGCCTCAGCCCCCTGGCCGGCCTCAAGGGCCTGGTCTCCAAGAAGAAGCTGGCCGAGACCGCCAAGACCACCTTCATCATGTTTTTCATCCTGGCGCTGGCGGCGGCCTTCATCCACTCCACCCTGCCCTCGGTCGCGGCCCTGGTGATGCAGCCGTCGGTCGCCGCGCTGGGAACCATGTTCGAGTGGCTGCTCACCGGCACCGGCCTGCTGCTCACGGTCATCCTGCTGGTGGCCCTGATCGACCTGCCGCTGCAGAACTTCCTGCACCAGTCCGAGCTCAAGATGTCGCTCAAGGAAATGCGCGACGAGCACAAGGAGTCCGAAGGCAACCCGCAGATGAAGGGCCACCGCCGCAACAAGGCGCGCGAGATCGCCCAGCGCGGCAGCATCAAGGCCGTGCCCCGGGCCGACTTCATCCTCATGAACCCCACGCACTACGCCGTGGCCGTGAAGTACGACGAGAAGACCATGAGCGCGCCGCGTGTGATCTCCAAGGGCGCCGACCTGCTGGCCATGAAGATCCGCGACATCGCCAAGGCCAACGAGGTGCCGGTACTGCAGTCGCCGGTGCTGGCGCGTGCGCTGTACGCCCACGCCGAGCTTGACCAGGACATCCCTGCCAGCCTGTACACCGCGGTGGCGCAGGTGCTGGCCTACATCTACCGGCTGCGCGCTGCGATGCGCGGCGAGGGCCCCATGCCGGGCGAGCCGCCGCAGCCGCCCGTGCCGCCCGGACTTGATCCCCTGCAGCCCAAGACGCCGAATCCGGCCCAACCGAACCCGAGCGCCGCATGAACCTGCTCTTCCAGACCCTGCAAGGCCGTTTCGGCCGCCATGCCACCGTGCTCTCGGGCGCGGCCGCGCCGCTGCTGGTGGTCGCCATCCTCGCCATGATGGTGCTGCCGCTGCCGGCCTGGATGCTCGACATCCTGTTCACCGTCAACATTGCCGTGGCGCTGATGGTGATGATGGTGGCCGCCTACATGCTGCGCCCGCTGGATTTCGCGTCCTTCCCGGCCGTGCTGCTGCTGACCACGCTGATGCGCCTGTCGCTCAACGTGGCCTCCACACGCGTGGTGCTGATGGACGGCCACACCGGCCCGGGCGCAGCCGGCGCGGTGATCGAGGCCTTCGGCCACTTCCTGATCGGCGGCAACTTCGCCGTCGGCCT
This sequence comes from uncultured Hylemonella sp., assembly GCA_963513295.1. Taxonomy (GTDB): domain Bacteria; phylum Pseudomonadota; class Gammaproteobacteria; order Burkholderiales; family Burkholderiaceae_C; genus Hylemonella. The sequence continues at coordinate 6,361 of CAUPQO010000148.1, forward strand.
GATCGTCTTCGCCATCCTGGTGGTGATCAACTTCATGGTGGTGACCAAGGGCGCCGAGCGCATTGCCGAAGTGTCGGCGCGCTTTGCCCTGGACGCCATGCCCGGCAAGCAGATGGCGGTGGACGCCGACCTCTCCGCCGGCATGATCGACGAGAAGGAAGCCAAGCGCCGCCGCGCAGAGGTCAGCGAGGAAGCCGACTTCTTCGGCTCCATGGACGGCGCCTCCAAGTTCGTGCGCGGCGACGCCATCGCCGGCATCCTGATCCTCTTCATCAACATCATCGGCGGCCTGATCATCGGCATGCTGCAGCACGGCCTGAGCGCCGGCCAGGCCGCCGACAGCTACATCCTGCTGGCCGTGGGCGATGCGCTGGTGGCGCAGATCCCCGGCCTGCTGGTCTCGGTCTCGGCCGCCATGGTGGTCTCGCGTGTGGGCAAGGAAGAAGACCTGGGCCGCCAGATCGCCAACCAGATGTTCCTCTCGCCGCGCGCACTGGGCATCACCGCCGGCATCCTGGGTGTGCTGGGCCTGATCCCCGGCATGCCCAACATCGTCTTCCTCTCCATCGCCGCGCTGATGGGCTACGCCGCCTGGGTGCTCGCGAACAAGCCGGCACCCACCGAAGAGGCCACCGCGGTGCCGGCGGCACAAGGCGACGGCGAAGCCAGCTGGGACGACCTGCAGCCCGTGGACCAGCTCGGCCTGGAGCTGGGCTACCGCCTCATCACCCTGGTGGACAAGAACCGCCAGGGCGATCTGCTCACCCGCATCAAGGGCGTGCGCCGCAAGTTCGCGCAGGAAGTGGGCTTCCTGCCGCCGCCCGTGCACGTGCGCGACAACCTGGAGCTCAAGCCCAGCGGCTACCGCATCAGCCTGCGCGGCGTGGTGGTCGGCGACGGCGAGGCCTTCCCCGGCATGTACCTGGCCATCAACCCCGGTGGCATCACCACCCCGCTGATCGGCACCGCCACCACCGACCCGGCCTTCGGCCTGCCCGCGCACTGGATCGACGAGCGCCAGAAGGAAGCGGCGCAAATGGCCGGCTTTACGGTCGTTGATTCCGAGACCGTGATGGCCACCCATTTGTCACACTTGATGCAGGTCCACGCCGCCAAGCTGCTCAGCCGCACCGAGACCCAGCAACTGGTCGAGCACGTCAGCCGGCTGGCACCGAAACTGATCGAAGAAGTGGTCCCCAAGATGATCTCGATAGCCGTGTTCCAGAAAGTCCTGCAGCTGCTGCTGGAGGAATCGGTGCACATCCGCGACATCCGCACCATCATCGAGACCATCGCCGAACACGCCACCAGCACCACCGATCCGAACGAGCTGGCCAAGCGCGTGCGCGTGGCGCTCTCGCCGGCCATCGTGCAGCAGATCTACGGCCCCTCCAAGGAACTCAACGTCATCGCCATCGACCCGCCGCTGGAGCGCCTGCTGGTGCAGGCCCTGGGCCATGCCGGTGGCCCGGCCCTGGACCCCGGCGTGGCGGACATGCTCACGCGCAACGCCGCCACCGTGGCCATGAAGCAGGAAGAGACCGGCGTGCCGGCCTGCCTGCTGGTGCCCGACACCATCCGCAATTCCATCGCGCGCCTGGTGCGCCGCGCCGCGCCGCGCATGCAGGTGCTGGCGCACAGCGAGATTCCTGAAACCCATTCCATCCGCAT
>CAUPQO010000149.1:0-8009 GCA_963513295.1 uncultured Hylemonella sp.
GGAAACCCGGGGCTGGCGGGCCGGCCACGTGCAAATGGCCGTGGATACGCTCATACTGCTGCTGGCGCTGGCCACGGCGCCGCTGCTGCAGGTGACCCTGTCCGTGGCCGGGGCCGTGGTGCTGAACCTCACGCTGGCCATCAACCACCGCGCCGGCCGCTACATGGCCACCTGAAGAACGATATCAAGATCAAGGAAAGTGACGATGAACGCTGTCAATGATTCCGCCCATGCCGTGCTGCGCACCACTCTGGAGGCCGCCCTCAAACGCCAGCGCGCCGCCTACCTGGCCAGCCCGGAGCCCGACTATGCAAGCCGCTGCGCCGACCTGCGCAAGCTCGAGCGCTTCGTGCGCGAGCACCAGGACGCCATCTGTGAGGCCATCAGCGCCGACTACGGCAACCGCTCCCGCCACGAGACGCTGCTGACCGAAATCATGCCGGTGCTCAAGGGCATCCACCACACCCTCAAGCGGCTCAAGCGCTGGATGAAGCCGCAGCGCCGCGGCATCGACCGCATGGCCTTCGGACTGGCCAGCAACCGCGTGATCCCGCAGCCCCTGGGGGTGGTGGGTGTCATCGTGCCCTGGAACTTCCCGCTCAACCTCAGCCTGCTGCCGCTGACGGCCATCTTCGCGGCCGGCAACCGCGCCATGGTCAAGATGAGCGAGAACTCGCGCCACCTCGCCAAACTGCTGATCAAGGAGATGCCCGACTATTTTCCCGAGGAAAAGCTGCAGTTCTTCGATGAAACCGGCGGTGTGGGCATCGAATTCTCCAGCCTGCCCTTCGACCACCTGCTCTTCACGGGCTCGGGCCAGACCGGCCGGGCCGTCATGGCCGCGGCTGCGGCCAACCTCTGCCCGGTGACGCTGGAGCTGGGCGGCAAGTCACCCGCCATCGTCTGCGAGGACTTTCCCCTGCGCACGGCGGCCGAGCGCCTGCTCTACGTCAAGTACCTCAACGCCGGCCAGATCTGCACCACGGTAGACCACGTCTACGTTCCCGAGCACCGCGTCAAGGAATTCGTGCGGCTGGCGCAGGAGATCATGCCCAAGCGTTATCCCAAACTGGACACGCCGGACTACACGGCCATCATCGACGAGATCGCCTATGCTCGCCTGCTGCACGCCCTGGACGAAGCCAAGCAGCGTGGCGCCCAGGTGATCCCGCTGATCCCGGGCAAGCCCTTCGACATCAAGCTGCGCAAGATCGCGCCGCACCTGGTGCTCAATGCCCCGGCCGACTGCCTGCTGATGCAGCGCGAGATCTTCGGTCCCATCCTGCCGGTGATCAGCTACGAGGATCTGGAAGACGATGTCATCAAGCGCATCAACGCCGGAGCGCGGCCGCTGGCGCTTTATCCCTTCACGAATGACAAGGCCGTGCAGCAACAGCTGCTCACGCGCGTGATGTCGGGTGGCGTATCCATCAACGATGCGCTGTTCCACGTCGGGCAGGAGGAACTGCCCTTCGGCGGCGTGGGGGCCTCAGGCATGGGCCACTACCATGGCTACGAGGGTTTCCTCACCTTCTCCAAGCTGCGTCCCGTCTTCAAGCAGGCGCGCTTCTCTACCGCCAGGCTGCTGGCGCCGCCCTACGGGCCGCTGACCGACAGGCTGCTGAAGTTCCTGCTGAAGTAGGCAAGTACTGCGTGAGTCGCCGCCGGGCCGCCCCAAGGCGACGAGGGCCCCCAGTGGGGGCAGCGGCGACACGCAGTGCGCAAGCGTGGGGGCGTCCTGGTTCTAGACGGCCGGGTCGCGCAGCTCCTTGCGGATCGCGTCTATGGCCTTGAGCAGCTCCGGGGCCAGCGTGGTGCCCCAGGCGTTGAGGTCTTCGTCCAGTTGCGCCACCGAGGTCACGCCGATGATGGTGCTGGTGACCTGCCACTTCGTGTAGCAGAAGGCCAGGGCCATCCGCGTCGGTGTCAGGCCATGTTCGCGCGCCAGCGCGTTGTAACGACGCGCCGCCTCCAGCGACTCGGCGCGGCCCCAGCGCTGCTTGCGCACGCTCTCGAACTTGGCAATGCGACCGTCCTGGGGCACATCGGCACCGGTGAAGCCGCTGGTGTCGTACTTGCCGCTCAGCAGGCCGAAGCCCAGCGGCGAATAGGCCAGCAGCGAGACGCCCAGGCGGTACAGGGTTTCATCCAGCCCGTTCTCGACGGTGCGGTTCACCAGGCAGTAGGGGTTCTGCACCGTGGCCACGCGCGGCAAGTTGTGCAACTCGGCCAGACGCACGAACTCGTGCACGCCATAGGGTGACTCGTTCGAGAGGCCGATCGCCCGCACCTTGCCCGCCTGCACCAGCTGGCCCAGGGCCTCCAGTTGCTGATGGATGGGCGTGAGCGTGGCGTCATCCTTGGCCGGGTCGAAATACATCTGGCCGAACATGGGCACATGGCGTACCGGCCAGTGGATCTGGTAGAGGTCGATCACGTCGATCTTCAGCCGCCTGAGGCTGTCCTCGCAGGCCGCCACGATGTCGGCCGGCGTCAGGTTGGGGCTGCCCTTGCGCACCCAGTCCATGCCGCGCGAGGGGCCTGCCACCTTGGTGGCCACCTGCATCTTCTGGCGCGCCCCCGGTCGGCTGGCGAACCAGTTGCCGATGATCTTCTCGGTCAGGTTGAAGGTCTCGGCCCGCGTCGGCACCGAATACATCTCGGCCGTGTCCAGGAAGTTGATGCCGCGCTCCAGCGCGCGGTCCAGGATGGCATGGGCGTCGGCCTCGCTGACCTGCTCGCCGAAAGTCATGGTGCCCAGGCAGATGGGCGTGACGTGGAGGTCGCTGCGACCGAGTTGTACTTGGTTCATGGGGAGACAGTGCAGGTGGTACAGGAAGAAAAGCGTGAACGCGGCGCGCCATCGTAGCGCGACTTGAAAAACCTAGTCACCACCGCCCCCACAACCACCGCCGTCACCACCACTGTCTCCGCCCGCGCTGCTGTCCGCACCGCCAAAACCCGCAGTATCACCGGGCGCGTCGCCACCACCACTACCGTCGCTCCCGCCAAAGCTGGTCCCGCAATAGGCGTCGGAACCGCTCTGGCGATCGATCTCGCGGCAGTCAGGCACATAGTGAAAACCGCCGGGAATCCCGAATTTACGGTCCAGCGCAAACAGCAGCGGCAGGCGGCTGGGCTGGCGCGGGTCGATGCTCTCCTCCTTGCAGGCCCAGAGCCACACGCGGCGCAGGCCGTCGTTGCGCCGCGCATCCCGGCCCAGCACCTCGGCCGGGCTGTGGTGCAGGAGCCGGCCGAAAGCCGTGTCGCACCATAACTCGTAGCCGCGCGTGTGCAGGATGAATTCGTGCCAGGCCGCGTCCACCACGCGCGAAGGCATGGCCACGAAGGCGCGGCCGCTGCGCAGATGGGCCATGAAGAACTGGCGCAGGCCGCGCAGCACCAGCTCGGTGTCGCGCGGACTGAGCTGGGGATAGCGTTCGCACAACTTCGACCCCAGAAAACGCGGCAGCGGCGCCTCGCGCACGAACTGGCGGCGCAGGCTTTTCTCCCAGGCGCGCAAGGCCAGCAGCAGGCCCAGCCCCGGCACCAGCGCGAACAAGAAGGCCACGACCGGCCTGTTCCCCTGGGAAAAGGCACCCCAGGTGAGCAAGGCCATGGCGGGCAGCAGCAGCCACTGCGACAAGGACAGCAGCGCCACGCGCCGCGCCAGCCCGGGCTTAAACCGCACGGCGCTGGGCATGGCGTGCCTCTTCCTGCAGCCGCAGCACGCGGCGCTGCACCTTGCCGGTGGTGGTCATGGGCAGGGCATCGAGGAACTCGATCTCCTTGGGGTATTCGTAGGGTGCCAGCTTGCCCTTCACATGGCGCTGCAGATCGATCATCAGGCGTCGCTCCCACTCGTTGCGCGAGACCGGCTCGTCCCCGCGCTCGGCAATCGCTTCCGGGGTCAGCTCCACATAGGCCTTCACCAGTGCGCCGCGCTCGGCATCGGGCTTGGGCACCACGGCGGCATTGGCCACGGCCGGATGCTTGAGCAGGCAGTTCTCGATCTCGCCGGGGCCGATGCGGTAACCCGCGGCCTTGAACATGTCGTCCGCGCGCCCCTGGTACCAGAGGTAGCCGTCCTTGTCACGCAGCGCAAGGTCACCGGTGCGGCACCAGTCGCCCGTGTACTTGTCGCGCGTGCCGGCCTCGTTCTTCCAGTAACCCAGGAAAAAGATGGGATCGGGGTCGCCGTGCACATCGCGGCGGTGGATCGCCACTTCGCCGATCGAACCGGTCACGCATTCCCGCCCCTGCTCGTCGATCACGGCCACGCGGTGGCCCGGGTAGCCCTTGCCCATGCTGCCGGGTCTGGCCGGGTAGAAGATGGCGCAGTTGCCAACGATGTAGTTGACCTCGGTCTGGCCGAACATCTCGTTCACCGTCACGCCCAGTTCCTTCTGGCAATAGCCGAACACCGCGTCACCCACCGCCTCGCCCGCGCTCATGATGGCCTGCAGCCCGAACTGGAAGAACTTCTTCGGCTGCGGGAAGGCCTTCATCATCGCCTTGAGCGCCGTGGGGAAGAGGAAGGTGTGCGTGACCTCGTATTTCTGCAGCAGCTCGAAGGCGGTCTGCGGACTGAAACGGCCGTTCCAGGCCACGATGGGGCGACCGAAATAAAGCGTCGGCAACAAGGCGTCCATCAGCCCGCCGGTCCAGCTCCAGTCTGCCGGTGACCAGAAAACGCTGGGCGTTTTTGGTTCCGGCAGACTGGGCTTTGCCCCTTCCATGCTCGCCACCGCCCCAGCCCTCCCCCGCACGGGGGAGGGAGATTTCATGCGCGGGAACGGGTCGAAACCGAACCAGTTCTGGCTGCAGACAAACCCCGTCAGGTTGCCGATCAGCGCGCGATGCGGAATCAAGGCGCCCTTGGGGTTGCCCGTGGTGCCGCTGGTGTAGATGAGCACGGCCGGGTCGTCCGCACGCGTGGCCACGGGCAGGTATTGCGGCGGGTGTTCGGCCAGCAGGGCGCTGTAATCCAGGTCGGCCATGCCGGCCGCACCGCCCCCCACTTCTCCGCTGGCGCTGTCGCCCACGCCGATCACATGGCGCAAGGCCTCGCACTCGCCGCGGATGTTCTGGATGTTGACGATGGCCGCGTCGTCGCAGATCAGGACCGCGGCCCCGCTGTCGTTCAGGCGGAATTCCAGCGCCTCGGGCCCGAACAGCGTGGACAGGGGCATGGCCACCGCGCCCATCTGCAGCACGGCCATATAGGCCACGGCCGTCTCGAAACGCTGCGGCAGCACGATGGCCACGCGGTCGCCCGGCTTCACGCGTAACTGGACCAGCGCGTTCGACAGGCGATTGGCCTGCTGCTGCAGTTCGGCGTAGCTGTGGGCGCGCGCCTGCAGGCCGGGCCCGTCGGCATGGATGGCAATGCGCTGGCCGGCATCGGCCGCCTGTGCCCAGCGCCGGCAACACACCTCGGCGATGTTGAATTCATCGGGCACCTGCCAGCGGAACTGGCTGTGTAAAGACTCGTAACTGTCACGGTGTCGACTGGTCGCCATGCTGTGTCTCCGTATGATGAGGGCCGGTCACACCCATTCCGCGTGTGACCACAGACCCTGAGCAAATGTACCAAGTCCGTCGTAGCGCCCACAGCGAATTTACCCCCGTCCGCCAGCTGAAGTACCACGTCCTGCGCTGGGGCCAGGCCGAAACCACCCTGCCCCCGCTGGTGCTCATGCACGGCTGGATGGACGTGGCCGCGTCCTGGCAGTTCATGGTGGACGCCTTCAGCCCGGCCTTTTTCGAGAACCGGACCGTCATCGCCGCCGACTGGCGCGGTTTTGGCCTGACCGGGCTGGACACCAGCGATCCGGGTGTGGGCGCCAGCTACCCCGGGCATGACAACTACTGGTTCCCTGACTACCTGGCCGACCTGGACTTCCTGCTCGACCACTACGCCGGGGACAGGGCTGTGGACCTGGTGGGCCACAGCATGGGCGGCAATGTGGTCATGCTCTACGCCGGCGTGCGCCCCCAGCGCATCCGCCGCCTCGTCAACCTGGAGGGCTTCGGCATGCCGGCCACGCAAGCGGCACAAGCCCCTCGCCGTTATGCCAAGTGGATGGACGAGCTCAAAAGCCTGCACCGCGGCGAACTGATGCTCAAGAGTTATGCCGACGCCGACGGCGTGGCGCGCCGCCTCATGAAAACCAACCCGCGCCTGGGCGAGGACAAGGCCCTCTGGCTGGCCCGTCACTGGGCCCGCCCCAACGCGCAAGGCCAGTGGAACATCCTGGGCGACGCGGCGCACAAGATCGTCAACGCCCAGCTCTACCGCGTGGACGAGGTGCTGGCCGCCTTTGCCGCCATCACGGCGCCCGTGCTCTCGGTGGAAGCCAGCCACAACCAGATGGAGCAGTGGTGGGAAGGAAAATACACCCTGGCCGAGTTCCACCAGCGCCTGCAAAGCGTGCCCCGGCTGCAGCAGGCCCAGATCCAGGACGCCGGCCACATGCTGCACCACGACCAGCCCGGGCAACTGGCCCGACTGATCGAGAACTTTCTGGCCGATTAGGGCTCTACCAGCCCCATGCACCTGCTACCGCACACCTTCGTCCTGGCCCTGACCCTGCTGTGGACCGGCAACAGCCTGGCCCAGACGGTCGACACCCAGGCCGGCACCACGCCAACGACCACCGACACCCCCCCTGACACGACCAGCACCCCGCCAGACACCCCCAGCGAGACGCCCATCACGCGCCCCCTCACCCTCACGATCGCGCCCATCGTCTACCACTGGACCAGCGATCCCGAGCACAAGTACTCCTTTGTTTTCACGCTGGAACAGCATCTGGACCGCCGGCGCCTGGCAGGGCTGGCCCTGTTCCGCAACTCCTTCGGTCAGCCATCGGCCTACGCCTACGCGGGTTACCACTGGCATGAGGTGCTGGGGAACTCCCGGCTCAGCGTCAAGGTGTCGGCCGGCATCATCTACGGCTACACGGATGAATACGAGGACAAAGTGCCCTTGAACTGGCGTGGTTTTGCTCCCGCCATCATCCCTTCGCTCAGCTACCAGACCAGCACCAACGGCTCGATCAACCTGATGGTGCTGGGGACGGCGGGGGTGGTTCTGGGCTACAGCCACAGCTTCCAGGGGCTGCTCGGCCCCTGAGGCACCCGCCCGACTTTGAGGGAGGGCCTAAAATCGAAGGTTCCGGGCCCTCAACACTGCCACCGGCAGACCGCCCCCACAGAACCCAGACAGGATCCCCCATCATGGACGCAGAACAAATCAATGCCATCGGTAGCAAACTGGCCGACCTGAGCCAGCGCACGGTCGAGCTCCGGAGGTATCTTTGACTACGATGCCAAAGCTGAACGGCTGAGGACGGTCAACGCCTCGCTGGAAGACCCCACGGTCTGGAACGACCCCAAGCGCGCCCAGGAGCTGGGCAAGGAAAAGAAGGCCCTGGACGACGTGGTCGTCACGCTGGACAAGCTCACCAGCGAACTCTCCGACAACTCCGAGCTCTACGAGATGAGCAAGGAAGAAGGCGACGAAGCCGGCCTGTTGACCATCTCGGCCGAAGAAGCCAAGCTCTCCGAGATCGTGGAGAAGCTGGAGTTCCGCCGCATGTTCAACAACCCGGCCGACCCCCTGCCCGCCTTCCTGGACATCCAGGCCGGCGCCGGCGGCACCGAGGCCTGCGACTGGGCCAGCATGCTGCTGCGCCAGTACCTCAAGTACGCCGAGCGCAAGGGCTTCAAGGCCACGGTGGAAGAGGAAACCCCGGGCGACACCGCCGGCATCAAGAGCGCCTCCATCAAGATCGAGGGTGACTACGCCTTCGGCCTCTTGCGCACCGAGACTGGTGTGCACCGCCTGGTGCGCAAGTCGCCGTTCGACTCGTCCGGCGGGCGACACACCAGCTTTGCCAGCGTCTTCGTCTACCCGGAGATCGACTACACCATCGAAATCGACATCAACCCGGCCGACGTGCGCACCGACACCTTCCGCGCCAGCGGTGCCGGCGGCCAGCACA
>CAUPQO010000150.1:0-7997 GCA_963513295.1 uncultured Hylemonella sp.
CCTTCGGCGTCGGCCAGACCGTCACCAGCGGCATCGTCAGCGCCCTGGGGCGCAACCAGCTGGGCATCAACACCTTCGAGAACTTCATCCAGACCGACGCTGCCATCAACCCCGGCAACTCGGGCGGCGCCCTGGTGGACGCCAGCGGCAACCTGCTGGGCATCAACACGGCCATCTACTCGCGCTCGGGCGGCAATATGGGCATCGGCTTTGCTATTCCCGTGGCCACGGCCCAGCAGGTGCTGGAGAGCATCGTCAAGGAAGGGCAGGTCACACGCGGCTGGATCGGCGTGGAGCCCAGCGACCTGTCGCCGGAGCTGGCCGAGACCTTCGGCGTGAAGACGGACGAGGGCGTGATCATCACCGGCGTGCTGCAGAACGGCCCGGCCGCCCAAGCCGGCATCCGCCCGGGTGATGTCATCACCAACGTGGCCGGCAAACCGGTGCAAAGCGTTTCGGAACTGCTGACCCGGGTGGCAGCACTCAAACCGGGGAACCCGGTCAGCTTCGGCGTACGCCGTCAGGACCGGACGCTGGAGATCAACATCACGCCGGGGGTGCGGCCCAAACCGCGCCGCGTTCCGCAGTAAAGCGGATCAGCGATCAGGAGTCGGCCGGCTCGGCGTCGGGTGCACGTGTGTGCTTGATGAAAATCTGGGCTGCCCAGATGCCCACCTCGTAGAGCAGACACATCGGAATGGCCAGCGCCAGCTGCGACACCACGTCCGGGGGCGTCACGATGGCCGCGATGATGAAGGCCAGCACGATGAAATAACCGCGGAAGTCCTTGAGCTTCTGGATGCTCACCAGGCCCATGCGTGCCAGCACGATGACCACGATGGGGACCTCGAAGGCCAGGCCGAAGGCGATGAACATGGTCAGCACGAAACTCAGGTAGGCCTCGATATCCGGCGCAGCCGTGATGCTCTTGGGCGCGAAGCTCTGGATGAAGGCAAACACCTGGCCGAAGACGAAGAAATAGCAGAAGGCCACGCCGATGAAGAAGAGCAGGGTGCTGGAGATCACCAAGGGCAGCACCAGCTTCTTCTCATGGGTGTACAGGCCGGGCGCCACAAAGGCCCAGACCTGGTAAAGCACCACGGGCAGGGCCAGCAGGAAGGCCGCCATCAGCAATATCTTGAGCGGCACCATGAAAGGCGAAATGACAGAGGTGGCGATCAGCGTGGCGCCCTTGGGCAGGTGCGCCACCAGCGGTGCGGCCAGGATGTCATAGAGCTCACCGGGCCCCGGATAGAGGGCCAGGACGGCCGCGGCAATGGCCATGGCGATCACGGTCTTGATGAGCCGGTCGCGCAGCTCGATCAGGTGCTGCACGAAGGGCTGCTCGGTACCGGCCAGCTCGTCGTCTTTGCTTAGTGGGTCTGCCATGCGTTGTTACCGGTTGCGGGGCCAGGCCGCCCGCACCCTGCTTGTGTGCTGGGCGAGCCGGCGGGGCTCAGTTCAGTTTTTGGGGCCGGTAGCGGGCCACCCGCGCCGCGCCGGACAAGGCCCGGGTACGGACGCCCTGGCGTGCCTTGTACCAATTGGGCGTGCTGCCGCGCTTGAGGCGCCAGTTCTTGCCCGGGTGCTTGTACTCGGGGGCGATATCCAGGCTGGAGGAGAGATCGGTCGCCGACTCCAGCCCCGAGGTGGCGCCGGCCCAATCCTTCTCGAAGTCCGATGCGGTGGTCTGAATCGAGTTCTCGACCTCCTGGGCCGCCCCCTCGACCGTGCTCTTCATCTTCTTGAGCTCTTCGAGCTCCATCGAGCGGTTGACTTCGGCCTTGACATCGGACACGTAACGCTGGGCCTTGCCCAGCAAGGTGCCGATGGTGCGCGCCACGCGCGGCAGCTTCTCCGGCCCGATGACGATCAACGCCACCGCGCCGATGAGCGCCATTTTGGAAAGGCCGAGATCGATCATGCCTGTGGGCTACGCCGGACGATCAGGCCTTGGGCTTGGCTTCGACGTCGATGGTGTTCTTGTCGGCTGCGGGCGCTGCCGTGCTGACCACCTGCTGGGGCGCAGGGGCAGCAGCCGATTTGTCCTCGGTCGAGCCGCCTTCTTTCATGCCGTCCTTGAAACCCTTGACGGCGCCACCCAGGTCGCTACCCAGGTTCTTCAGCTTCTTGGTGCCGAACACCATGACCACGATCAGCAGCACGATCAGCCAGTGCCAGATGGAAAAGGAACCCATATTTCTCTCCTAAGGAATCCGTGATTTTAATCGCCACGCCGTGCAATCGGCGCGAACCGGGAAAATCAACCTTTTAACCAGGGGCGCGGGCCACCGATCACGTGGATGTGCAGATGGTGCACCTCCTGGCCGCCGTCGCCTCCGGTATTGCACACCATGCGGAAACCGCCCTCCGGATAGGGCCGGCAGCCCTGCTCCTGGGCCAGCCGGGGTGCCAGGGCCATCATGCGCCCGAGCACGTCCACGTGTTCGGGCCCGACCTGGGCCATCGAAGGGATATGCCGCTTGGGGATCAGCAGAAAATGCACCGGCGCCCACGGATTGATGTCGTGGAAGGCAAAGATGTCCTCGTCCTCATAGACCTTCTTCGCGGGAATCTTGCCGGACACCAGCTTGCAGAAGATGCAATCCGGATCGTTGTGCTTGACGTCGCTCATGCGTGAAACTCCGTGAATGATGCAGGGGCTGGCAAGGGCTTACTGCGCCCCGCTCTCGCGGGCCAGCACCTTGCGCAGGGCCTTTTCCTCGATCCCGCTGGTGCCTTCGCGGCGCTCCAGTTCAGCGATCACGTCGGCCGGCGTGAGGCCGTAGTGAGCCAGGGCGATCAGGGTGTGGAACCAGAGGTCGGCCACCTCGCCCACGATCTTGCTGCGATCGCCGCCGTGGTCGGCGTCCTTGGCCGCCATCACGACCTCGGTCGCCTCCTCGCCCACCTTCTTCAGGAAGGCGTCCGGGCCCTTGTGCAGCAGGCGGGCCACGTAGCTTTTTTCAGGATCACCCCCCTGGGCAGGCAGGCGGCTTTCAATGACGGCCGCCAGGCGGGCCAGGGCATCGACAGAATTCGTGGACTCGGCCATGGTCTTCACTTGTAAATGGTTTCGGGGTCCTTGAGGACCGGATCGACGGCACGCCAGGCGCCGTCCTTGTAAACACTGAAGAAACAGCTGTGGCGGCCCGTGTGGCAGGCAATGCCGGGCTCATGGCCCAGCTGCGTGACCTTGAGCAGGACGACATCATTGTCACAGTCCAACCGGATCTCGTGCACGGTCTGCACGTGGCCCGACTCCTCGCCCTTGAACCAGAGCTTGCCGCGCGAGCGGCTGAAATAGACGGCGCGGCCGAGCTCGGCCGTTTTCTGCAGGGCCTCGCGGTTCATCCAGGCAAACATCAGCACATCGTTACTGCCCTGTTCCTGGGCAATCACCGGCACCAGACCCTGCGCATCCCATTTCACTTCGTCGAGCCAGGACACAGGAGCCCCCACGCTTGCCACTTCGTGTGCTGCGCTGCCCCCCGAGGGGGCCTTCACGCCTTGGGACGGCCCGGCGGCGCTCATGCCGCCACCTCGATGCGCACGGGAATGCCGGCCTGCGCCATGCGCGCCTTGGCCTGGGCGATGGTGTACTCGCCGTAATGGAAGATGCTGGCCGCCAGCACCGCGTCGGCCCCACCCTTTTTCACACCTTCGACCAGGTGATCCAGATTGCCCACGCCACCAGAAGCAATGACCGGCACGCTGACGGCGTCGCTGACCGCCCGCGTGAGTTCCAGGTCGAAGCCAGATTTGGTGCCATCACGGTCCATGCTGGTGAGCAGGATCTCGCCGGCGCCGTGTTCGGCCATCTGGCGCGCCCAGGCCACGGCATCCAGCCCCGTGTTCTTGCGCCCGCCGTGGCTGTAGACGTCCCAGCCCTCGCCGCGTGCCAGCAGGTCCTCACCGTAACGACGCTTGGCGTCGATGGCCACCACGATGCACTGGGCACCGTACTTGTGCGAGGCGTCGCGGATCACCTGCGGGTTGGCGATGGCAGCCGAGTTGAAGCTGGTCTTGTCGGCCCCGGCATTGAGCAGGCGCCGCACGTCCTCGACTGTGCGCACGCCACCGCCCACGGTCAGCGGGATGAAGACCTGGGAAGCCACGGCCTCGATGATGTGCAGGATCAGGTCGCGCCCGTCGCTGGTTGCGGTGATGTCGAGGAAGGTGAGTTCGTCGGCGCCTTGCTCGTTGTAACGTGCGGCGATTTCTACCGGGTCTCCGGCGTCGCGCAGCTCGACGAAATTGACGCCCTTGACGACGCGTCCGCCCGTCACGTCCAGGCAGGGAATGATACGTTTGGCCAGCATGCCCGGATTGTAGGGCGGGGGAGCGCCCTCAGCTGACGCTCAGCCGCTGCCAGCCCTGCCACGTGCCGCCGGCGGGCACGGTGATGGCCTGCATGACCTGGGCCGCCTCCACGCAGAGCATATGGGCATGGCCATCGGTCGGCAGGTCGGGCAAGGCGGCGGCCAGTTCTGCGCCCGGGTTCCAGACCACGGTCTGGGCCCAGCCGGGACTTTGTTCGATCCGCAAGCGCTGCGGCCCGTCGCGCAAGACCAGCGCCTGGGACGCGGCGTCATAAACGCGGTCGAATCCCCCCTGGAAGCGCAAGGGGCCGGCCGCTCGCCCATGCCGGTCCGCCAGCGCATCCCACTCGGGCTGGCCTTCCAGGCCCGCGAGCTGCACCGCCGCGATGTCATCGACCGCCAGATAGGTGTGCAGGGCCCCGGTGAAGTTCAGGGGCACGAGGTCCCTGTTGTGCACATCCAGGGTCAGCTGCAGGCAAGCCGGGCGCAACTCCAGCGCCAGGGTGAGTTCGAATGCCTGAGGCCAGAACTGCCGTGTCGCCACACTGGCGGGCAGACGCAGGCTCATGCGCGCCGCTTCCGGCGTGGCCACAGGCGGCACATCGGCCACCCAGGGCAAGTTGCGCACGAAACCATGCTTGGGCAGCGGCCCGCGCTGGTTGAACTGGGGAAAACAGATGGGAACGCCGCCACGGATCGCGGACCGGCCATCGAATGCGCTGCGGGGGCTAAGATAAAGACGTTCACGGCCGGCGACCACCCAGGACACGACATGGGCACCATGCAACAGGACCCGCAGGCTGTCGCCGTTGGGCAGTCTCAGGGCAAGGGAGGGAAGACCGTGGAACAGCTCGATGCTGCCACCCGCCGCCGGCTCAGCCATTCAGCTCGTCGGCACGGATCTGGGCGGCTTCGAAGTCGAGGTCGCCGGTGTAGATCGCACGGCCACAGATCACGCCCTCCACGCCTTCGCTCTCCACTGCGCACAGGGCCTCGATATCGGCCATATTGCTCAGGCCGCCGGAGGCGATCACCGGGATGGTCAGCGCCTGGGCCAGCTTGACCGTGGCGTCGATATTGATGCCCGAGAGCATGCCGTCTCGGCCGATGTCGGTGTAGATGATGGACTCGACGCCATAGTCCTCGAACTTCTTGCCCAAGTCGATGACCTCGTGCCGGGTCAGCTTGCTCCAGCCGTCGGTCGCCACCTTGCCGTCCTTGGCGTCCAGGCCCACGATGATGTGGCCACCAAAGGCCGTGCAGGCGTCCTGCAGGAAACCGGGGTTCTTGACCGCAGCCGTGCCGATGATGACGTAGCGCAGGCCGGCGTCCAGATAGCGTTCGATCGTGTCCAGATCGCGGATGCCGCCACCGAGCTGCACGTCGATCTCGCTGCCCACCTCCTTGAGGATGCTGCGGATGGCCAACTCGTTCTTCGGCTGGCCTGCAAAAGCACCATTGAGGTCCACCAGGTGCAGGCGGCGGGCGCCCTTGTCCACCCATTTGCGCGCCATCACCGCCGGGTCTTCGCCGAAGGTGGTGGACTGGTCCATATCGCCCTGCTTGAGGCGAACACAGTGACCATCTTTCAGATCAATCGCAGGAATGAGAAGCATGATGCAGGGGCAAGGACTAGGGCGGATGCGCGTTCAGGCTGAACCGTGCGAAGAATCAGGGATTCCAGTGGAGGAAGTTGCGATAGAGGGCCAGGCCGTGGGCAGCGCTTTTCTCTGGGTGGAATTGTGTCGCAAAAATATTATCGCGTGCAATCGCCGCCGTGAAGCGGCCGCCATAGTCTGCCTCGCCTGCGCTGTGGCGCGCATCCGACGGTCGGGCATAGAAACTGTGCACGAAATAATAGTAGCTGCCGTCCGGCACGCCGGCCCACACCGGGTGGCGCCCCTGGCCGTGGTCCATCTGCAGCACCTGGTTCCAGCCCATCTGTGGCACCTTGTAGCGGCTGCCATCGGGCTGCAGGCGGCCGGCCAGGTCGAACTTGACGACTTCGCCGGGAATCAGGCCCAGGCCGGGTGTGTCCCCCTCGGCGCTGTGGTCCAGCATCATCTGCATGCCCACGCAGACCCCAAACAGGGGCTTGGCGGCGGCGGCCTCCAGCACAGCATCGCGCAGGCCGGACTCCTGCAGTTCGCGCATGCAGTCGGGCATGGCGCCCTGCCCCGGCAGCACCACGCGGGCGGCCGCACGCACCTCATCGGGACGCGAGGTGATGAGCACATGCCAGCCGCTGCCCTGGGCCGCGGCCTGCACGGCCTGCGACACCGAGCGCAGATTGCCCATGCCGTAGTCCACCACGGCAACGGTCTTGGCCGGCATTCCGGAAGTCATACGGCTAGAGCGATCCCTTGGTCGAAGGTATGGTGCCCGCCGCACGCGGGTCGATTTCCAGCGCAGCGCGCAGGGCGCGGGCAAAGGCCTTGAACACCGTCTCGGCCTGGTGGTGGGCGTTCTCGCCACGCAGGTTGTCGATATGCAGCGTGACGAAGGCGTGGTTCACGAAACCCTGGAAGAACTCGTAAGCCAGCTGGCTGTCGAAGGTGCCGATCATGCCGCTCTTGAAAGGCACGTGCATCTCCAGGCCAGGGCGGCCGGAGAAATCGATCACCACGCGCGACAGCGCCTCGTCCAGCGGCACGTAGGCGTGGCCGTACCGGCGGATGCCTTTTTTGTCGCCAACGGCCCTGGCCACGGCCTGGCCCAGGGTGATGCCCACGTCCTCCACCGTGTGGTGGCCGTCGATGTGAAGGTCACCCTTGGCCTGGATGTCCAGGTCGATCAGGCCGTGGCGCGCGATCTGGTCCAGCATGTGGTCGAAGAAGCCGATGCCGGTGGACAGGCGCGATACGCCCGTGCCGTCCAGGTTGACCTTGACGGTGATCTGGGTCTCCGCGGTATTGCGGGACACTTCGGCGGTACGTGGTGTATTCATTAAGCAACCTCCATGCTGCGCATTGCGGTGCGAGCGCCTTCGGACGGCCGTGCGGCACTCATAAGGATTCTTTCAAGGCAGCCAGCATCAGCTGGTTTTCCTGCGGGGTGCCCACGGTCAGGCGCAGGCAGTTGACCAGCAGGGGATGCAGTTTGGACACATTCTTCACCAGGACCTTGCGCGCCTTCATGCCTTCGAAGGTCTTGGCTGCATCGGGCACACGCAGCAGGATCATGTTGGCGTCACTGTTCCAGGCCCGCACCCCGGGCACGGCCTTCAACGCTTCCAAAATCATAGCACGCTGTGCCTTGATGTCCTGCGCCTGGGCCGCAAACACGTCGGCGTGCTCGAGCGCAAACAGCGCGCACTCGTAGTTCAGTACGCTGACGTTGTAGGGCGGGCGCACCTTGTCGACCTCGGCGATCAGGGCTGCCGGTCCCATCATGTAACCCAGTCGCACGCCGGCGAGGCCAAACTTGGAGAGCGTGCGCATCAGCAGCACATGGCTGTTGGCCGCCGGCTTGGCGCGGATGCGATCCAGCCAGCTGCGTGCGGCAAAATGCTGGTATTCCTCGTCCATCACCACCAGGCCAACCTGCTCACCGACGGCGGCGATGATCTTCTCGATCGCCGTGTCGTTCCACAGATTTGCAGTAGGGTTTTTCGTATAGGCGATGTAGGTGATTCTGGGATTGTTCTTGGCAATGGCCCCAAGCATGGCAGTCACA
>CAUPQO010000151.1:0-7995 GCA_963513295.1 uncultured Hylemonella sp.
ACAGGTGGCGCCGTTACAGGTTTGCAGGATGTAGCTGGCATTGATGCGGGCCGGCAGGAACACCGGGAGGTCATAACTGGTGGTATTGGCCGCGAGGGTGGGGGAGACCGGGGTGTAGCCCGAACTGCCGTCCGGATTCTCCAGCAGGATGTACCCGGTTTCCGCGCTGGCATCCGGCCAGGAAAAATGAAAAGTCTTGACGCTCTGCGGCGTCAGCACCAGCGTTGGCGCGGGTGTCTCGCCGCCGCTTCCGCAGCCAAGCACACCCAGGGCGACGGCCAGCTGCGCCACCCCTTGCAGAACCAGTCGTGTCAGTCTCATCCGTTCACCTTCTGCGCGGCAGCGTAAGTCGATCTGCTTGCCAGTTTGAAAAGTCCTGGGCAGATCGTCCCTTGAATGGGGCGCCGGCGTCAAGCCTGGGGGATGGCCCCCGGGCGACAAGTATCAGATTGTCTGATCCAGGTCAGCAAATGGAGGCTTGCTGGCCGGCGCAAATGCCTGTGACTTGCGGGGAACACACCCGATCCACCCGGTCGGCTCAGGCCTTGGGCGCGAGCAGCTCGTCCGCCAGCGCCCGCATGGCCCGCGCCGAGCGGTCCTTGGGCTGGATCTCCTGCGCGCTGCCGAACTGTTTGAAATTGCGTGCCATCGATTGCAGGTAGACCGGGTCGTAGTGCGTGAGCAGCAGGTCGCGCACCACGTCGTCGATATGGCCGCTGCGTACCTTGGTTTTCCAGCCTTCCACCACCTGCTTGCCCTTGAGTTCGGTCAGCGCGTCCAGGCGCTCGCAGAAGGCCTCGCGGTTCTGCACGAAAAAATCGTAGACCTCCCGCCGCTGGGCCACGCTTGCCTCGTCGGGCTGTTGCTGGTGTTGGCTGGGGCCGGCGCGCTTGGCCTCGATCCGCGCGGCCGGCACGGCCACATTGCCCACCTTCTTGCTTTCGCTCTCCACGTAGACCGGGCGCTTGGGGTCGAAACGGCGCAGCGCGTCCCAGATGCGGGTGTCGAACTCCTTCTGCGTGGGCTGGGCCACGCCCGGAATGGCCCCCAGCACCGAGCTGCGGTGGTTGGCCAGGGCCTCCAGGTCCAGCACCTGGGCACCGGCCGCCTGCAGGGCCTGCAGCAGCCGCGTCTTGCCCGAGCCGGTGGTGCCGCAGACCACGCGCCAGTCGAACAGGGGCGCCAGGCGCGGGATGTCCAGCAGCAGCGCGGCGCGAAAGGCCTTGTAGCCGCCCTCGATGATGGTCACGCGAAAACCGATTTCGCTGAGGATCAGGCTCAGCGAGCCGCTGCGCTTGCCGCCGCGCCAGCAGTAGGTCAGGGGCTTCCAGTCCTTCGGTTTGTCGATGACCTCGCGTTCGATGTGGGCCGCGATATTGCGCGCGGCCAGGGCGCCGCCGCGTTTCTTGGCTTCGAAGGCGTTGACCTGCTTGTAGAGCGTGCCGATGTCGTGGCGCTGCTGGTTGTCCAGCGTGGGCCAGTTCACGGCGCCGGGCAGGTGGTCTTCGGCGTATTCGTTTTCGCTGCGGGCGTCGATGACGGTGTCGAAGGTGTCGAGCTGGCGCAGGGCCTCGTCGGCGCTGATGGTGAACAGGGGCATCAGAGGATTTTTTTCAGTTCGGGCCAGACGTTGTCCAGCATCCGGGGCTGGGCCTCGGCCGTGGGGTGGATGCGGTCGGGCTGGAACAGCCGGGTCGGGTCGGCGCCGTCGGCCACGCCTTTCAGGAAGAAGGGCACCAGGCTTGCCTTCTCGCTGCGCGCCACCTGCTGGTAGAGCCCGGCAAAACGGCGCCCGTAGTCGGCGCCGTAGTTGGGCGGCATCTGCATGCCCAGCAGCAGCACGCGCGCGCCGGCCTTTTTCGACTGCTGGGCCATCCACGCCAGGTTGGCGCGCGTGGCGTCCAGCGCCAGGCCGCGCAGCGCGTCGTTGCCGCCCAGTTCGATGATCACGTGCGTGGGCTGGTGCTGGGCCAGCAGGGCCGCCAGGCGCGAGCGGCCGCCGAAGGTGGTCTCGCCGCTGATGCTGGCGTTGACCACGCGCACCGCCTGCTTCTCCGCGGCCAGGCGCTGCTCCAGCAGGGCCACCCAGCCGCTGCCGCGTGGCAGGCCGTATTCGGCGCTCAGCGAGTCACCGAGCACCAGCACCGTGCGCGCCGTGGCCGCCTGGGATAACCCCAGGAAACCGCCCAACAGGGCGAGCGCGATACAGTAGCGACGCAAGAAAGAAAACTTCATGTCCGAACCCATCATTTCCGTGGAACACGTGCTCAAGTCGGTCACCGACTCGACCGGCACGCTCGATATTTTGCGCGATATCCATTTCAGCGTCCCGCCGCGCCAGACCCTGGCCATCGTCGGCGCCTCCGGGTCCGGCAAGAGCACGCTGCTGTCCATCATGGCCGGGCTGGACACACCCTCAAGCGGCACCGTGCGCCTGGACGGACAGGACCTGTTCGCGCTGGACGAAGATGCGCGCGCCGCCCTGCGTGCGCAGAAAGTGGGGTTTGTGTTCCAGAGCTTCCAGCTGCTGGGCCACCTGACCGCGCTGGAGAACGTGATGTTGCCGCTGGAACTGGCGGGCCGCAAGGACGCGCGCAAGGCCGCTACCGAGATGCTGGAGCGCGTGGGCCTGGGCCAGCGCCTGGGGCACTATCCCAAGGTGCTGAGCGGCGGCGAGCAGCAGCGTGTGGCCCTGGCGCGGGCCTTCGTGGTGCAGCCGGCCGTGCTGCTGGCGGATGAACCGACGGGCAGCCTGGACTACGCGACCGGCGAGACGGTCATGGAGCTGATGTTCGCGCTCAACCGCGAGCAGGGCACGACCCTGGTGCTGGTGACGCATGACACGGGGATTGCGCAGAGATGCGAGCGGCGGATCACGATTGAGGCGGGTAGGGCATCAGGCTAAATATGGCCCGAGATCGCTTATAACGACTTGAAGATTCGTAGTCGAACTCAGGAGTCAGCTTGCATCAATAGACGCTGAAAGCCTTTTCCGAGCTTCTGATAGTCGGTGAATTTCTTCGTTGACTCGATTCTTGAGTCGGACAGTGTCGAGTTTGCGAAGCTCTTCGATCAATGCATTGTGGTGTTCGATATCTTTCGCAAGAAATTCTTGGTAGCCAACCGGTATAGCCGACCCAACGCTCATGTTCTCCATGCGTTCAACGCTCAAATTGATCCGTCGTACTCGACGGTAATATTCGTTGATATCCGCGAGTAATTCGAACGATATATCCCCGCTCTCAGGGAATTGATTGCCCCATGACTCAACGACAAGCTTCTCTCTGGGGGCACGTAGCTCAAGGATTTGGACGACCGCACCACCCCCGAGCGCTCTTATAGAGGCGATCTGTTCCGGTGAGGGCGGTTGCTTGCCCTTTTCCGATCTCATCATGCTGGTAACCCAGTCTATTGGTGCGCTGAATTTCACATGAATTCTGTAGTCTGCGCCGACAAGAGTTTGTGTGTTCGCGTCAACTTCGTTGCGCACACGCACCAAGAATTCCAAGTCTTTCCGAAGGCTGAATAGTTGCTCCTTGTTCTGCGTGTATTCGAACGACTTGGTAAGGCTGTACATACCGGTGGCCATTGATATCAATCCCCCCAAGGCGGCTCCGATGACGATAAATACAAGTTCCTTTGCATAAGTACGGAAGAGAATCATCAACGGCTCCCTGTGTGGGGTGATGGACTGTGGGCCCAAATGCTGGCTTGAAGACTGAGGTCAGTCCGATTGGTTCTGACCATGGCGGTTAACGGAAATCTTCGATCGGATGGTTTCCTCGATTTTTCGCTCCGCGTCGTGATTGCATAAATTCCGACAAATTTCACAGCGTCAAAAAATGATTTTACGGAGTTGTGGTTCCTCGTCGCATCCTACAGAAGAGGGATGCCACCACATACGAGCGGACGGCTGTCCCACCCTGTGCTGGGACAACCTCTCCATGTCCTCCCTCCAAAGGTTTGTTCGGCTTCCGCGCCGTGGGCCGTGCCTGAAGACGGCGCCGCGATCCATCATCGAGTTCTGATTCCTGCCCACAGGGGGCAGATGCCCGCATGTGTTTGGCGTGACCCGACGCCAATACCAGGCGGAGATTCGCTTCTTCCTTGCCACAGCAAGACCCTAATCCCGGCGCTTGATATCTATGCCACTTGGTGGCATACTTTCGTCATGCGACGCGTCTTCAAAACACGCCACTTCGTCCGCTGGATGCGGAAGACAGAACTGACGGATGCTGCCCTGTGCCTGGCGGTGCAGGAGATGGTGGCCGGCCTGATCGATGCGGAGCTGGGAGGGCATGTCGTGAAGAAGCGTGTAGCCCTGCCTGGGCGTGGCAAGAGCGGCGGAGCGCGCACGCTGGTGGCGACGCAGAAGGGTAGCCGCTGGTTCTTTGTGTTTGGTTTCGAGAAGAACGAGCGGGCGAATATTTCGCCCACCGAACTTGAAGCCTTGCAGGCTTTGGCCGCCGACTTGCTGGCTTTGTCGGGCGATCAGTTGAACCGGGCCGTGGAAGACGGTGCCTTACAGGAGATTTGTCATGACTGCGAAGACCAAACCCAAGACTAAGAGCCGGATTCTGGCGGCCGTGCACGAGACCTCGGAAGACCTGTACCGTCTGGGCTTCATCGACAAGCGCAAGCAGCAGAAGATCGAAGCGCTGTGCATGGAGCCGATTCCTGCCTATGACAGCTCGCGGGTCCGGGCCCTGCGCGAACAGCTCAAGCTGAGCCAGACCGTGCTGGCCTCGGTACTCAATACCAGCGCTTCCACTGTGCGCAAGTGGGAGCAGGGTGAGAAGCAGCCCAGCGGTCCCTCGCTCAAGCTGCTCGACCTGCTGGAGCGCAAGGGGCTGGAAGCGGTGCTTTGAGTGTGACGTGGATGCGCTGGGCTTCGACAGGCTCAGCCCGAACGGCTGTGGGGCTGGGATAATCCCCCCATGTCCTCCCCCAAAGTCCTTTTCGGCTTCCACGCCGTCGGCGTGCGCCTCAAGACGGCGCCGCAATCCATCATCGAGATCTACTTCGAGCCGACCCGGCGCGACGCGCGCATGCGCCAGTTCCTGGAAAAGGCCAAAGAGGCCAACGTGCGCCTGATCGAGGCCGATGGCCTGCGCCTGGCCAAGCTGGCCGGCAGCCACGGCCACCAGGGCGTGGCGGCACGGGTGGAGGCCCTGGCCCAGGTGCATTCGCTGGACGACCTGCTGGACGCGCTGAGCGAGCCGCCGCTGCTGCTGGTGCTCGACGGCGTGACCGACCCGCACAACCTGGGCGCCTGCCTGCGGGTGGCCGACGGGGCCGGGGCGCACGCGGTGATCGCGCCCAAGGACCATGCGGTGGGTGTCAACGCCACGGTGGCCAAGGTGGCCAGCGGCGCGGCCGAGACCGTGCCCTATTTCATGGTGACCAATCTGGCGCGCACCCTGGGCGAGCTCAAGGAACGCAACATCTGGTGCATAGGCACCAGCGACGACGCGCCCAAGACCATCTACCAGGTGGACCTGAAGGGCCCGACGGCCCTGGTGCTGGGCGCCGAAGGCGAGGGCATGCGGCAGCTGACGCGCAAGACCTGCGACGAGCTGGTGGGCATCCCGATGAAGGGCGCGGTGGAGAGCCTGAACGTCTCGGTGGCCAGCGGCGTCTGCCTGTACGAGGCTTTGCGGCAACGCGGTTAATTGCTGGCTTGCCAAACAAAACGGCCCTCACGAGGGCCGTTGTTGTTGATGGGTGCCGGCTCAGGCCGTGACGTCGAGCAGGGTGCCGCTGAGCTGGCTCAGGGTGTTGATGCGCTTGCGGGTGCCGCCGTTGCCGTTTTCGCTGCGCGGGGGCTGGTTTTCCAGACCGCGCACCCGGTCGTCGGCCTGGGCTGATTCCTGCCGCGCCACCGCGGCCTGCTGCTCCAGCTGGCTCACGCGGTTGGCGGCCTGCGAGGCCTCGCGCCGGGCCTGCTGCAGCTGGGCCTGGTACTGGCTCAGCTGAGCCCGCGCACTGGGCGTGCTGCCGTTGAGGGCCTGCAGGGCCGTGGCCATGACCGTCTCCTCAGGCCTTTTCGTTGACGATGCGGCCGGTGGTCTGGCCCTGGGTGTTGACCACGGGCTCCTTGGGCCGGTTGCTTTCTTCCTGGCGCTGGGCGCGCTGCTGGAGCTGCGCCTGCTCGGCGCGGTATTCCTGGGCGCGGTTGTTGCGCTCGGGCGCATTGTTGCGCGGGGGCGGTGCCACTGGGGTGCTGGAGGAAATGCCTTCGGTTGCCATGGTGGACTCCGGGGTGAACTTGCTGAAATTTTAGTCAGACCCGGTGGGCTGTCAACCTTGGCCCGCCGGGCGGTAGGGGCTGGTGCACGTGAGTGTCACCAGCGCATGGCATCATCCCGGCGAGCCCCACCGTACCCCCCGCCATGCCCACTCACCCGACCGACCGCCGCCAGCTGCTGCGCCTGGCGGCCGCCACCGCCAGCACGCTCTGGCTGCCGCGCAGCGCCTGGAGCCTGGGCCGCCTGCAGCACGACCCTTTTGCCCTGGGGGTGGCCAGCGGTGCGCCGACCGCCGACGGTGTGGTGCTCTGGACCCGTCTGCTGTTCCGGCAACCGCCGCGCGAGGCCTACACCCTGCGCTGGGAAGTGGCGCACGACGAGGGCTTCAAGCGCATCGCCCGCAGCGGCCAGGTGCAGGCGGAGCCCGCGCTGGGCCATGCCGTGCATGCCGAGGTGGCGGGCCTGGAGGCCGACCGCTGGTATTTCTACCGTTTCATGCTGGGCGAGGCCGTGAGCCCGGTGGGGCGCACGCGGACCTTTCCGCAGCCGGACGCCTTGCCGGCGCGCCTGCGCCTGGGCTACGCCTCCTGCCAGCGCTGGGAGCACGGTTATTACGCGGCCTGGCGCCACATGCGCGCCGAGCAGCTGGACGCGGTGATGTTCCTGGGCGACTACATCTACGAATACCCGGGCGCCAGCAACGCAGTGCGCGCCGTGACCGGCGGCTGGGTGCTGACGCTGGACGACTACCGCGCCCGTTATGCCCTGCACCGCAGCGACGCCGACCTGCAGGCCATGCACGCAGCCTGCCCCTGGCTGCTGACCTGGGACGACCACGAGGTGCAGAACGACTACGCCGCCCAGCACGAGGGCACGGGTGTGCCGCTGCTGGGCACGGTGGACGACTTCGCCGCACGCCGCGCCGCCGCCTACCAGGCCTGGTACGAGCACATGCCGGTGCGCGCCTCTATGCTGACGCAGGGGCTCGCCGGCCTGGCGCGCGGCGCCGAGATGCGCATCTACCAGCAAGTGCCTTTTGGCCGCCTGGCCACGCTGCACCTGCTCGACGGCCGCCAGTACCGCGACCGCCAGCCCTGCCTGAAGGACGGCCAGCCCGGTGGCCGGCTGGTGGACCCGGCCCAGTGCCGGGAGTGGGCCGATCCGCAGCGCAGCTACCTGGGTGCGGCGCAGGAGCAGTGGCTGGACGGCGCGCTGGCCCGCTCCGGCGGGCGCTGGAACGTGGTCGGGCAGCAGACCCTGTTCGGCCCGCGCGACGCCCAGCCCGGCCCGGGCCAGCGCCTGTGGAACGACGGCTGGGACGGATATGCCGGCAACCGCAAGCGTGTGACCGATGCACTGCAGCGCCACACGGTGAGCAACCCGGTGCTGCTGGGCGGTGACGTGCACGAGAACTGGGTGGGGCACGTCAAGGCCGATTACGCCGCGGCCGGCAGCGCGACGGTGGGCGTGGAGTTCTGCGGCACCAGCATCAGTTCGCGTGCCAGTGCCAGCGCGGTCGAGAAGACGGCCGAGCGCCTGGCCGAGAACCCGCACTTCGTGTTCGGTGACGCGCAGTACCGCGGCTACGGCGTGGCCGAGTTCACGCCGGGCCAGTTGCGCACCACCTTGCGCGCGGTGCAGGACGCGACCCGTGCCGATTCCGCTGCTTTCACGCTGGCCGCTTTCGAGGTGCGCGAGGGGCGCGCGCGCATTGAACGGAGATAATCACGGGCGTGGACGGCTGCCG
>CAUPQO010000152.1:0-7969 GCA_963513295.1 uncultured Hylemonella sp.
GCCGTGCAGGGCCTGGACGGCACCGAGGCCTACACCCGCAGCGGCGGTTTCGAAGTGTCGCCCGAGGGCGTGCTGCAGACCAGCAACGGCCTGCCCGTGCTGTCCGACGGCGGCGCGCCCATCCAGGTGCCGCAGGACTCGGTGATCAGCCTGGGCTTCGACGGCACCATCAGCGCCAAGACCGGCAACCAGCCTTCGACCAATGTGGGCCGCCTCAAGCTGGCCACGCCCACACCCGACGATCCGCTCAAGCGCGGCACCGACGGCCTGTTCCGCCCCGCTTCGGGCGCCCCGCTGCCCAACGACGCCAACGCCCGCATGCTGGTGGGTGTGCTCGAAGGCTCCAACGTGAACGCGGTGGAGACCATGGTCGGCATGATCCAGACCGCGCGCCAGTTCGAGGTGCAGATGCGCCTGATGCAGACCGCCGAATCCAACGACCGCTCCGCCGGCCAGCTGCTCAGCCTGCAGGGCTGATGCACCCCCCTCACCTCTAGGAAGCCACCATGTTCAATTCCCTGTGGATCGCCAAGACCGGCATGGAAGCCCAGCAGATGCAGCTGGACGTGATCTCCAACAACCTGGCCAACTCGTCCACCAACGGCTTCAAGCGTTCGCATGCGGTGTTCGAGGACCTGATGTACCAGAACCTGCGCCAGGTCGGCTCCAGCACCTCCGAACAGTCGCAGCTGCCCACCGGCCTGCAGGTCGGCCTGGGCGTGCGCACCGTGGCCACCAGCCGCACCTTCACGCAGGGCAGCCTGCAGCAGTCGGGCAACAACCTGGACATCGCCATCCAGGGCAACGGTTTCTTCCAGATCACCATGCCCGACGGCACGATCAACTACACCCGCGACGGCGCCTTCCAGGTGAACGCCCAGGGCCAGCTGGTCACCAACAACGGCCTGCCGGTGGCCAACGGCATCACGGTGCCGGCCAACGCCACCAATGTCTCGATCTCGGCCGACGGCAACGTGACGGCCACCATTCCCGGCACCGTCACGCCGCAGCCCATCGGCACCATTCCGCTGGCCAGCTTCATCAACCCGGCCGGCCTGGAGCCGCGCGGCCAGAACCTCTACGCCGAGACCACCGCCTCGGGCCAGCCCAACACCGGCACCCCGGGCGCCAACGGCCTGGGCCAGCTGATGCAGGGTTTCCTGGAAACCTCCAACGTGAACGTGGTGCAGGAGCTGGTGACCATGATCCAGACCCAGCGCGCCTACGAGATGAACTCCAAGGCCATCCAGACCTCGGACCAGATGCTGCAAAAGCTGGGACAACTCTGATGAAACACTTCCTGCTCCTGCTGGGCGTCGCGCTGCTGACGGGCTGCGCCGCCACCCCGAAGCCGGCCCAGGTCGACTTTGCCGATTCGCGCATGGCACAAGTCCCCGCGCAGGCGGCCGTGCGGCCTGCCACCGGCAGCCTGTTCCAGAACGCCAGCTACCGCCCCAGCTTCGAAGACCGGCGCGCGCGCCAGGTCGGCGACACCCTGACCATCCGCATCGTCGAAGCCGTCACGGCCAGCCAGAAGTCCAGTTCCACGGCCAACCGCAGCAGCAGCATCGACGGCAGCATCACCATGGTGCCGGGGCTGAAGTTCCCGGGCACGGCGGCAGAGAACCGGCTGCGCATCGGCGCGGCCAGCGAGGCCGACTTCTCGGGCCAGGGCGGCACCGAAGCGGCCAACACCTTCTCGGGTTCGATCACGGCCACCGTGGCCGACGTGCTGCCCAACGGGCATCTGGTCGTGGTCGGGGAAAAGCAGATCGGCCTGAACCACAACGTCGACGTGCTGCGTTTCACCGGCACCGTCGATCCGCTGGCCATCCTGCCGGGCAGCATCATCAACTCGAACCAGGTGGCCAATGTGCGCGTCGAGTCCAAGGGCCGCGGCCCGCAGCATGAAGCGCAGACAGTAGGCTGGTTAACCCGGTTCTTTTTCAACCTTTCGCCCTTCTGAGCGCTTACAGAATCAGTTATCGCTGGTTTCGACCTTTCCCGCCAGAACTTGAGCCCCGTACCACCATGAACACCGGCCACCTCCTCTCACTGCTCGCCACCCTGCGCCGCGGCACCGTGCTGCTGGGCCTGGGCCTGCTGCTGGCCCAGCCCGCGCTGGCCAGCCGCATCAAGGAAGTGGCCACCATCGATGGCGTGCGCAGCAACCAGCTCACCGGCTTCGGCCTGGTGATCGGCCTGGACGGCACCGGCGACCAGACCACGCAGATGCCCTACACCACGCAGACACTGAGCAACTACCTGCAGCAGATGGGCATCGCCCTCTCGCCGGAGCTGGCCTCGCGCCTGCAGCTCAAGAACGTCGCCGCCGTGCTGGTCACGGCGCAGCTGCCGGCCTTCGCCCGGCCCGGCCAGAGCGTGGACGCCACCGTCTCCTCCATGGGCAACGCCAAGTCGCTCAAGGGCGGCATGCTGATTTCCACGCCGCTGCGCGGTGCCGACGGCCAGGTCTATGCGCTGGCCCAGGGCAACCTGATCGTGGCCGGTGCGGGTGCAGCCGCCGGCGGCAGCCGTGTGCAGATCAACCACCTGAGCGCCGGCCGCGTGCCCGGTGGCGCCCAGATCGAGCGCGCCGTGCCCACGCCCCTGCTCGAAGGCAGCAGCTTCAAGCTCGGCCTGGAGGCCAGCGACTTCCAGACCGCGCGCCGGGTGGCCGCGGCCATCAACACGCGCTTCGGCGACGGCGTGGCCCGCGCCCTGGACGGCCGCACGGTGGACGTGCGCGCCCCGACCGAACCGAACGACCGCATCAACTTCATCGCCGAGATGGAAGAGCTGCCGCTGGAGGCCTCGGTGCCGGCCGCGCGCGTGGTGATCAATTCGCGCACCGGCTCCATCGTGCTGAACCAGGCCGTGACGCTGGGCCCCTGCGCCATCGCGCACGGCAACCTCTCGGTCAGCATCAGCTCCACGCCCATCATCAGCCAGCCCGGCCCGCTGTCCTCGGGCCAGACCGTGGTGGCCGAGAAGACCAATATCGAGATCCGCCAGGAACCGGGCATCCTGATCCAGCTGCCCAACGCGCCCAAGCTGGCCGACGTGGTGCGCGCGCTCAATGCGCTGGGCGCCACGCCGCAGGACCTGCTGGCCATCCTGCAGGCCATCAAGGCCGCCGGTGCCCTGAATGCCGAACTCGAAGTGATCTGAGATGCAGTCCGGCGCGCTCAACCCCCTGACCCAGTCGCTGGCCGCCGACGGCGCCAGCCTGAACCGCCTGAAATTCCAGGCTGGCCAGGCCACGCCCGAAGCCGTCAAGGAAACCGCCAAGCAGTTCGAAGCCCTGTTCATGCGCGAGCTGCTCAAGAGCATGCGCGAGGCCAGCAATTCGATGAAAAGCGGCATGCTCGACAGCCCCGGTGGCGACCTGGGCACCGACCTGCTGGACCAGCAGTTCGCCGTGCAGATGACCGGCCAGCCCGGCGGCCTGGCCGAGGTGATCGCCAAGCAGCTGATGCAGCAGATGGGCATGAAGGACCAGGCCAAGGCCGACGCGAGCACCGAGCCTGGCGCCACGACGACCCAGGTGCCGGCACCCGCGGCCGCGCGCGGTTTCGTGCAGCAACATGGCGCCGCCGCCCAAGAGGTGCAGCGCAGCAGCGGTCTGCCGGCCAGCTACCTGCTGGGCCAGGCCGGCCATGAGAGCGGCTGGGGCCGGCGCGAGATCCTCATGAAGGACGGCAGCCCCTCACACAACCTCTTCGGCATCAAGGCCAACGCGGACTGGAAGGGCAAGGTCGCCGAGGTCACCACCACCGAATACGTGAACGGCATGCCGCAGAAAACCGTGGCGCGCTTTCGCGCCTACGACTCGCACGCCGAGTCCTTCCGCGACTTCGCCCAGCTGATCGGCAACAGCCCGCGTTATGCCCAGGCCCGCCAGCAGACCGGCTCGGTGCAGGGCTGGGCCGAGGGCCTGCAGGACGCGGGTTATGCCACCGATCCTGACTACGCGGCCAAGCTGAGCCGTGCCATCAACACCACACTGCGGCTGCAGCGTGCCTCTGACGCCGGGAGCCTGTCATGAGCGGCATCATCAACATCGGCGTGACCGCGCTGACCGCCAACCAGAACGCGCTGCAGACGATCAGCAACAACATCGCCAACGTCAACACGCCGGGCTACACACGCCAGGCCGTGGTGCTGTCCAACATCCCGGGCCAGTTCACCGGCAGCGGCTATTACGGCAAGGGTGTCGAGACCCTGACGGTGCGGCGCCTGTACGACGAGTTCCTCACGCGCCAGGCCGCCACCTCGCAGGCAGTGGCCTCCAGCGACGCCACGCGCTACAGCTACATGCAGCAGCTCGAGAGCCTGTTCCCGAGCGGCCCCAACGGCCTGGGCGCGTCGGTCAGCGACATGCTCAATGCCTACTCCGACATCACCAATGCGCCGACCGACCTGACCGCGCGCGCGGTGGCGCTGGCACGGGCCGACGAGATGGCGCACCGCTTCCGCTCCACCGCCGAAGCGATCAACGAACTGCGCATGGGCACCACCAGCCAGCTCAGGATCGACGCCACCGCCATCAACAACCTGGCCGGCCAGATCGCCAAGACCAACGAGCAGATCGCGATTGCCCAGGGCAGCGGCCACACGCCCAACGACCTGCTGGACCAGCGCGACCAGTTGATCCGCGACCTCAACAAATACGTCCAGACCACCAACATCAAGGCCGACGACGGCAGCCTGAGCATCTTCCTGGCCGGCAGCCAGCCCCTGGTGCTGGGCAAGACGGTCTCGCCGGTGTCCGTCGTCGAGGACGAGTTCGGCGATCCGGCCAAGGTCAAGCTGGCCATCACGGTGGGCGGTGTGCCCCGCATCCTCGAAGAATCCATGCTGGGCGGCGGTGAAGTCGCCGGCCTGCTGCGCTTCCAGAACACCGACCTGGTCGACGCTTCCAACCTGCTGGGCCGCATGGCCCTGGCCATCGGCACCCGGATGAACGAGCAACAGGCCCTGGGCCTGGACCTCAACGGCAACGCCGGCAACCCGTTGTTCAACCTGTCGGCCCTCCCCAACGGCTACGCGTCCGCGGCCAACACGGGCGGCTCCACGCTGACCGTCGGCATCCAGGCCAACCCCTCGGGCACGACCGCCTTCCTGGCCAGCAACTACGAGTTCTCCTTCGGCACGGCCACCACCGGCACCATCACCCGCCTGTCCGATGGTGTGCAGACCACCTTCGACTTCGGTGCCACCAACCCGGTGCTGCTCGACGGCCTCGAGATCGAGCGCATCGGACTGGCCGCCAACGCCGGCGACCGCTTCGTGATCGCGCCCTATGCTGCTGCGGCCCGCCGCAACAACACCGCCTTTTCCTCGCCCAAGGAACTGGCCATGGCCAGCCCCATCGCGGCGCAAGCCGGCACCGGCAATACCGGCGCGCTGACCTTGCAGGGACTGGCCACGCGCACCGTGCCCCTGCCTGCCAACGTGGCCGCTGCGCCCGCCGTGACGCTGCGTTTTATCGGCCCGGGGCAATACATCCGCTCGGACGACGTGGATTACACGGCGCCCCCGGCCGCCGTGCTGGTCACGGCCACGGTCTACAACTACGTGCCCGGTCAGGCCGTCGAAGCCGATGGCCGCCTCACCAACCTGCCTTTCGACCCGACCGCCGAGTGGGGCTGGTCGCTCACGCTCAAGGGCGTCCCGCAGATCGGCGACACCTACACCGTGGATGCCAACCCCTACCCGCTGCTCGACGGCGCCAACGCCCAGGCCATGCTGGACCTGCGCGACCTCGCCCTGTTCGACGGCGGCCCGCTGACCGACGGCTACGCCAGCCTGATCGCCGAGATCGGCACCAAGGTGCAGGGGGCCGAGCAGGCCTCCATCGTCTCCGGCAACATCGCGGTCAACATCGAGAAAGACCGCACGGCCGTCGCCGGCGTCAACCTGGACGAGGAAGCCGCACGCATGATCCAGTACCAGCAGGCCTACCAGGCCGCCGGCAAGATGATGCAGATCGCGCAGAACATCTTCGACACCCTGCTGGCCTCTTTCTCGCGCTGATGCGCACCGCAAGGACTGAGCCATGAGACTCGCCACCGCCAACACCTACGACAACACCCTGGCCAACATCACGGCCCGCCAGGCCGGCCTGGCCGACCTGCAGGAGAAACTCTCGGCCGGCAAGAAGGTGGTGCGTCCCAGAGACGACCCCACCGGCGCGGCCCAGGCCGAACGCGCGCTGACGCGCTCCACCCGCGTGGACGTGGAGGTGCGGGCCCTGAACCTGCAACGCAACTCGGTGGCCATGGCCGAAGGCACGCTGGGCAACAGCATCGAGCTGCTGCAGACCATCCGCCAGCTCATGGTGAGCGCCGGCGACGCGGCCTACAACCCTTCGGACCGCAGGAGCATTGCCGAGGAGATGGCCGGCCTGCGCGACCAGCTCTTCACCTACGCCAACAAGAAGGACACCAACGGCATTCCGCTGTTCAGCGGCCTGGGCAGCGCCTCGCAACCCTTCGTCGACGTGCCCGCCGGCGTGGTCTACAACGGCATCCCGGGCTCGCGCGCCAGCACCGCCGTCTCCATCCCCGGCACCATGGACGGCCAGGCCGTGTGGATGAACGTGCCCACCGGCAACGGCGTGTTCAACATC
The DNA here is from genome assembly GCA_963513295.1 of uncultured Hylemonella sp. Classification (GTDB taxonomy): domain Bacteria; phylum Pseudomonadota; class Gammaproteobacteria; order Burkholderiales; family Burkholderiaceae_C; genus Hylemonella. Next base: position 6,635 of record CAUPQO010000152.1, read on the forward strand.
AACCTCGGCACGAACATCATCCCCCCTGTTGGCCCCAACAAGGGTGAGCTGTGGACCGACGTCGGCCAGATCGCCGACCCCTCGCTGCTCACCGGCAACAACTACACCATCACCTTCAGCGTCAGCGCCACCGTGCCACCGGTGACCACCTATGACGTTTCCATGATCACGGTGGTGCCACCCATCACGACCACTCCGGTCCTTACGGCCCAGCCCTACACCGACGGCCAGGACATCGCCTTCGACGGCCTGACCTTTGTCGCACGCGGCGTGCCGGCCGATGGCGACACCGTCAATATCACCCCCAGCACCCGCGACGACCTGTTCGCCCTGCTGGACCAGGCCATCACCGCCATCAACGGCGCCGGCAACGGCCACCAGCTGGCGCAGGATCTTTCCCTGGCGCTGGCGCAGATCGACAGCGGCATGGAGCGCGTGCAGTCGGCCCGCAGCCAGGCCGGCGAGCTGCTCAAGCGCGCCGACATCATCGAGGGCACGCAGGAGGAAAAGAGCATCCAGCTCGCCGCCGACCGCTCGCGCGCCGAAGACATGGACATGATCAAAGGCATCTCCGAATTCCAGAACCAGCAGACCGGCTACGTCGCGGCGCTCAAGACCTACGCCCAGATCCAGCGTCTCTCGCTGTTCAACTACCTGGGCTGAACCGCCCGCACCCTCTTGCACTTCCTGCACTGCACGGTATGAGCGCCTCCGTCCTGGACCAGCTCACCCTGGGCTATCGCCTGCTCTGGAACCGCCGCCGCGAGATCGCCGCGGTCGAGCTGCACGTCGACCCCCTGCCCGAGGCCGGTGGTGTCGATGCCCGCCACCTGCTGGCCACACTGGCCGAACTCTGGCCGACACGCGCGCCCCAGCTGCTGCTACGCGTGCGCCACCCCCTGCTGCTGCTCGAACTGCTGGCACAGGCTCGCCCCGACGCCCCCTGGCTGGTGCTGCCGCCCGAGGTGCTGGCCGACGCCGTGCTGCGCCCGCGGGCGCAGCAGGCCCAGGCCCGCGGCCTGCCCCTGCTCTGGCCGGAACGCCCGGCCGAGGGCGCGCTGCCCGGCGGGCGCCCGGGCCTGTACGTTCACGACGAAACGCAAACGGCCCCGTCCCCGGGCCAGATCGTGCTCAGCACCGGGCGCCGCGCGCACGGCGACGCTGCGCTCGACCAGCACGCTGCCTGGGCCCTGGCCGGCTGGCCCGTCGCGGATGTGCTGGACAGCCTGCCCGACCAGGCCCGCCAGCCGGACCGCACGGCGATCAGCCGCGTGGTGCGCGCCATCGACGACGACGCCGACCTGGACCGCATCGAGGCCCTGCTCTGTGCCGACC
>CAUPQO010000153.1:0-7912 GCA_963513295.1 uncultured Hylemonella sp.
GAGGCCGCCAAGGAGATCAAGACCCTGATCACCGACAGCGTGGAGCGCGTGGGCCAGGGCACGGCCCTGGTGGACCAGGCCGGCGCCACCATGCAGGAGGTGGTGTCCAGCATCCGCCGCGTGACCGACATCATGGGCGAGATCAGCGCCGCGAGTTCCGAGCAGAGTGCCGGCGTGGCCCAGATCGGCGAGGCCGTGACGCAGATGGACCAGGCCACGCAGCAGAACGCCGCCCTGGTGGAGGAGATGGCCGCCGCCGCAGGCAGCCTGAACAGCCAGGCCCAGGAACTGGTGCAGACTGTGGCCGTGTTCCAGCTGGCGCAGGATCCGGTGGCACTCCAGGGCACCCGACCATCCCATGCGCCAGTGGCCCTTGCCCCCAATCCCGCACGGGGCAACACCAGGGCAGTGGACACCCGACCATCCCAGCGGCCCCTGACGTCCTTCTCCACTGCGATGAAAACCGGGGTGATGACAATCGGGACCACCGCCCCGGCAACAGCCCCCCGGAAGCCTGTCCGCCCAGGCCAGGACGACTGGGAGTCCTTCTGAACCAGCTGCAGCCGGGCCGCCAGGGCCCGCAATTTCTCTCGATGTTGTGAACCATTTCCGCAGGGTTCACGAGCCTAGATCCCGGCATCTGTCACTGGCGATATCATATGCATGCATACCTTGGACACCCGCCGTGCATACCGATACCCAGTACTTCACCAAGGCCGTCACCGAACTGGGCAGGGTACGGCCCGTTGTCACCACGCAGCCCATCTACAACGCCAAGGGCATCAAGATCATCGAACAGGGTGTGGCCATCAACCCGGGTCTGTACGACCGCCTGATGGAACACCGCTTGTCGGCGCCCATCGAGGACTCCGTCTCGAGCCTGCCCACGGTGAACGGCCATGTCCTGCGCAAAGGCATGGAGGAGATGGCCACGCAAACGCCATTTTTCGCCCGGATGCTGGAGGACAGCGACACCCGAAACGTCCTGTTCGATATCGTCGAGCGCATCCATCTGCCGGATCCCATCGCCTTCCAGCTCACGATGGCCTGCGAGATACGCCCCTCGCTGTACCAGCATCTGCTGAGCACCACGCTCACGGCGTGCTGGCTGGCGGCCGCCAGCGGCATGTCCCGCCTGCAGTTGCGGATCGCCGCCACGGCGGGGCTGCTGCACGATATCGGCATGCTGCATCTGGACCCCCGCTTGCTGGAGTACAAGGTCGGCATCGACCGCGGCCAGCACCGGCAACTCGTTTCCCACCCGATGGTGTCCAGTGCGCTGATCGAGCGGCACAAGGAATACCCCAGGGAGGTGGTCCAGGCCGTGCTGGAACACCATGAATTCCTGGACGGTTCAGGGTATCCGCGCAACCTGCGCGAAGACGGCATCAGCCCTTGCGGCAAGCTCATGGCCCTGACCGAACTGGTGACCGGCGCTTTTGCGCCCGGCCGCGAAGTTCCGGAGCTGCGTCTGTCCATCCTGCTGCGCATGAACACGCATCGTTATGACGCGGGCTTGTCGGAAAAGATCATCTCCCTGCTCAGGCCGCAGAACGAATCGGTTGAATCGATCACCCTGCTGGAGGACCCGATCCGCTGCCTGCTGGAAATACAAGCGGTACTGACCGCCTGGCCCGAAGACAGGATTGCATCCTCCCAGCTGGTCGAGGAGCACAAGAAGATACTGATCCCGATCGCCGCGCAGGCTGCGCAGCTCAGCCGCACGCTGGCCCGTGCCGGCGCGGCCCCGGAACAGCTCGAGCAACTGGGTAAGGATGCCCTGGACCAGCATCTGCAGGCCGAACTGACCCTGCTGGCCAGCGAGGCCGCCTGGCAGTTGCGCGCCCTGGCCCGGCAGGTCAGGCACCACTGGCGCACCGAAGCGGATAACGCCACCGAGCAGAAGCTGAACGACTGGCTGGCCAGCGTGGATGCCGCCGTCTCACGCACGACGCGGGAATACAGCAGCGACGATGCCTGAGCAGCCATGGCCTGTTCGCACTTGGGAAATCAGTGTGAACAGGCCTTTCTGTATCAGAGCAGCGCTTCGCGCGTGATGCCGCGACGCGCCAGGTGGCGCTTGAGCTTGAACAGGGCCTCGTTCTGTACCTGGCGCACGCGTTCGCGCGTCAGGCCCAGGCGCTGGCTCAGCACGTCCAGGGTCTCGGGTTCGCGGTCGTGCAGGCCATAGCGCCCTTCCAGCACCTCGCGCTCGCGCTCGGACAGGCTCAGCAGCCAGTCTTCCAGCAAGCGCTCCACCTCGTGCGCCTGGGTGATGCCGCTGGGGTCGATGGCCAGTTCGTCCACCACCGTATCCCCCAGCGTCTGCTCGCCCTCGTTGCGCTCCAGCGTGGCGTCCAGCGAACGTGGCGTCTCGGCCAAGGCCAGCAGTTCGGCCACCTCGTGGATATCACGCCCCAGGAAATCCGCCACGTCCTCGACCCGCACACCGTCCGGGCGACGCGCCACAAACACGGGATCGTTCTCGAGTTCGCGGCGCGCGCGCAGCACCTGCTGCAGTTCACGCACCACATTGACCGGCAGGCGGATCACCCGCCCCTGCTGCATCAGCGCACGTTCCACCGCCTGGCGTATCCACCAGGTGGCATAGGTGGAGAAGCGGAAACCGCGCTCGGGTTCGAACTTCTCGATCGCGTGCATCAATCCGAGGTTGCCCTCCTCGATCAGGTCAGACAGCGGCACGCCACGACCAAGGTAGAGCTTGGCGATGCTCACCACCAGGCGCAGGTTGTGCTCGATCATGCTCTGGCGCGCGGCAAAGTCTCCCGCGCGCGCGCGCATGGCGGTCTCGTATTCCTGCTGGGGCGTGAAGAGCTCGGTGCGTCGCACCTGGCGCAGGTAGGCCGTCAGCGCATCGCCGGATTCGCCTGCGAACTCGGCTGCAGCGGCCGGGGCAAGGTCGGCCTCGGGCGCGACGGGCAGCGGCGCGCCATCGTCCAGCAACTGTGGTTCAGGGCGCGTGGTTGGCTGGCCGTGGAGGGAGCGTCTGGGCATGGCGGTTCCTCACGGCGTCCGGTGTGCCTAACGCGGCGGCAGGTATTTGGTTGGATCGACCGGCTTGCCCTGGCGCCGCACCTCGAAGTGCAGCTTCACGCGATCGGCATCGCTGTTGCCCATTTCGGCGATCTTCTGCCCCTTGCGCACGGCCTGGTCTTCCTTGACCAACAGCGACTTGTTGTGGGCATAGGCCGTCAGGTAGGTGCTGTTGTGCTTGAGGATGATGAGGTTGCCATAACCGCGCAGGCCGGCCCCGACATACACGACACGGCCATCGGCCGCAGCCAGCACCGGTTCACCCGCCGCTCCGCCCAGGTCCAGGCCCTTGTTCTTCACCTCGTCGAAACCTGCCAGCACCGGGCCGGGCACCGGCCATATCCAGCTCAGGCCGGATTCTGCAGCGGCGGCTGCCGCCGCGGGCTCGGCCGCCGCCGTTGCCGCCGGCCGGGTCGCCGCGCTCGAAGCCTGGCCGGGCTGCACCTGGGTCGACGCGATGCTGGACGAGCCGATGGGCCGGGTCACGACCCCATTGCTCTCAGCCACGGTGGCACCCGCCACGACGGGCGCGGTGACCCGCAGCACCTGACCGACCTCGATCTGGTTGGGCTGCGCCAGGTTGTTCCAGGCAGCGATGTCTTTCCAGTTCTGCCCGGTTTCCAGCCCGATGCGGATCAGCGTCTCGCCGGGCTTGACGGTGTAATAACCGACCTTGCCCGCGTTCTCGAAACCCGGCGGCTGCTTGACCGCCACGGTATTGGGGTCCATCACCGGCCGGGACACGGAGGTGCGCCGCTCCTCCACGGGGGCGCTGCTCGGGCCCGTGCCGCAGGCTGCCAGCACGAACGTGCCCGCCAGCAGCAAACCCAACAGCCCGGCTCGTCGAGAATTAACCGTCATAGATGATTCCTTCATGCGATGCCCGATTTTAGGGGGACAAAGTGGACCGCCTCAAGCAGGGTGTGTTGCACACCGCTGGCGGTCTTGTCCAGGACCAGCAAGGCCTGGCCTGCGCCTGCAGCACGGGCCACCGGCGCCACCAGGCGACCGCCCACGGCGAGCTGCTCGATCCAGGCCGGCGGTACGGCCTCGCCGCCCGCCGCCGCGATGATGCCGGCATAAGGCGCGCCCTGGGCAAAACCGGCCATGCCGTCACCGAAGAGCAGGTGCACATTGGGCAATCGCAGGGTCCGCAGGTTCTCGCGCGCCTTCTCGTGCAGACCACGCAGGCGCTCGATGCTGTAGACCTCTTTCACCAGCAGGCTCAGCACGGCGGCCTGGTAGCCGCAGCCGGTGCCGATCTCCAGCACACGGCCCATGGTCGCGGTGCGGCCTGCCAGCAGCAGTTCTGCCATGCGCGCCACCACATTGGGCTTAGAGATGGTCTGGCCCAGTCCGATGGGCAGGCTGGTGTCCTCGTAGGCCTGCGTGGCCAGCGCCGTGTCGACGAAACGATGCCGCTCCACACGCCCCATGGCCTCGAGCACGCGCGCATCCTTGATGCCCTGGGCCGCCAGCTTCTGCACCATGGCCAGGCGCACCGCCTGCGAATCCAGGCCCAGGCCCTGGGGGGTGAGGGATGCGGGCTGCGGGCGGGGTCGGTCCCCCGCCGCAGGAGCCAACATCGCGCCACTGCGCGGCGCGACCGGCGCCACCGTGCGTGCGGCACGCGCCGGGGTCTCGGCCGGCCGGTCCAGCCGCGCCGGGAAACCTGGGCGCGGACGCGGGTTCATGCCCGCCCCTTGGTGTTGAGTTGTGCCATGGACTGCGCCCAGTAACCCAGGCGCTCGTGGTCGCAGAGGTCGACCTTGAGCGGTGTCACCGTGACATGGCCCTGGGCCGTGGCGTGGAAGTCGGTGCCCTCGCTCTCGTCCAGGGCAGGGCCGGCCGCGCCGATCCAGTACATGGTCTCGCCGCGCGGACTGGTCTGGGTGATGACAGCTTCGGCCGCATGGCGCCGCCCCAGGCGGCAGACCTTGGCAGGCTTGAGCGCCTCCAGCGGCAGACAGGGGATGTTGACATTGAGCAGCCAGGGCTGGGTGCCCACCATCTTCTGGGCCAGCATCTGCTGAACCAGTTCACGCGCCCGCGCCGCGGCGGCGTCCAGATGCTTCCAGCCCTTCTCGGTCTGCGAGAAGGCGATGGCCGGAATGCCGAAGAGGTAACCCTCCATGGCCGCGCCCACGGTGCCCGAGTAGATGGTGTCATCGCCCATATTGGCGCCGTTGTTGATGCCCGAGACCACCAGATCGGGCCGGTAGCCCAGCAGGCCGGTCAGCGCGATGTGCACGCAGTCGGCGGGTGTGCCGTTGACGTAGCGGAAACCATTGGCCGCGCGGTGCACGTAGAGCGGTGAATGCAGGGTCAGCGCATTGGATTTGGCACTGTTGTTGTGCTCGGGCGCCACCACCTCGACGTCGGCCACGTCTTTCAACGCCTCGTAGAGCGCCACGATGCCGGGCGCCTGGTAGCCATCGTCGTTGGAGATCAGGATTTTCATGGTTGGCATGTCTGCGCCCATTGTAGGTGGCCAGCCTGTCCGTCTTGACTTGCGTCACGCGTGGGACAAGAGGGAAAACCGCCTTGCACGTATCATGCCCGACGCGTTTGAGCACTTCACAGGAGACACGGTATGCACGCATGGTTATGCACGGACCCCAGCGGGGTCGACGCCCTCGAATGGAAGGAGCTCCCCACGCCGCAGCCCGGTCCCGGACAGGTCCTGATCGCCATCCGTGCCGCCAGCCTGAACTTTCCCGACCTGCTGATCGTTCAGAACAAGTACCAGATCAAGCCGCCGCTGCCCTTCGTGCCCGGGGCCGAATATGCGGGGGTGGTCGAAGCCCTGGGCGAAGGCGTCACGAACCTGAAGGTCGGCCAGCACGTGGCCTGCCTCTCAGGCACCGGCGGCTTCGGCACCCACACCTTGGCGCCGGCCGCCCTGTGCCTGCCGCTGCCCGCAGGGTTCCCCTTCACCGATGCGGCGGCTTTCATCATGACCTACGCCACCTCGCACCATGCGCTGGTCGACCGGGCCCGGCTCCAGCCCGGCGAGACGGTGCTGGTGCTGGGCGCGGCCGGCGGCGTGGGCACGGCCGCCATCCAGATCGCCAAGGCCATGGGTGCGCGCGTGATCGCGGCGGCCTCCAGCGAGGACAAGTGCGCCTTGTGCAAGACCATCGGCGCCGACGAGACCATCAACTACAGCACCCAGGACCTGCGCGAACAGCTCAAGGCCCTGACCGGCGGCAAGGGCCCCGACGTGATCTACGACCCCGTGGGCGGCGACCTGGCCGAGCCGGCCCTGCGCTCCATCGCCTGGCGCGGCCGTTACCTCGTGGTGGGTTTTGCGGCCGGCCCCATCCCGGCCCTGCCCTTCAACCTGCCCCTGCTCAAGGGCGCGTCCATCGTGGGCGTGTTCTGGGGCGACTTCGCCAAGCGCGAGCCGCAGGCCAACGCCGCCATGATGATGGCCTTGGCCCAGTGGTACGGCCAGGGGAAGATCAAGCCCGTACTTGACAGTACCCTGCCCATGGCCCAGCTCAAGGCCGCCTACGCGCGCATGGGGGCACGTGACGTCAAGGGCAAGCTGGTCATGGTGAACTGAGCGCCAGGTCCAGAAGCGGCCCGAAAACAAAAATGCCCGCTGATGCGGGCATTTTTTTATCTGGGGTGGCTGATGGGACTCGAACCCACGACGACAGGAATCACAATCCTGGACTCTACCAACTGAGCTACAGCCACCGTGAGTCCGAAATTATACCCTGAGTCGTCGGTCAGGACGCGCCACCGGCGCCAGGCGCCGTAGCGGCCGGACGCGGCACCTTGATCTGCACCTTGAGTCGTTGCTGCAGCAGCTCGTAATAGGCCTGGCCCTCGGCCTGCATCCACCACTGGGCGTACTGGGCGCGGTCCTGGCGCTGCGCATCGGCGGCGGGGGCAGCACGCTCCACCCGCTTGTTGATGCGGGCCACGACATACCCCTGGGCACCGAGGTCCACACCGACCCATGCCGGCAGCTGGGTCGTATCGGCACGCAGCACGGCATCAACCACGGCAGCCGCCTGGTTCTGCGTCTGGTCGCGCGAGACGATCTGGGCAGCGCCGACGCTGGCAGTCGCCGGGCTGGCCTTCCAGGCCACCAGTTTCTGCTGGCCTTCCTGGCGCGCCAGTTCGGCGGCACGGGCCTGCACGACACGCTCGCGCACGACCTGGCGCACCTCGGCCAGCGGCAGGGTGCGCGCCGGCGTGTGGCGGGTGATGCGTGCCGCTGCCAGCTGGCTGGGGGCGATCTCCACCGCTTCGGTGTTGCGCTTGTTGTTCACGCTGTCGTCGCTGAAAACGGCCTCCAGCAACTTGGGACTGGCCAGCACACCCCGGGCGCCGGGCAGCGGCTGGCGGCCCAGGCCGCTGGCGGTCTGGATCTCCAGCTTGAGCTTGTCGGCCACGGGCTTGAGGCTGTCGGACTGCTCGTAGACGCCGTTGGTGAAGACTTCGGCAGCTTCGGCATAACGGGCACGCGCCTGCTGATTCTTCAGGTCTTCCTCCAGGCTGGTCCGCAACTCGGCAAAACTCTTCTGCTTGGGCGCCTTGATGTCAGTGACCCGGATGACGTGGAAGCCGAAGTCGGACTCGACCACGTCGCTGATCTCACCCTTCTTCAGGGCAAAGGCGGCGTCCTCGAAAGGTTTGACCATGGCGCCGCGCGAGAAGAAGTCGAGGTCGCCGCCGTTGGGGGCAGAACCCGGGTCCTGCGAATGCTTGCGCGCCAGCTGGGCAAAGCTGTCGGGCGCCTTGCGCGCCTGGGCCAGCAACTCCTGCGCGAGTTCGCGCGCCTTCTGACGCTCGGCCGCCGGCGCATCCTTGGCCACGGAGAGCAGGATGTGGCTGGCACGAC
>CAUPQO010000154.1:0-7895 GCA_963513295.1 uncultured Hylemonella sp.
AGACTTCATCCTCCAGGAAACGCGCCGCCTCATCGAGACCTGGCACGACACCAAGCCCGGCGCCATGCTGCAGGTGGCCGTGGCCCCCTGCTCGCCCTTCACTGTGAGCCAGGACCTGATGCGCGAATCGGCCAAGCTGGCCCGCGCCTACGGTGTGCGCCTGCACACCCACCTGGCCGAGAACGACCACGACATCGCCTACACCCGCGAACACTTCAACTGCACGCCGGCCGAATACGTGGAAGACCTGGGCTGGGTGGGTGAAGACGTCTGGCACGCCCACTGCGTCAAGCTCGACGAGCATGGCAGTTATCTCTTCGCCAAGACCGGCACCGGCATCGCCCACTGCCCCTGCAGCAATATGCGCCTGGCCAGCGGCATCCTGCCGCTGCGCAAGCTGCTCAACCTGGGCGTGCCCGTGGGCCTGGGTGTGGACGGCAGTGCCAGCAACGATGCCGGCCACCTGTTGAATGAAGCGCGCCAGGCCATGCTGCTGGCTCGTGTGGGCAAGGCCCTGGAGCCCTTCGGTTGCGACACCGGCCCGGCCGAGATGACCCCGCGCGACGCGCTCTGGCTGGCCACGCGCGGCGGCGCGCGTGTGCTGGGCCGCAGCGACATCGGCCAGATCGCCCCCGGCAAATGCGCGGACCTGGCCATGTACCGCACCGACACCCTGAGCATGGCCGGTGCCGCCGTGCACGACCCGGTGGGCGCGCTCATGCTCTGTTCCAGCGACAACGCCGACTACACGGTGGTCAACGGCAAGGTGGTGGTGCGCCAGGGCCAGCTCACCACGGTGGACACCGGCGCGCTGATCGAACGCCAGAACGCCCTGGCCTGGCAGCTCGCGCAGCAGGCCGGCACGCGCTGAATCAGCCGGGCAGGCGCTGCAGCAGCTGCGCCGCCACCGCCACCGCTATCACTTCGGGCTGCTTGCCTGCGATGCCCGACACGCCGATGGGGCAGGTCACCCGCGCAAAATCGGCCTCGTTGAAACCCCGCGCCTCCAACCGGTGGCGAAAGGTCGCCCATTTGCTCTTGCTGCCGATCAGGCCGATGTAGGGCAGGTCGTCCTGTTCACGTGCCCGGCGCAGGCACAGGGCGAGGATCTCCAGGTCTTCCGCATGGCTGAAGCTCATGATGAGCACGGCTGAGCCCGGGGCGATGTCGGCCACGGCCGCCTGCACCGGGTCTGAATGTTCGCAGCGGATGTTGGGTGGCAAGTCGGTCGGAAAGATCTCGTCGCGGCTGTCGATCCAGTGCAGGGCAAAGGGCAGGTGGGCGAGCTGGCGCGCGATGGCCTGGCCCACGTGGCCGCCGCCGAAGAGGGCCACGGGTGTGGCGGGTGGCTGCAGGCGTTGCGCCAGGCCGGTCGCATCCAGCGGGCCCAGCAGCTCGTAACGCAGAAACACCACACCACCGCAGCACTGGCCCAAGCTGGGGCCGAGGGCCACGCGTTGCGGCTCGGTGGGGATGGCGGCGCCTGCGAGCATGGCTCGGGCGTGGGCGATGGCGTCGAATTCCAGATGTCCGCCACCGATGGAGCCGATCACCTGTGTGGGTAGTACGGCCATCCAGGCGCCCACTTCGCGCGGTACCGAGCCTTCGGTTCGAGCGACCTGCACGAGCGTCGCCATTTCGTGGAATAAGACATGCTCCAGTTCAGATGGGGCGGAGTGCATGAAGAAATTAGGCCTGATTCAGTGTTGCGAATTTCAACGCTCGTCGTCAAGATGGTTCGCTTCGCGATACGCGCGGATGCGATTTGCCATCGCCTTGTCTTGTGCTCGAATCGTGTCAAGGCGGCTGATAAGGAAGTCTTCACGGAGTACTTCGATTGCCGTTGTTTTCCGCACCTCGCCGTCGTGCCAGTTGAATTCAAGGCGGGCTAGGGCTGTCTCTTCGAATTGCAGCTCGCCGTTTGAGGCGTGTTTGACCGTCATTAGCTGTCCACTAACGACAAGCATTGGTTGCCAGAAAAAGAGGCGCCAGTACTCACCCAAGCTTCCCACGGCCCATTCGTTGAATTCAGAAAGTTGGGACTCAGTGAATTCAGCCAATTTCAGTAGGGATGTGTAGATGTCATCCGGATGACTGGCCATCAATTCGTCTTTGCCAGACTTTTTGCTCAATGCGCAGTACTGTGAGAAGAGGTTTCTCCAATCTGTCGCCCTCTCCTCGTAGACATCAACTGCGTCTAGGAACGGCCAGGGGTCTGGCGTTCCAGAGAATTTGACGTAGCTTTCGAAGTCGGCGTTCGGCGTGGACTGCCGCTCAGTTAGCAAAACCACGGGATAGCGATTGTTGATTGCTTCAATGATGAATGTGGTTTTAACTGCGCATCCCGCCGAATAGCCCGCAGTTGCATCCTCTGCGGTCAAGTCGATTTCGCGTGACTTACTGGTTCTGGGGTCTCTATGGGCGACGTTAGGTTCTACAAAAAAGTCAGCAGCGGTGAGTGAGCGAACGATGCGCGATTCCATAAGATAGCCAGAACGCTCAAGGCATTCACGCAGTGCATCAATTGAAATGTGCTCGTTTTGTGACACGGGTGGCTTCGAAGCTAAATAAAGGGGGGAGCGCTGATAGCTTAGGCCATGGCGTCAATTACCCCACCACCAAGACACACCTCGCCGTCATACAGCACCGCCGACTGTCCCGGCGTCACGGCCCACTGTGCTTCGGAGAACGCCAGGCGAAAGCGTGCGTCCTGAATGTCGGCCAGTGTGCAAGCGGCGTCGGCCTGCCGATACCGCGTCTTGGCCGCCAGGGCCCCCGGCTTGGGCGGCTCACCGGCCACCCAGCTCGCGTCCTGCGCGTGCAGTAGGTGGCTCTGCAACAGAGGATGCTCGTGCCCCTGCACCACCCACAGCGTGTTCTTTTCCATGTCCTTGCGGGCGACGAACCAGGGGGCGTGTTCACCGCCGCCCTTTTGTGCCCCCTTGGCCTTGATGCCGCCGATGCCCAGGCCCTGGCGCTGGCCTAGGGTGTAGAAGCTCAGGCCTTCGTGTTTGCCGATGGTGCGGCCATAGGCCTTGTCGCCGGGGGCGGGCGTCCCGTCCTTGATGGGGCCGGGTTCCTTCTGGATGTAGCGATTGAGGAACTCGCGGAAGGGGCGCTCGCCGATGAAGCAGATGCCGGTGCTGTCCTTCTTCTTGGCGTTGGGCAGGCCGATCTCGGCCGCGATGCGGCGCACCTCGGTCTTGTGCAGCTCGCCCACGGGGAACAGCGTCTTGCTCAGCTGCGCCTGGTTGAGGCGGTGCAGGAAGTAGCTCTGGTCCTTGCTGGGGTCCAGGCCCTTGAGCAGCTCATGTTTGCCGGTCTGTTCATTCAGGCGCACGCGTGCATAGTGACCGGTCGCAATTTTTTCTGCGCCCAAGCGCATGGCGTGGTCCAGGAAGGCCTTGAACTTGATCTCGGCGTTGCACAGGATGTCGGGGTTGGGCGTGCGGCCGGCCTGGTATTCACGCAGGAACTCGGCGAAGACGCGGTCCTTGTACTCGGCGGCGAAGTTGACGTGTTCGATCTCGATGCCGATCACGTCGGCCACGGCGGCGGCGTCCACGAAGTCGATGTTGGACGAGCAGTATTCGCTGTTGTCGTCATCTTCCCAGTTCTTCATGAAGATGCCGATGACCTCGTAACCCTGCTGTTTGAGCAGGTGCGCGCTGACGGCGGAGTCCACGCCCCCGCTCAAACCCACCACCACCCGCTGTTTGCCTGCTTTGCTCATAGGTGTGCGATTATCCCAGTCCCCGCAAAAAACGAGACTCGGCAGGCTTTTTATGGAACTCAGGCAGATCCGCTATTTCGTGCGCGTGGTGGAGCTCGGCAGCATGAGCCGCGCCGCGCAGGAGCTGGGCATGGTGCAGTCGGCGCTGAGCCAGCAGGTCAGCCGGCTCGAAGGCGAACTCTCCACCCGGCTCCTGCAGCGCACCAGTAAGGGCGTGCTGCCCACCGAGGCGGGCCTGGCTTTTTTCCGCGAGGCCCAGCTGACGCTGCGCCACGCCGAGCAGGCGGCGCGCGCGGCCCAGCAGGCGCGGTTATCGGGCTCGGTCAGCGTCGGCCTGGCGCCCACCACGGCGGCCGTGCTGGGCCTGCCCCTGCTGCGTGCCATGCGCGAGCGCTACCCCGATGTGCGCCTGCATCTGGTGGTTAGCATGTCGGGCCATGTCTCCACGATGCTCTATGCACGCCAGCTGGACCTGGCGGTGCTCTTCCACACCGATCCGGGGCGGCGCTGGAGCGTGATGCCGCTGCTGGAAGAGCGGCTGTACTACATCCGCGCGCGCAGCACTGTGCGGGGCGAGCCGCCGGCGAAGGTGCGCGCCGCCACCCTCAAGGGCGAGCCGCTGATCATGCCCACGGGCGGCCACGGCCTGCGCAGCGCACTGGACGCGGTGTTCAGCCGCGCACGGATCCAGCCTACGGTGGTGGCCGAGATCGATTCCCTGACCATGCTGATGGCCGCGGTCGAAGCCGGCCTGGGCGGTTCGCTGCAGCCCTGGTCGGCGGTGAGCCGCTACAGCGATGCGTCCGAGCGTTTTGTCCTGTCGGAGTTGGCCGACACCCTGGCCCGCCGTCGCAACATGCTGTGCAGCCTGTCGGACGACGAACTCTCGCCGGCCGCACTGGCCACGCGGGTGGTGCTGGCCGACTGTGCGCGTGAACTCGTGCGTTCAGGACGGTGGGTCGGCGCCACGCTCATCGACTGAAACTGGCGAATAAATCTACTGCGCGGCCCGCTCGCTACGATTTCTTTACCAGTTTGCGCACAAGCTAAAGCAGGTTCACGCCCTTCCAGGTTCCGCTGTTGACCAGCTGCTTGTCGGTCTCGCGCAGCTCGCTGCGCACGGCGGCGGCGGCCGGGGTCAGGCGCTCCGGGTCCACCGAGTAGAGGAAGTTGGGGCGTTTCATCTCGGCGTCCGAAAACGCCAGGGTGCGCCAGCCTTCGCGCATGCGGCCTTCGAGCAGGGCGGCCGACATGGGTTTGATGGTGGCACCCATGCCGTCGCGCACACAGGTCATGAGCAGCGAGAGCGAGTCGATCTCGGCCACCACGTGCAGGGCCAGGTTGCGCTGTTCGAACTCGGCGGCGATGCGCCGGCGCAGGCCGTGGATGCCGGTGGGCAGGATGAGCGGCAGGTCCGCCGTGTCGGTACAGCTGAGCTTGACGCGCCGTGGCGGCACCAGGTCGCTGTCCTCGGGCAGCATCACGAACAGTTCTTCTTCCACCAGCGGTTCGGCCGGCAGGTCGGGCACGGCGTCGCGGCTGAAGAGGATGGCCAGGTCCAGCTGGCCCATGCGCATCATCTGCGCCAGGTGACCGCTCATGCCCTCGACCACATTGAGCACGATGCCGGGGAACTTCTCGCGAATGCGGCGCATGAAAGGCACACCCACGGCGCAGACCGTGGTGGCGGCCAGGCCCACCGAGACCATGCCGTGCACCGTGCCGGGTTCCTGGCGTGCGATGGACAGCGCCTGGTCCAGCTGGCGCAGCATGAACCGCGCATGGTGGTGCAGGGCCGTGCCGTTTTCGGTAGGGGTCACGCCCTTGGCGGTGCGGATCAGCAGGGGCTTGCCGACCTCGGCTTCGAGCTTGGCGATGTGCTGGCTCAGCGCGGGCTGGGCGATGAACAGCTGGCGCGAAGCCTTGGCCAGGCTGCCGCTTTCCACGATCTGTACGAAATACCGGAGTTGTCGCAGGTCCATCGCCGCATCCTATAAGTTTTTGAGGATGGCCCCCTATAAGAAATAGATATACCCCATCTCGGAAAACAGTATTTTCCAGAGTGAGGCGCCCTTCCTATCATCGGCCTTGCATTCCATTGCACACATAAACCAACAGGAGACAAACCCATGGAATCCAAGCAGAACAAGGCTGTAGACCAGGCGCTATCCAGCCAGCGCCGCACCCTGCTGCAGGCCGGCGCCCTGGTGGCCGGCAGCGCCGCGCTGGGCTTTCCCGGGCTGGCGGGCGCGCAGTCGGGGCCGATCAAGATCGGCCACCTCACGCCCCTGACCGGTTTCCTGGGCGCCCTGGGGGAGTACGCCGCGCAGGGCATCAAGATGGCCGCGGAAGAGATCAACGCCGCCGGCGGCGTGCTGGGCCGCCAGCTCGACGTCATGAGCGAGGACTCGGTCAACCCGCAGACCGCCGCCACCAAGGCCCAGCGCATGGTGGAGCGCGACAACGTCACCGTGCTGATGGGCGAGATCAACTCCGGCTCGGCGCTGACCATCTCGCAGGTGGCCGCACGCAACAAGATCCTGTTCATGAGCATCGGCGCACGTTCCGACGCGCTGCGCGGCAAGGACTGCAACCGTTACACCTTCCACGTCGACATCCCGGTGACGGTGATGGTCAACGCCGCCGGTGAGGCGCTGGTGCGCGAGGGCCTGGTCAAGGGCAAGAAGATCTTCGCCCTGACGGCCGACTACCTCTTCGGCCATGACCTGTCGCGCCAGGCCAAGCGTTTCTTCACGGCCAACGGCGGCACGGTGATCGGCGACGAGCTGGTGGCCACCGACGTGACCGACTTCAGCCCCTACCTGCTCAAGATCCGCCAGGCCCGCCCCGACCTGGTGGCCACCAACCTGGCCGGCAACCAGGTGACCAACTTCGTCAAGCAGTACGCCGAGTTCGGCCTGCCCTACAAGGTGGCCGGCTTCAACCTGAACACGGCCGACGCCTGGGCCGCCGGCGAGGGCAATCTGGGCGGCATCTGGCCCACCGTCTGGCACCACGAACTCAAGACCCCGGGTTCGCAGGCCTTTGTGGCCAACTTCACCAAGAAATACGGTCGTATCCCCGAGAACCACGCCTGGATCGAGTATGTCTCGCTCAAGATGATGGCCCAGGCCATGACCGCCACCAAGTCCACCGACACCGAGAAGCTGATCGCCTACTTCGAGTCGGAAGCGCAGTTCGA
This sequence comes from uncultured Hylemonella sp., assembly GCA_963513295.1. Taxonomy (GTDB): domain Bacteria; phylum Pseudomonadota; class Gammaproteobacteria; order Burkholderiales; family Burkholderiaceae_C; genus Hylemonella. The sequence goes on from CAUPQO010000154.1 coordinate 6,936, forward strand.
CATCCTGAAGGCGCGCAAGGCCTATTTCCGCAGCTGGGACCACCAGCTGATGCAGGAAGCCTATCCCTTCACCGTCAAGCCCAAGGGCCAGGCCAAGAACAAGCAGGACTTCCTGCTGTTCGGCGACGCCGTGCCGGCGGCCAACCAGCCGCTGGATTCGCTGGCACCCCCGAAAGCGGAGAGCGCCTGCAAGATGTAAGCGAGGCTTGAGCTGAGCGAGCCGGCACCGCACCCTGGGTGCCGGCGCTTTTTTCACTCTCCCGGATACCCATGGAAATCGTCTTTTTGCTCGAGCAGGTCGTCAACGGCCTGGTGCTCGGCGGTTATTACCTGCTGCTGGCCCTGGGCCTGTCGCTGATCTTCAGCGTGGGCGGCATCGTCAACCTGGCGCATGGCGCTTTCTACGCGCTGGGCGCCTATCTCTCGCTGGAGGTGATCAAACACGCCGGCTTCACCGGCAGCATCTTCATCACGCCGGTGCTGGTGGGCCTGCTGGGCATCCTGTTCGAGCGTTACCTGCTGCGCCGTTTCTACACGGCCGACCCCATCCTGAGCCTGCTGGTGACCTTCGGCCTGGCCATGGTGGCCGAGCAGGCCCTGCGCATGGCCTGGGGCTCGGCCCCGCTGGCCTCCACCATGCCGCCCGAGTTCAAGGGTCAGCTCATCATGGGCGACATGATGTTCTCCCGCTACCGGCTTTTCATCCTGGGCGTGGTGACCGTCGTGATGGCCGGCATCTGGCTGCTGCTGCACAAGACCTCTTTCGGCCGCGTGGTGCGCGCCGGTGTGCAGAAACCCGACATGGTGGCCGTGCTGGGCATCAAGCTGCAGCCCTATATGACGGCCATCGTCATGCTGGGCGTGGCCACGGCCGCGCTGGGCGGCGTGCTGTTCGGGCCCATCACCATCGTGCACCCGGCCATGGGCACCGAGATCATGACCGTGGCTTTCGTGGTGGTG
>CAUPQO010000155.1:0-7888 GCA_963513295.1 uncultured Hylemonella sp.
CCACCACGGCCACATGGGCGGCACGGATGCGCTGGGCACCGGCCACGCCGTACAGGCGGGCCAGGCCACCGAAGCGACGCTCTGCGTCCATGGCGGCAACCGTCACGTCAGACCATGCGCTCCAGGCGCCACATCTGGTACTTGAAGCCGGCAACCGAGCCGGCCACGATGGCGACAAAAGCCACCAGGCTGTTGAGGCCCAGGGTGGAGAGACCGGTCAGACCCTGGCCGATGGTGCAGCCCATGGCGGTCACGCCGCCCACGCCCATCAGCACGGCCCCCACCAGATGGTTGGCCACGTCTTCGGTGCCGCCAAACCCTTCCCAGCGGAAGCTGCGCGTCCACAAGGCCATGATGGCGGAACCGGCAATGACGCCAAAGACCGAGACGATGCCCAGCGTGAGCACCTTGCTCTTGTCGCTGTAGAACATCAGCCAGTCCAGCGCGTAGGCTGCCGGGGCGACGAAACTCATGGCTTCGGAGCGACCCGAGTTGGTGGCCAGGAAGACCTCTTCCAGGGTATCGGGGTGCTCGGCCACATGCCCCAGGGCGCCGCTGACCCACCACATCGCCACAATGATGCCGCCCACGCCCAGGCCGGCCAGCAGGTTTTCGCCCTGGATGAACTGCTGACCACGCAGGGCCCAGACGATGAGCGCCGCACCCAGGCCCAGGCCCAGCAGCAAGGCGGCCAGGGAGGGCGTGAGGCCCAGGGCCGTGGCGGCCAGATGCGGCAGATTGGCCGTGACGGCAAAGTCCACACCCACCTGGTCCACGGTGGCCACGCGCCATACCGCAGTGATGCCCTTCATGGTGGCGAAACCCGTCATGCCCATGACCAGCAGGACCACCAGGGATTTGAGGTTGCCGGACCCGACCCGCACCAGGGTCTTGCTGCCACAGCCCGAGGACAGCACCATGCCGAAGCCGAACAGCAGGCCGCCCACGATGGCCGACAGCCAGAGCCAGCGTTTGCCGCCGTGCAGGGTCTTGGCCGGATCGATCAGCCCTGCATAGGCCAGCAGGGCAAAACCGGCCATGGCCACGCCGATGGCCAGCCCCCACTGGCGCATACGCGTCCAGTCGCCCATGTTGACCACGTCGCTGACCGCGCCCATGGTGCAGAAATGGGTGCGCTGCACGAGCGCGCCGAAGAGCAGGGAGAGAAGAAAAGAAGCGCCCAACACCAGGGTGTTGAGCGCCGAGATGTCGGCGGTTTGCATGTCCCGGATTCTAAAGCCAGGACGCGGCAACCCCTACTTGAGACGCGTCAGGCGCTGCTTGGCCGCAGCGGCAGCCTCGGACTGGGGATAGGCCTTGATCAGGTCTTCCAGCGTCTTGCGCGCGGCCTTGGTGTCCTTGAGCTCGACCTGGCAGTTGGCGATGGAGAGCACCGCCTCGGGCGCACGCAGGTGATCCGGAGCCTGCGTCAGCAGGTTGCGGAAGTTCTGGATGGCTTCCTTGTAATCGCGCGTGGCGTACTGGGCATTACCCAGCCAGAAGAAGGCCGCAGGCACGTAACCGCTGCCGGGGTAGCGCTTGAGCAGGTCGACAAAGGCACTTTGCGCACCGGCAAAGTCACCCTTGCGGAACACGCCCAGGGCGGCGTCGTAATCGCGCTTTTCGGCCTGCTCGGCCAGGAACTCCTGGCCATCCACCGTGACCTTGACCGGTTCGAACTTGCGCAGGCGCTCGTCGAAGCCGCCCAGCAGATCCTTCTGCTGGCGCTGCAGCTCGGCCACGTCGCGCGTCAGCTGCTCGTTCTGCCCGACCAGGCGCGCCATCTCGGCACGCAAGGTCTCGATCTGGCTCTGGAGTTCCAGCAGGCTGCGGCGCAGCTGGGCGTTTTCTTCCGTGCTGCGGGTGGCCTGCTCGGCCGAGCGCTGCTCCGCCTCGCTACGGCTGCTCTCCACGCGCTGGCGCAATTCGATGATGGCGCGGCGGGCCTCGTCATCGTTGAACAGCGCATGGGCACTGGGAGCACCGCAGACGCACAGCAGCAGTGCAAGAAGGCGCAGGGAGGGCTTCATCGGGAAGGTACCAGCGGTCGATCAGCGGTAGCTGATTTCGGCACGACGGTTCTTGGACCAGGCCGCCTCGGCACTGCCTTGCACGGCCGGCTTTTCCTTGCCGAAGCTCACGGCCTCGACCTGGTTGTCGGCCACGCCCAGCAGGCCCAGGGAACGACGCACGGCCTCGGCGCGGCGCTGGCCCAGGGCCAGGTTGTATTCACGGCCACCGCGCTCGTCGGTGTGGCCCTCGATCACGACCTTGCGGCTGCGATCGGCCTTGATGTGGCGGGCGTGGGCGTCGATCAGGGCCTGGAACTCGGGCTTGATGACGTAGCTGTCGTAGTCGAAGTAAACCAGACGGGAAACGTTGGCGATGGCGCCCTGGGCGGACTTGCCGTCACCCACCGGGGTCACCGAGGTTTGCGCCACCGTGCTGCTGGAGCCGGTGCCGGCACCGCTGGAACGGTCTTCGACCGGCGGATTGTCCAGATTGACCGAAGAGCAGCCCGCCATCAGCAAGGCCAGGGCACCGATCAGTGCCAGTTTTTTCATCGACATTTTTACTCCTGAGGAATCGATAAGGGGGGGTTAATTGGATGGTTTCTGGAAGGGGCCCCAGTCGGGCTCGCGGATGTCGCCGCCCTGGCCGGCCAGTCTGGCCTTGATCTTCCCGTCCAGGGTGGTCGTCATCAGGGCTTCGCGTTCCTGTTGCTTGGTCGCATAAAGAAGCAGGCGGCTGTTGGGGGCAAAACTCGGGTTTTCGTCGGCGCTGGTTTCGGTCAGCGCCGTCACATTGCCCGAGGGCAACTCCATCACGTGCAGCTTGAAGGCGCCGCTGACCCGGGAAATATAAGCCAGCCAGCGGCCGTCGGCGCTCAGGGCGGGGGAAATGTTGTAAGTGCCGGTAAACGTCACGCGCTCCGGGCTGCCGCCGGCGGCCGGCATGCGGTAGATCTGGGGGCTGCCGCCCCGGTCGCTGACGAAATAGATGAACTTGCCGTCGTGCGAGAAGATCGGCTCGGTGTCGATGCTGGACGACTGGGTCAGGCGGCGCGGTTCGGCGCCGACGGTGGTGACATCCAGGGTGTAGAGCTGGGACCCCCCGTCACGGCTCAGTGTCACCGCCAGGCTGCGCCCGTCGGGCGACCAGGCGGGCGCACTGTTGGAGCCCCGGAAGTTGGCCACCAGGCGGCGCTTGCCGCTGGCCACGTCGTGGACATAGACCACCGGCTTGCGCGACTCGAAGGACACATAGGCCAGTTGCCGGCCTTCGGGCGACCAGCTGGGGGAAATGATGGGCTCGGGACTGGTCAGGGCCGGCTGGGCACCCTCGCCGTCGGCATCGGCCACCCACAGGCTGTAGCGCTGCTCGACCTTGGTGACGTAAGCGATGCGGGTGGAGAAGACGCCCTTGTCGCCGGTCAGCTTCTCGTAGACGAAATCGGCGATTCGGTGCGCGGCCAGGCGCAGGTCAGCCTGGGTGACGGCATAACTCTGCCCGCCCAGATCGCGCCCGGCCACCACGTCCCAGAGGCGGAAGCGCACGTCATAGCGGCCGTCGGCCAGGCGCACGACGCTGCCAGCCACCAGGGAATCCGCACCGCTCTGGCGCCACAAGGCCAGATCCGGGCGGGCGTTTTCGTCCAGCGGGCCCGAGCGGGCCGCTACACCGCGGAACTGGCCACTGCGCTCCAGATCGGCCTGCACAATGGCGCTGATCTTCTGCGGTGCGGCATCCTCGCCACGGAAAGGCGCAAAGGCGATCGGCAGCTGGGTCAGCCCCACGCCGGACACTTCGACGCGGAACTGCGCCAGGGCCGGCATGGCCAGGCCCAGCCAGGCGCACAGCACGAGGCAAGCTATCTCAAACAGACGGGGGAGGCGGTACGGACGATGTGTCATGGGTCTGGTTAACCTAGAAATAGCAGTTGGACGTGCCCGAGAGGGCTGCTGCGCGGCGGGATGACAAGGCGCGAGGACGCTGCGGGCCTATGCCCGCAAGAACGAGCAACGCCGTCAGCGCGCCGCGCAGCGGCTCTGTCGGGCGCGTAGCGTTCTGGCCCCGATGGTAAATCACGCCGTGGCCGCAAAAATCAGTGTTCATGGTCGTTGCCAGCGGAAGTAGAGCGGTCAACTGCTGTTTCTAGGTTTAAACAATACAGGGCGAAATATTTGCCGAAAGCAGCCTGGGCCTGCATGGTACACACTGCAAAGCCCATGGCGCCGTCCATCAGGCCCAGACGGAAAATATAGCTGCGAATGAAGGCCACCACACCCGCGGCCGCAGCCCGGGCCATGCTGGTCTTCTGGCCCGCGCGATGGCGCTGCTGGGCCCAGGCCTGGCTGTACTGCTCCAGTTTGCGCCAGTAATGTGACGGGGTCGGGTAGCTGTAGTGCAGCAAGGAAGTCTTGAGCCGACCGACCGCACCCTGCGCCACCAGCACACGCTCATGCACCAGGTCGTCGCTGAAACGGGCGGCCTCGCGCCGGAACAGGCGCAGCACGAGATCGGGTGTCCAGCCGCAGTGATGGATCCACTGGCCGCAGAACTGCGTCAGGCGCGGAATCTCCCAGGCCACGGCCGCACCGCCCTGCCCTTGCACCACCCGGGCGATCTCGGCCTGCAGCGCCGGCGGCACCCGCTCGTCCGCGTCCAGCGACAGCACCCAGGGGTGGCTGGCCAGGGCCAGCGCCCGATTCTTCTGCGGCCCGAAACCCGGCCAGTCGGGCGTAACGTGCACCACGGCGCCCATCCGCCGCGCAATGGCCACCGTCTCATCCGTGCTGCCCGAATCCACCACCACGATCTCGTCGGCAAAGGCAACCGAACGCAGGCAGGCCTCGATGTTGGCGGCTTCGTTCTTGGTGATGAGGATGACGGAGAGTCGGGTCAAGGTCGGACTGAATGAGTTGGGGTTGCTGACTGCATCAGCAGATGGTCAACAAGGTCTGGCGCTGGACCAGAAACGCGGCGCAACACATGGGCTCGAATCATACCCTCATGCAGGGGCGCAGCCCCGGTGGCGGCACGCATCTGACGTCTGGGAGCCCCTGTTCGGGTAGACTCACCGGGTCAGGGCAAGCATGTTCTCATGCCGTTGCCGCCTCTCGTAAAAGCATCCAAAATGCACCGGCCACACACGGTGCAAACGCTTATCCATGAATCAGGCCAGTACAACCACCAGTAATCGCGCGCTCTACCTTCGGTTGCTGACCTACGTCAAGCCCTACTGGAAAGCATTTGCGTTGGCAGTATTGGGCATGATTGGCATGGCCGCTACCGAGCCGGTGTTCCCAGCCATCATGAAATACTTACTGGATAAGGGCTTCCAGACTGAGGATCAACACATGATCTGGTTGATACCGGTCGGAATTGTGTTGCTGTTCGTTGTCAGAGCAATCTTTTCTTTTTGCACCGGCTATCTCATGAGTTGGATATCTACGCATCTCGTCACCGACTTGCGTAGAGAATTATTCGCCAAAATATTGGTACTACCAACCCAAGCTTTCCACGATTTGTCCGCGGGAAAGATGATTTCCAGATTGCTGGTAGATGCGGGCAACGTTAACGAAGCGGCCACTACTGTATTGGTAACGGCCGTCCGCGAATCATTGACCGCACTCGCACTCATTGTCTATTTGCTCTATCTCGACTGGCGACTAACGCTAATCACCCTGCTCATTGCACCGGCCATTGCGCTGATTGTCAAAGGCTTCGGCAAGAGAATGCGCAAGGCCAGCCGTAGCACCATTGAATCTGGTCGACTCATAGCTCATGTGATAGAAGAGACAGTCGGCGCACAGAAGGTCATCAAAATATTCGGTGGTCAAAAGCAGCAGCAGGATCGCTTCAATCTTGATACCGAGCGATTCCGACGCTCACTCATGAGAGAAGCAGTGCCCGCATCAGCAATCACGCCCATCACGCACGTTGCCGCTGCAGTAGCTGTAGCCAGCATCATCTTCATGGCTTTGAGCCAGACCACGGGACAGGCTGGGGCCTCCGCCGGTGGCTTTGTGTCTTTCATCACGGCCTTGCTGCTGCTTATTTCTCCGATCAAACAGCTCACAACGATCAACACCACCCTTCAACGCGGCCTTGCTGCATGCGAGAGCGTATTTCAACTGCTGGATCACCCAACAGAGGACGATCCCGGTCATCGGGTCCTGGACAGGGCGCGTGGCGACATCGTATTTCACGATGTCGTCTTCAGCTACCCCGGATCTGAGCGTGTAGCCCTCAGCAATATCAACTTCACAGCTTCCTCCGGTCAGACAGTGGCCCTCGTCGGAGCATCGGGCGGTGGCAAGACGACCATCAGCGCCATGATCCCCCGCTTCTACCGCCCCACGTCCGGCCGCATCCTCATCGATGGCATCGACATCAACGAGCTCACCCTGGCCAGCCTGCGCCACAACATTGCCCTGGTCAGCCAGGACATCGTGCTATTCAACGACACAGTTGAAGCCAATATCGCCTTCGGCTCACGTGACTCCGCCACACGCGACGACGTGATCGCTGCAGCCAAGGCCGCCAACGCCTGGGACTTCATCCAGCAATTGCCGGAGGGACTGGACACCTTCATCGGCGAAGACGGCGCCAAGCTCTCGGGCGGGCAGCGCCAGCGCATCGCCATCGCCCGCGCCCTGCTCAAAAACGCCCCCATCCTGATCCTGGACGAAGCCACCTCGGCCCTGGACACCGAGAGCGAGCGGCTGGTGCAGGCAGCCCTGGCCACCTTGATGAAAAACCGCACCACCCTGGTCATCGCCCACCGGCTCAGCACCATCGAGCATGCAGACCAGATCCTGGTACTCGACCAGGGCCGCATCGTGGAACGCGGCACGCACACCGAACTGCAGGCACTGGGCGGCTATTACGCCAACCTGAACCGGCTGCAAACGTGACCATCCCCATCCTCATGTACCACCAGGTCGACGTGCCGCCCCCGCGCGGCACCCCGCTGCGCGGGCTGGTGGTCTCGCCCGGCGCCTTCGCCCGGCAGATGGGGCTGCTGCGGCTGCTGGGCTACCGTGGCCTCTCGATGCGCGAACTGGAGCCCTACCTTAAGGGTGAGAAACGGGGCAAGGTGGTGGGCCTCACCTTCGACGACGGCTACCGCAACAACCTCAGCCACGCCCTGCCCGTGCTGCAGCGCCATGGTTTCACCGCCACCTGCTATGCCGTAAGTGGCCAGTTCGGTGGCCGCAACCGCTGGGACGAGGGCCTGGTCGCACAGACGCCCCTGATGACGCAGGAAGAATGGTGCCAGTGGCGCGACGCGGGCATGGACATAGGCTCGCACACCCGCAACCACGTCAGCCTGCCGGATCAGGACACAGCGACAGCCCGCGAAGAGATCGCCGGTTCCCGACAGGAACTGGAACAGGCCCTGGGCTGCGAGGTGAACCACTTCTGCTATCCCTATGGCCGCTACACACCCGAGCACGCGGCAATGGCTCGCAAAGCCGGCTACCGCACGGCCACCACGACGAACCGCGGCCGCGTGCACCCCGGTGAAGACCCCTACACCCTGCGCCGCATCATGGTGGCCTGCTCCACCCACCTGGCGCTGTTTGCGGCCAAGGTGCTGACCCGCTACGAAGACCGCCGCCGATGAAGCCGTTTGCACTTTATTGCAAGAGCTACCGCACCGACCTGCGGCGCGTGGTGCGCCTGGCCGAATCCATCCGCACCCACAACGCAGAACAGATCCCCTTCTACGTCTCCGTGTCCCGTGCCGACCTGCCCCTCTTCCAGGAACATCTGGGAGCTTTTCCGCTGGAGTTGCTGGCCGACGAAGACATCCTGCAGGCATCGCACACAGGTGTAGCCGAACAGGTGGCTCGGATGCCTGGTTATCTATCACAACAGG
>CAUPQO010000156.1:0-7847 GCA_963513295.1 uncultured Hylemonella sp.
AATCATCAGCCAGAAGCTGAAGTTGTTCATGCGGGCGAAGGCCATGTCGGCCGCGCCGATCTGCAGCGGGATCATCCAGTTGGCGAAGCCCACGAAGGCCGGCATGATGGCGCCGAACACCATGATCAGGCCGTGCATCGTGGTGAGCTGGTTGAACAGCTCGGGGTTCACGACCTGCAGGCCGGGCTCGAACAGCTCGGCGCGGATCAGCAGGGCCAGGACGCCACCGACCATCAGCATGGTGAAGGCGAACAGCAGGTACAGGGTACCGATGTCCTTGTGGTTGGTCGCGTAGACCCAGCGCCGCCAGCCCGTGGGGGCGTGGTGGTCGTCATGGGCATGGTGATCGTGATGGTCTAGAACGGCACTCATCCTGATTTCCTTCTCAATACTCTAGGCGTCTGACGACTTGTTTACTTGCGGGCGGTCTTGATGTCGGCCGGCTGCACCAGCTGGCCGGTCTTGTTGGACCAGGTGTTCTTGGTGTAGGTGACCACGGCGGCGATCTCGGTGTCGCTCAGCTGCTTCCAGGCGGGCATGGCACCCTTGCCGTTGAGCATGATGCCGATCTGCTTGGACTTGTCGGCATCGAGCACGATGGCCGAGGCGTCCAGCGGCTTGAACGGGCCGGCACCCTTGCCGTTGGCCTGGTGGCAGACCGCGCAGTTGGCGGCATAGACCTTCTCGCCGCGCTGGACCAGTTCACCCAGGGCCCAGACCTTGGCCGGATCGTCGGCCTTGGCGGCCATGGCCTTCTTCTGGCCATCGACCCACTTGGCGTAGTCCTCGGCGGACAGCACCTTCACGTGGATGGGCATGTAGGCGTGTTCCTTGCCGCACAACTCGGCGCACTGGCCGTAGAAGTCACCGGTCTGCTCGGCACGGAACCATGTGTCGCGCACGAAACCGGGGATGGCGTCCTGCTTGATGCCGAAAGCCGGCACCATGAAGGCGTGGATCACGTCGTTGGCCGTGGTGATGATGCGGATCTTCTTGTCGACCGGCACGACCAGCGGGTTGTCGACCTTGAGCAGGTAGTCGTCGGTGGGGGCCGGCTTGCCGGACTCGGACATCTCGCGGTGCGTGCTGTCCAGGGTGGAGATGAAGCCGATGCCCTCACCTTCGCCCTTGAGGTAGTCGTAGCCCCACTTCCACTGGTAGCCCGTGACCTTGATGGTCAGGTCGGCGTTGCTGGTGTCCTTCATGGCCACGACGGCCTTGGTCGCCGGCAGCGCCATCAGGATCACGATGATGAAGGGGATCACGGTCCAGGCGATTTCCACGGCCACGGACTCGTGGAAGTCGGCGGACTTGTGCCCGACCGACTTGCGGTGCTTCAGGATGGAATAGAACATCACGCCGAACACCGCCACGAAGATCACCGTGCAGATGATCAGCATGAACCAGTGCAGCCATTGCTGCTCGGCAGCAATCTTGGTGACTGCGGGAGGCAGGTTGAGCTGGTTGACCGCCGGACCACCGGGCAGGTCGTTGACAGCCTGGGCTGCGGTGAAGGCCGCCGTACCGGCCCAAGCGCCAGCCATGAGCAGCAGTGAAGCCAATTTATTAGAAATGCTCTTCATCATGTTCACTTCTTCAATGTCTTAAATAATCCAGGACTGCCCAGGCTTGCCCACATGCGGCTTGTGACCGATGTGCCCGCCACCGCTCAGTGGCAGGCAGAGAACTGCCTTTGAATTTCGAAATTCAGCAACCGCTTATTGTAGCCCAGCACTTTTTGCTCCCTGCCCGGCTGATATACGGGTTCACCCTAGGAAGGCCAGGCTTGCCTTATGAACGCTGTTTGCGCAGCGTGGCGCGCATGTCGTCCAGGCTGAGCCGGGTTTCCGCCGCCACGGCCAGGCGCGGCTGCGGCTTGAAAGCGTGGCCATAGATGATCTCGAAGCTCAGCTTGAGCCGTCCCTCGTGCGCCGGATCGGCCAGCTGGCGCAGGGCGGCGTGCAATTGCCCGCGCCAGCTGCGGCCACGCAGGCCGGCGAAACGCGCCGGATGCAGGTTGCGCCCCAGTTCGCGCAACTCCTGCAGCAGGCGCTCGGGCGTCTCGAAGGTCAGCTCGATGCGCTCCATGTCCATCACCGGCTCGGCAAAACCGGCCGCCACCAGCATGTCGCCCCAGTCGTGCATGTCGGTGAACTCATGCGCAGGGGCCGGCCAGCCCAGGGCCTGGTAGAGCGTGCGCAACTCGCGCAGGGTGTCGGGGCCGAGGCAGGAAAACATCAGGAAGCCGTCGACCGCCAGCGCCTCGTGCCAGCGCTGGATCAGGGCCTGCGGATCCGCCGCCATGTGCAGGGTCATATTGGCCCAGAGCAGCTCGGCCGCCGCCTCTGCAGGCTGCGCCGCCAAGGCCGCGGACCAGCGTGCCGGGTGCCACCAGGGCCGCGCCGCCGCACGCTGGGCCCGGGCCTGTTCCGGCGCCACGACGGCGCTGATCCGGCAGCGCGCCCCGGGGTAACGGCGCGCCAGCAAAGCCTGCGCCTGCAGGCCGCCGCGCACCGGTTCCCAGTGCAGCCAGCTTTGGGGCTGGCGCACGATCCAGTCCAGCCGCGGCTCCATGCGCCGCGCCACCTCCTCGTGCAACCAGGCGGAAACCGTTTGCGGCCGCCGGGCCCAACGCGCGGCGGCGACGGGGTCGATGGTGGGGGGTCGGTGATCGGACATGGGAAAGCTGGCGAGTATATTGATTCCCCCTGCAGCCCCTCGCCCCGCTCGTCATTGCCCTTGCTGTGCCCATGTTCCGCCGCCTGCTCACCCGCTTGACCAGTACCCTGCCCAGCCAGTGCGCGGTCTGCCATGCCTGGCCGGCGCAAGCCGTGTGCGAAACCTGTGTGGCACGTTTTGCCCAGCCCCGTCCGCGCTGCCGCAACTGCGCCCTGCCGCTTCCCGAGGGCGTGGAACGCTGCGGCGCATGCATCAAGCAAACACCTCCTCTAGACCTCTGTCTGACGGCTGTGGCTTATGAATACCCCTGGGCCGGCCTGGTCGCACGCTACAAGTTCGGCGCCCGTCCGGGCTGGTCTCAGCCTCTGGCCTTGCTGATGCGCAGCACACCCTGGGCCGAACCGGCGCTCGAAGCCGCCGATCTGCTGCTGCCCATGCCGCTGTCGCGCGAGCGGTTGCGCCAGCGCGGCTTCAACCAGGCCCTGGAACTGGCACGCCAGCTGGGCCCGGCCAAGGTCGATGCGGGACTGCTGCTGCGCCTGCGCCATACGCCGGCCCAGAGTGCCCTGCCGCGCGAAGCCCGGCTGCGCAATGTGCGCGGCGCCTTCGGCGTGGCCAACGGACGGGAAGCGGAACTTGCGGGCCGGCGTGTGGTGCTGGTCGACGACGTCATGACCAGCGGCGCCTCGCTGTTTGCCGCGGCCCAGGCCCTGCGCGCGGCCGGGGCGGCGCACATCACCGGGCTGGTCCTGGCGCGAACCGAAACACACTGAATAATGCGCGGATGTTCCACATCGTCCTGGTCCAGCCCGAGATCCCGCCCAACACGGGCAACGTCATCCGCCTGGCCGCCAACACCGGCTGCACCCTGCACCTGATCGAACCGCTGGGCTTTTCCATGGAAGACCGGCTGATGCGCCGCGCCGGCCTGGACTACCACGAGTACGCCGAGGTGAAACGCCACGCCGGCTGGGACAGCTTCCTGTCCAGCGCGCAACCGCGCCCCGAGCGCATGTTCGCGCTCACCACGCGCGGCACGCGCTTCGTGCATGACGTGGCCTTCGAGCCGGGCGACTGGCTGGTGTTCGGTTCGGAAACCAGCGGCCTGCCCGATGCGGTACGCGCCGCTTTCGCCCCGACACAGCAACTCAGGCTGCCCATGCGCGCCGGCCAGCGCAGCCTGAACCTCTCGAACGCGGTGGCGGTGACGGTGTTCGAGGCCTGGCGGCAGAACGGCTTCGCGACGACGTAAGCCGTCTCAGGGATAACGCCGGGCGATCGACTCGGCCACACAGACCGGCTTGGCCTCGCCTTCGCGCTCGATCGTCACTTCCCAGCTCATCTGCATGCCGTCGTTGGCGATGGGCTCACAGGCCAGCAGCTTCAAACGCGCACGCAGGCGGCTGCCCACCGGCACCGGCGCCATGAAACGCACGCGGTTGAGGCCGTAGTTCACACCCATGCGCGACTCGACGATCTCCATGGTGCTTTCGAAGAAGCGGGGCAACAGCGACAGGGTGAGGAAACCGTGCGCGATGGGGCCGCCGAAGGGGCCGGCCTTCGCCTTGTCCACGTCGACGTGGATCCACTGGTGGTCCCCCGTGGCCTGGGCGAACTGGTTGACCTGCTCCTGCGTGATGGTGAGCCAGTCGCTGACCGCGACCTCCTGGCCCACCAGCGCAGGAAATTCCTTGAGGGACTGGAAGGTTTTCATGCCGCCCACTGTAGCGGCAGCACGGGCCCGCCGACTGTCAAACCGGCGACCCCGCCTGGTTCAGGCGTCGAGCCAGCGGCAGAGCCCCTGCCACTGCTCCAGGTCCTTTTCCACGCGGCTGGGCGCGACGTCGAACAAGGTCAGGCCATGGGCAGCGAGATGGATGTAGTTCTGCGTGTCGCGCAGGTAGGCCAGCACGGGCAGGCCCAGACTCTCGACAAAGGCACGCAGCTTGTCGGCCGCGATGGTGCGGCCGTCCACGCGCATGCCCACGATGCCCACCTGCATGCCCTTATGCATGTGCTGCCTGATCTCGTCGAGGAAATCGCGGGTGGCGAAGATGTCGAAGACGCTGGGCTGCAGGGGCACGATGACCTTGTCGGCGTGCTGCAGCACGTCCTTCATGCGCGCGCCCTTGAGGCCGGCCGGGGTGTCGAGCACCACATGGGTGGTTCCCTTGGGCAGCTTGGCCAGCTTGTCCTCGCCCACGTCCCAGCTCACGATGGGCCGCGCCGTGGCCGGACGCAGGCCCAGCCACAGGCGCGCGGACTGCTGGCGATCGGCATCGCCCAGCATGACCTTGTGGCCCCGGCTGGCATAGTAGCCCGCGATGTTGGTGGACAGGGTGGACTTACCCACGCCCCCCTTGGGATTGGCAACCACGACAACCGGCATCTTCGGCTCCTTGTAGTCCTGACCGGCCCCATATTAGCCCATGAAGGGCGTTGCGCCGCGGCCGTCCGCCGCAACCGGCACACCCGGGACTAACCCTAGGACATGCCCATTTGGCGACATGCGCCGATAAGATGGCCCGCACCCACAACGTGCAGCGCACGGATGCTGCCATCCTGCAAGGAGACACACCATGAAAACCACGTTCGCACGCAAGGGCCTCGGCCTGTTGCTGGCCGCCATGGGCCTGCTCGGCGCCGGCACGGCGTCGGCCCAGGCCGACTGGCCCAGGGCCAGGCCCGTGACCATCACCGTCGGCTTCGGGCCTGGTGCCTTCACCGATGTCATTGCGCGCGTGGTGGCGCAAAAACTCGGCGAGACCACGGGCGGGACTTTCACCGTGGAGAACAAGCCCGGCGCCGGCGGCAACATCGCCACCGGCCAGGTCAAGCGCGCCGCCCCCGATGGCTACACGATCCTGGTGCACAGCGTGGCCTTTGCGGTCAACCCCTCGCTCTATCCCAACGCCGGCTACGACGCCCTGAAGGATTTCGTGCCGCTGGCGCTGGGCCCGCGCACGCCCAACATCATCACCGTCCACCCGGCCACCCCGGCGAAGGACCTGAAGGAGTTGATCGAGCTGGCGCGCAGGGAGAAGCTGAGCTACGCCTCCTCCGGCATCGGCACCACCACCCATCTCTCGATCGAGCGCCTCAAGACGGCTGCCAAGGTGGACATCACCCACGTGCCCTACCAGCCGGCCCAGGCCATCGCCGCCGTCGTGGCCGGCCATGCGCCCATGTCGTCCACCTCCATGCCGCCGGCCGTGCCGCAGATCAAGGCCGGCAAGGTGCGCGCCATTGCCGTCACCAGCGCCAAACGCTCGGCCCTGCTGCCCGACGTGCCCTCGGTCACCGAATTCGGTTATGCCGACTTCGACGACTACACCTGGGTCGGCTTCTTCCTCCCGGCGGGCACGCCGCAGGCCCTGGTGGACCGCATCAACGCCGAGATCAACAAGGCGATGGAACTGCCGGATTCGAAGGAAAAATTCGTCAGCCTGGGCATGGAGTCGACCCGCAACAGCTCGGCCGAGTTCGGCAGCTTCCTGCGCGCTGAAGTCGCCAAATGGGCTGATGTGGTCAAGAGCACCGGGGCCAAGGTGGAATAAAGTCGGCAACCGGATATCGCTCCGCCCACCCAAGGAAGACCTCATGAGATTGTTCAGTTTCGACGCGCAAGGCCAGGCCCGCATCGGCGTGCTCCAAAGCGCCGGTGCCCAGGAATTCATCGACCTGTCCGTGGCTGCCCCCGGCCTGCCGAAAGACATGGGTGCGCTGATCGCACAAGCCGGCGGTCTGGAGGCCGCCCGCCAGGCCGCGGCCCAGGCGAGCGCGGCGGCCGTCAAGCCGCTGGCCGGCGTGCGTTTCCTGCCCGTGGTGCCGCGCCCCGGCAAAATCGTCTGCCTCGGGCTCAACTACGCCGACCATGCCAAGGAAGGCGGGCATGCGCGCCCCGAGTACCCGAGCTTCTTCATGCGCGGGGCCAGCTCCATGACCGGCCACTTGGAGCCCCTCATCCGGCCCAAGGCCTCGACCAAGCTGGACTACGAAGCCGAACTTGCCGTCATCATCGGCCAACGGGCGCGCCACCTCACCAAGGCGAATGCGCTGGACTGCGTGGCCGGTTATTCCTGCTTCAACGACGGCAGCATCCGCGACTATCAGCGCAAGACCGCGCAGTGGACCATCGGCAAGAACTTCGACGGCACCGGCCCCTTCGGCCCCTGGCTGGTGACGCCGGACGAGCTGCCACCGGGCGCCGCCGGGCTGCGCATCCAGTCGCGCCTGAATGGCAAGGTCATGCAGGACGCCAACACGAAAGACTTCCTCTGGGACGTGGTGGAGTCACTGTGCATCATCACCGAGTGCATGACGCTGGAGCCGGGCGACGTGATCATCACCGGGACTCCGGCCGGCGTGGGCTACGCGCGCACGCCGCCGGTGTGGATGGCGCCGGGCGACATCTGCGAGATCGAGATCGAGGGCATCGGCATCCTGTCCAACCCGATCGCCGACGAATAACTAGATTTTTTCGGCGGCCAGGCTGACCGGGAAATCCACCACCTGGTAGCTGCCGGAGAGCTGGTACCTCGCCAACACGGCGGGGTCGCTCTCGGGCTTGAAGTCCATCACCAGTGACTCGCGCACGCCGAACACGGCGTCCTGGTTCACATGGGGATCCGTCTGGTCGAACAGCTCGGTCACCAGGGTGCGGTAGCCGGGCGCCTCGACGATGACGTGGAAGTGCGCCGGGCGCCAGGCATCGCGGTGCGCCACGCGCAGCAGCTCACCCACCGGGCCGTCGGTCGGCACCATATAGGGCGTGGGGTGGATGGTGAGCAGCTCGAAGCGGCCATCGGCCAGCACCTTGATCTGGCAGCGCAGGTTGTCCTGCGGCTGCGTGGTGTCGATCTGCCAGTACAGGCCGTTGTCGGCGTTCTGCCAGAAGTCCACCGTCGCACTGGCAATCGGCTGGCCCTGGGTGTCGGTCACCCGGCCGCGCAGCAGCACCGGCTGGCCCGGGTTGTCCTTGACCAGGCTGGCGCCGCTCTCCATCCAGGGCGAACCGCGGGTATGGAAGGGGCCGAGCACGCTGCCCTCGGTCGCGCCGGGCCTGGACGCCAGCAAGTCGACCAGGGAGGACAGGCCCAGCACGTCCGACAGCAAGGTGAACTCGCTGCGCGAGGGGCTGCTGATCTGGCCCGAGCGCAGCAGAAAGG
>CAUPQO010000157.1:0-7817 GCA_963513295.1 uncultured Hylemonella sp.
CCGGTGCTGGCCTACCGCTTCCTGCAACACGTCAACACCACGGCACCCAAGCTGCGCGGCGAGATCGACACGCTGCAGCGCGGCCTGCAGGTCTGGGGCCTGCGGCACGTGCAGGCCTGGCTGCTGGCCCAGCTGCCGCAAGCCGCCAGCGAGCCCGACCTGCAGCCCGTGCGCCTGGGCATGGTCACGCGCGCCCGCCTGCTGGAGCACCTGCTCGATGCCGGCGACGAGGAAGACCTGCGCAGCGAAGTGCGTCTTTGCGGCCTGTTCTCGCAGCTCGACCGCCTGCTGGGCGAGCCGCTGGCCACGGTGCTCGAGCGGCTGCCCCTGTCGCAGCGCATCCTGCAGGCCCTGCTGGAACACAACGGCCCCTACCACCCGGCCCTGCAGCTGGCGCGCGTGCTTGAACTCGCCGACACCCGCGCCACACGCCAGCTCAGCGAGAGTTATGGCTACACGCCCGAAGACGTGAACCGCGCCCTGCTGCGCACCCTGGCCACCCTGAGCAACTAGGGCCGACGCGGCGCGGTAAAGTCGGTGCGATGCACGCCCGGCCTCCCCATCATTCCCTGGACCCGCTGCAGCGCCGCGGCCTGTGGCTCGGCCTGCTGGGCGTGTTCATCTTCGCCCTGACCCTGCCCATGACCCGGCTGGCGACCGGCACGCCCGAGGCGCCCCAGCTCCCGGGCCTGTACATCGCCGCGGGCCGGGCCGTGGTGGCGGCCGTGCTCTCGGCACTATTCCTGCTGGCCCTGCGTGCCCCGCTGCCGCGCCGCAGCGACTGGAAGCCGCTGGCCCTGGTCGCGCTGGGGGTGGTCTTCGGTTTTCCCATCTGCACCTCCATCGCAATGCGGCACGTGGAAGCCGTACACGCCAGCGTGATCGTGGGCGTGCTGCCCCTGGCCACCGCCGCCGTGGGCGCCGCCTTGCAGCGCCAGCGGCCGTCCCTCGGCTTCTGGCTCTGCGCCATCGTCGGCACCGCGCTGGTGGTGGCCTACGCCGTGCTGCGTTCGGGCAGCGCGGGGCTCACGCTGCACCCGGCCGACCTGCTGCTTCTGCTGGGCATGCTCTGCGCCGCCGTGGGCTACGGCTACGGCGCGCGTCTGGCCCAGCACATGCCGGCCGACCAGGTGATCTGCTGGGCCTTGCTGCTGTCCCTGCCCCTGACCTTGCCGCTCACGCTGTGGAGCTGGCCACAAGCAGCGGTCTCCGCCGCGGCCTGGGGCGGTTTTGCCTACGTGGCCGTGTTCTCCATGTGGCTGGGGTTTTTCGCCTGGTACCGTGGCCTGGCCCTGGGCGGCACGGTGCGCGTGAGCCAGCTGCAGCTGCTGCAACCCTTCATCTCCATGCTCCTGGCCGTGCCCCTGCTGGGCGAGACACTGGACACCGTCACGGTGGGCTTCGGCCTGGCCGTCATCGCCGTCGTGTTTGCCGGGCGCAAAATGCCTGTGGGCAGCGCCCCCACCCGTCTGACTGAAACACAAGGAAGTACCTCATGAAAACGAGCACCCCCTCCACCTCGCCGTGGGTGCTGTCCTCGCGCGCCGCGCTGATGAACCCCTCGGTGCTGCGCGAACTGCTCAAGCTCACCGAGCAGCCGGGCATCATCAGCTTTGCCGGCGGCCTGCCCTCGCCCAAGACCTTTCCGGTCGCCGAATTCGAGCAGGCCTGCGCGCGCGTGCTGCGCGACGACGCCCAGGCAGCACTCCAATACGCCGCCAGCGAAGGCTACGGCCCGCTGCGCGAGATGGTGGCGGCCGGACTGCCCTGGAAGGTGGACCCGGCGCAGGTGCTCATCACCACCGGCTCGCAGCAGGGCCTGGACCTGGCGGCCAAGGTACTGATCGACACACACAGCCGCATCCTGGTGGAAACGCCCACCTACCTCGGTGCCCTGCAGGCCTTTGCGCCCATGGAGCCGCAGGTGCAGAGTGTGGCCAGCGACGACGAGGGCGTGGACATCACGGCGCTGCGCCAGGCCCAGGCGGCCGGCACCCCGGCGCGTTTCCTCTACGTACTGCCCAACTTCCAGAACCCCAGCGGCCGCATGATGAGCGAGGCCCGGCGCGCGGCACTCAGCACCGCCGCCGCCGAGCTGGCCCTGCCCCTGCTGGAGGACAACCCCTACGGCGAACTCTGGTTCGACCAGCCGCCGCCCGCGCCGCTGACCGCGCGTAACCCGCGGGGCTGCATCTACCTGGGCTCGTTTTCCAAGGTGCTGGCGCCCAGCCTGCGCCTGGGTTATCTGATCGCGCCGAAAGAGGTGTTTCCCAAGCTGCTGCAGGCCAAGCAGGCGGCCGACCTGCACAGCCCGGGTTTCAACCAGCGTGTGGTGGCCGAGGTGATGAAAGACGGCTTCCTCGACCGCCACGTCCCGCGCATCCGCGCGCTCTACAAGGCGCAGCGCGATGCCATGCTGGCCGCGCTGAGCCGGCACATGCCTGCCGGTGTGGAATGGAACCGGCCCGTGGGCGGCATGTTCCTCTGGGCCCGCCTGCCCGCCGGCCTGGACGCCACCGCCCTGCTGCCTAAAGCGGTGGCGCGCGGTGTGGCCTATGTGCCGGGCGCGGCCTTTTATGCCGGCGCCGCCGATGTGCGCACCCTGCGCCTGTCCTTCGTCACCGCCAGCGAAGAAGAGATCGAACGCGGCGTGGCCGCGCTGGCCGCCGTCATCGAGGAGCACATGGCATGAGCCACATCCAGCGCCCCTATAAGCAGGTCGACGTCTTCACCGCCACACCCTACCGGGGCAACCCGCTGGCCGTGGTGCTGGACGGCAGCGGCCTGACGGACGAGGAGATGCAGCGCTTCGCGCACTGGACCAATCTTTCCGAGACCACCTTCCTGCTACCGCCCACGCAGGCCGGCGCCGACTACCGCGTGCGCATCTTTACGCCCGGTAGCGAACTGCCTTTTGCCGGCCACCCCACCCTGGGAAGCTGCCACGCGTGGCTGCAAGCCGGTGGTGTGCCCAAGCACCTCGACCTCATCGTGCAGGAATGCGCCGTGGGCCTGGTCCCCATCCGCCGCGCCGGGCAGCACCTGGCCTTCGCTGCGCCGCCGCTCAAGCGCAGCACCCCGGCGCCCGAACTGCTGGCCCAGCTGGCGCAGGCCCTGGGCATCAAGCCGCAGCAGATCCTCGCCGCGCAGCTGCTGGACAACGGCCCGTCCTGGCTGGGCCTGCTACTGGACAGCGTGGACACCGTGCTGGCCCTGGAGCCCGACCACCAGCGCCTGCGCGAATTGGGCCAGAAGGTCGGTGTGGCCGCGCTCACGCAGGACAGCGGCGCGGTGCAGCTGATCGCACGCAGCAGCCGCGAGACCCGCGCTTTCGCCGAACACGCGGCCGATGCACCGCAGCTGGCTGAACCGGACCTGGAGGTGCGCGCCTTCGCCGCACCGGTGGGTATCAACGAAGACCCGGTCACCGGCAGCCTCAATGCCAGCCTGGCCCAGTGGCTGATGGCCGAGGGGCGCCTGCCCGCGTCTTATGTCGCCGCGCAGGGCAGTTGCCTGGGCCGCGCCGGTCGTGTGCTGCTGGAGCGCGATGCGCAGGGCCAGGTCTGGGTGGGCGGCCAGGTGCAGACCTGCATCACAGGAAGCGTTTTGTTGTGAGCGCGCAGCTCGATCACCTGGTGGTGATCGCCGCCACGCTGGACGAAGGCGTGGCTTGGTGCGAGGCCACGCTGGGTGTGACAGCCGGGCCTGGCGGCCGGCACGCGCTGATGGGCACGCACAACCGGCTCTTCAGCATCGCCAGCCCCGCCTTCCCGCTGGCCTACTTCGAGATCATCGCCATCGACCCGGCTGCGCCGCCACCGGCACGCCGGCGCTGGTTCGACATGGACGACCCCGCCCTGCAGGAACGCGTTCGGCGCCAGGGCCCGCAGCTGCTCCACTGGGCGGTCCGTGTGCCGGACGCCCGTGCCGCCGTGGCCGCACTGCAGGGGCTGGGCATCGCTCGCGGCGAGGTCATCGCCGCCTCGCGCCCGACACCGTCCGGCCTGCTGCAGTGGCAGATCACGGTGCGCGAAGACGGTCAGCGCCTGTACGACGGCGCGTTGCCCACGCTGATCCAGTGGGGTGCGGTGCACCCGGCCGCGGCCATGCCGGCCAGCGGTGTCACCTTGGCAGCTTTCGAGTTGAAACACCCGCAGGCCGAACTGCTGGCGGCAGCACTGCAGGCCTTGGGCCTGAGCACCCTAGCCGTGGGTACCGGACCGGCACAACTGCGTGCCCGGTTGCAGACCCCACGTAGCCCAGTCGAAATTTGCTCCTGATTTAATAGCAATCGATCAGTCTCGCGGGCGACTGCACCAGTGCGGCATCCTTGCCACAATGCCCAGCATGGGAACCCTCTACCTCGTGCGCCACGGCCAGGCCTCTTTTGGCGCGGCCGACTATGACCAGCTCAGCGAGCTCGGCCGCAAACAGAGCGAGCGCCTGGGCCAGTACTGGCGTGAACGCGGCATCACCTTCGACGCCGTGCTCACCGGCACGCTGCGCCGCCATGCGCAGACCTGGCAAGGCATTGCCGCCGGGGCCGGTTTTGACAAGGCGGTGCAGGCGCTGGCGGGGCTCAACGAATACGACAGCGAGGCGGTGATCGCGACCATCCACCCGCAGCCGCTGCAGAAACCCGACACACCCGAGCTCTACCGCCACCACTTCCGCCTGCTGCGCGACGGCCTGCGCCAGTGGATGAACGGCGTGGTCAGCCCACGCGGCATGCCCAGCTACGACGACTTCCTGGCCGGCGTGACCGGCGCGCTGGACCAGGTGCGCAGGAATTACGAGGGAAATGTGCTGATCGTCTCCAGTGGTGGGCCCATAGCCACCGCCGTGGGCCACGTGCTGGGCACCACGCCCGAGACCACCATCGAACTCAACCTGCGCATCCGCAACAGCGCGGTGAGCGAGTTCAACTACAACCCCAAACGCCACAGCCTGCTGAGCTTCAACACCCTGCCGCATCTGGACGAGCCGGCGCTGGCCGACTGGATCACCTACGCCTGAGGGCGCTTACTGCCGGGTGGGCGGGGCGACCGGGGCGCGCAGCAGCAGGGCAAAAAGCTCGTTGCGGAAGTGGATACCCAGGCGATCGAACGCGCGGTTGCGGTAGGTCTTGACGCTGGGCAGGCCCAGGCCCAGGTCGGCGGCAATGCCGTCGTAGGTCATGCCGCGCAGCAGGCGCACGCAGACCTCCAGCTCGCGCGGCGTCAGCGCCGGCTGCAAGGCGAGCAGGCGCTGCGCCTGCGACACGGGTTCAGACGGCGCCTCCACCACCCCCAGCGCCACATGCTTGCGCGCCAGCGCCAGCAGGGCCGGCGCCAGGGCCTCGAAGTCCGCCACCTGGGCGTCACTGAACGGCGCCTGGTGCTGATGCCGGTAGAAGTTCACGGCAAACAGCCCGTCGTCACGGGCCTGCACCACCGACACCCGCTCAGCCACGCCATGCGCCTCGTAAACCCGCGCCCGGTGCTGGGCCGGCACCTCCTGCGCCGTGAGGTGGCACAGCAGGGGCTGTTCGTCTTGCGGGGTCTCGGTGATCAGCGTGCGGTCGCTGCGGTAGGGCCCGGAGAGGTAGGCCGACCAGCATTCGCGCGTGGTGTCGGGCAGCCTGGGGGTGCCCGACAGAAAGAGTTGCGGCACGCTATGGCGCCCGGTGCGGTAGACCGAGAAGGAGGCGGCGGGCACCAGGGGCTGCAGGGTTTCGAGCAACAGGAAACGGAAGCGCGGCTGCCCCAACTGGGTGATGAGCCCGGCCAGCAACTGGGCATGACGGCCCGTGCCGTCGGCACTGACTGTGCAGGTCCACTTGCGCATGCGTCTCCTCTTGTCTTATGCTGTCATCTTAAGGGATGACAGCACCCGGAGGCTACCCGTCCTAAGCTGTGGCATGTCCATCACCACCCCCACCCTGGAATTCTTTGCCGAGCTCTCGGTGCGCGTCGGCACGCCGCAGGAAGTCGGCCCCACCGTGCACGGCCAGCGCCGCCTCATCCCCATCCTGGGCGGTGAAGCGCGCGGCGCCGGCTGGACGGCACGTGTGCTGCCCGGCGGCGCCGACTACCAGCTCATCGTGAGCCCGCGCCTGGCCGAGCTCGACGCGCGTTACGTGCTCGAGACCGATGCCGGTGACCTGATCTATGTCCACAACCGGGCACTGCGCGCAGCCGCGCCTGAGATCACGGCACGCCTGCTGCGCGATGAACCGGTCGACCCGCAGCAGGTCTATTTCCGCTGTTGCCCGAGCTTCGAAACCGCCTCGCCCGCGCTGGACTGGATCACCGAGCGCCTGTTCATCGGCAGCGGCGTGCGCCGGCCCGAGCGTGTGGAGATGCAGGTTTTCGCCGTGAACTGAAACGCCCCGAATTCATTACAAGGAGACCTCACCATGACCCGCCCCTCCACCCTGCGCCGTGCCCTGCTGGCCAGCGCCGCCCTGCTGACCTGCCTTGCCGCCACCGGCGTGCAGGCCCAGGCCAGCTACCCCAACCGGCCTGTACGCATCATCGTCGGCTTCCCGGCCGGCACCGGCCCCGACATCGTGGCCCGCCTGCTGGCGCAGAAGCTGTCCGAAGGCTGGGGCAACCAGGGTGTGATCGTGGACAACAAGCCCGGCGCCGGCGGCCTGATCGCCGCCAGCGAGGCCGCGCGCGCCACACCCGACGGCTACACGCTGATGCTGGGCGAAACCGGCCAGCTCAGCATCGCGCCGAGCAGCTACAACAAGCTGCCCTACAACCCGGCACAGGACTTTGCCGCGGTAAGCCAGGTGGTGAGCGCTGATTTCGCGCTGCTGGTCAACCCGCAGAAGGTGCCGGCGAAAAACGTGAAGGAGTTCGTGAGCTGGACGCAGCAGCAGAAGGGCCTGTTCATGGCCACTTTCGGTGCGGGCACGCCGGGCCACTTCGGCGCTTTCATGTTCGGCGAGGCCATCAAGGTCAAACCCGAGGCCGTGCATTACAAGAGCACGGCCGACGCCCTGGGCGGGCTCTTCAGCGGCGACGTGCACGGCGTCTTCGCCAGCGTGGGCCTGGCCGCGCCCAATGTGAAGGCCGGCAAGCTGCTGGCCCTGGGCACCACGGGCCCGGCGCGCGCGGGGGCCCTGCCCGACGTGCCCACGATCAAGGAACAGGGTTACCCGACGCTGGAGTTCAGCTCCTGGTTCGGCATCGTGGCGCCGTCGCGCACGCCGCCCGAGGTCCTGGCCAGGCTCAGCGCCGATGTCCAGAAGGCCGTGACCGACCCCGCCATGCGCACCAAGCTGGAAGACGCCGGCTTTCGCGTGACGGGCACCACGGCCGAGGCCTTTGCACGCATCATCGCGGCCGACACCGTCACCTGGGGCAAGGCGGTGGCCGCCACGGGCTTCAAGGCCGACTAGGACCGACCCCCCGGCGTCCGACCAGCAGGGCTAGGACAGTTGAGGCCAACCCGCGCAGCAGACGCCGTGAGGCACTGCCGGCCAGGCGCGCCGCGGCGTACAGATCACCCAGGGGCTGCAGCAGGGGTTCGTGGGCGGGTGCGCGGGGCAGCCATTCGAAACCCAGCGCGCCCTGATCCAGCGATTCGAGCACCAGATGCCGGCCGGATTGCACGGCCAGTTGCTCGCCGGGCAGCAGGAAATAGTCGCCGGCGTCCGGCCCGTGTCCACGGGGCCGCTCGCCCAGCGTGACCCAGGCCCGGCCCTGCCGGATCCGCAGCACGCCGGCGACGCGCGGACGCAGGCTCAGCGCCTGTCCTGGCGCCAGTTTCCAGCAGCCCGCGAGGCCGGCCAGGCCCGGGGATTGTTGCAATTCGTGATCGCTGAC
>CAUPQO010000158.1:0-7810 GCA_963513295.1 uncultured Hylemonella sp.
GCTGGCGCAGCAGCAGGCCGCGCGCGGCTTCGCCCACATTGCCGGGCGTGGGTGTGAAGGTGTAGCCGGCCAGGTAGAGGCGCAGGCCCTGGGCGAGCGGCAGCGCGCGGCCATAGTGCGCCATCCACAGGCGCCAGCGCTGGCCGCGCAGCCCGTAGTTCAGCAGGCACAGGGCGGCGGCGAGTGCGCCGGCCGGCGTGCACAGGGCCGCCCCGAGCGCGGCCAGCGGGGCGTCGCCGCTGAGCAGCAGGACCGCGGCGTAGACGGTGGCGGCGCCACCGATGACGAGCAGCAGCGGTTTGAGGGGCAGCTTCAAGGAGGGTCTGTTCACACTGATTTCTCAAGTGCGAACGTGGTGAAAACCGCGCCAATCTAGGCGCGCGACGACGCCCAGGCTGGCCGCCTGGGCTAGGAGTGCAACAACGAGTGGCGCGGTTTTCACCCCGTTCCCTCCGGGTTGCGGCCAAAAAAGCCATGCGGGGTGTTGCGCGGACTTGCCGGAGATCACTCCGGCGGCGTCCACGCGCCTACCGCATGACTTTTTTGATCCGCAACGCATCTTGAGAAATCAGTGTGAGCAGACCCTGGCCCTAGCGCCAGAACCGCGTGGCGAGGAAGAGACCGAGCCAGGCGATGCCCGCGGCCAGGATCCAGGGGTCGCGCAGCAGGTCGCGCGAGACGTCCTCGCCGCGGCCACGGTGCACCTGGTAGGCATACCGCAGCAGGCCGAAGATCACCACGGGCACGGTGTAGACCAGGCGTTCGCCGTGCTGCTGCATGGCTTCGATGCTGGTGGCGTACAGGCCGTAGGTGATGACGGTGGCCGTCATGGTGGCGGCGATGTAGGTGTCGAGCAGGGCGGGCGGGTAATGTTCCAGCACGGCGCGCTGCTGTTCCGGTTCGTGGAAGGTCTCGGCCTTGCGCTTGGAGAAGCCCAGGAAGAGGGCGATGAACAGGCCCGTGAGCAGCAGCCAGCGCGAGGGCGGGATGCCCACGGCCACGGTGCCGGCCAGCAGGCGCAGCATGAAACCGCTGGCGATGATGGAGACGTCGACCACCGGCACGTGCTTGAGGCGCCAGCTGTAGGCCAGGTTGAGCGCCACATAGAGCGCCAGGATCAGCAGCAGGGCGCGGCTGCCCCAGGCCAGGCCCAGGCCGGCCAGCAGCAGCACGGCCGCGAGGACCAGCGCCTCGCGTGGACTCACCGCGCCACTGGCCAGCGGGCGCAGGCGCTTGGTCGGGTGCTGGGCGTCGGCGGCGCGGTCGCGCCAGTCATTGAGGATGTAGACCAGGCTGGAGAAGCAGCAGAAGGCGAGGAAGGCGTAGAGCACACGCTCGACCAGCGGGCCGTTGTGCCAGGTCTGGCTGAACAGCAGGCCGGCGAAGACGAAGACGTTCTTGAGCCACTGGTGTGGCCGCATCAGTCGGATCAGCGGGGGCAGCTTGGAGGCGCTCATGGAAGGGGCGGTTCGCGGGAGGGGCAGGGCCGGCTTATATGGGGGACAGCGCAATGCGCGCCAGCATGTCGACCACACGCTCGTCTTCGCCGATGGCCGGACGCAGTTCGAAATGGATCTGCGGGTATTGCCGGGTGAGCCCGGCCAGGATCAGCGGCAGGTCTTCGCGCGCATGACGGCCCACACCCAGGAACATGGGCACGATGATGATGTGCTGCAGGCCCTGCGCGGCCATGCTGGCGGCGCAGGTGGGCAGGTCGGGTGTCATCAGCTCCAGGTAGGCACAGGCCACCTGGGCCTGCGGCTCCAGCGCGGCGGCACGGGCGGCGACGGCCTCCATGGGGGCGCGCCACAGCGGATCACGCGAGCCGTGGGCGAAAAGGATGAGGCCGCGCTGGGGCGTTGGAACTTGCATGGGGGTCACCTTCTGAGCACCAGCCAGCCGAAGGCTGTGAGTGAGATCAGCATGAAGATCATGCCCGGTGCGGCGGCGGTGAGCCAGGGGATCCAGTGCTGCAGCTCGCCGATGTAACCGAACATGTTGTTGAGGAAAAAGAAGCTGATGCCGGCCATCACGCCGCCGAAGACGTAGACGGAGATGCCCTCGCTGCGGAAGTGCAGGTAGGCGAAGGGCAGGGCCATGATGACCATCACCAGGCAGGACAGGGGGTAGAAGACCTTCTTCCAGAACTCGATCTCGTAGCGTTCGGCGGTCTGGGCATTGGCCTTGAGGTGGCGGATGTACTGGAACAGGTCGACCGCGCTCATGCGGTCGGGTTTGAGCACGGCGGCCGAGATCATCTCGGCCGAGATGCCGGTGGGCCAGCGGAACAGCGGCAGCTTGATGCGTTCGACGCGGCTGAGGGCGGCGCCGGGGGCATTGAATTCGGTGCGTTCGGCGTTCTCGAGCAGCCAGGCCTCGTCTGTCGTGAAACGCGCCACCGGCGCCTGGGTCATGGAGACCAGGGCGCTCTGGTTGTCGAACTCGAAAATGCGCACATTGCGCATGGAGCCGTCCGGCGCCAGCGAGCCGACGTTGACACCGTACTGGGCGTAGGCCTCGCGCTCGCGCAGCCAGGCACCGGTCTGGCCGACCGTGAGGTTGCCCTGGTAACGCGCCTTGAGCAGCTGGGCCGTGCGGTCGGCCCAAGGCGTGAGGTAGTCGCCGATCACGAAGGTCAGCAGCGCGAAGGTGAAACCGGCACTCAGCAGCATGCGCAGCGCACGCCAGGGCCCCAGGCCGCTGGTGCGCAGGATGGTGAACTCGGAGCTCTGGGCCAGCCGGGTCATCACGTAGATGGTGCCGATCAGCACGGTGATGGGCAGCAGTTCGTACAGGTGGCTGGGCACCAGCAGCAGCACGTAGAGCGCGGCCTGCGGGACCTGGTAACCCGGCATGTTGGGCCGGCCGATGGCCGAGAGCTGGTCGACGAAGTCGAAAAAGGCGAACAGCGCCAGGAAGGCCAGGGTCACGAAGACCACGGCGGCGAAGACTTCGCTGTGGATCAGGCGGCGGATGGTCCTCATGCGGGCTTGCCCCCTGCGCTGGCGGGGCGGCGCCGGCCGGCCGTCATGGCGGACAGCGGCCACCAGGTCCAGTTGTGGTGGCGCTTGGCCAGCCAGAGCAGGCCGGCCCCCAGCATGCCGCCATGCAGCAGCAGGTTGAAGGCGAGAAAGCTGACCTGGCCGCGCGAGATCCAGTTCTGGCCCAGGATCAGCAGGTTCAGGTAGATCTGGAACAGCAGCAGCGAGAACAGCAGGTTGCCCGTGCGGCTGACCCGCGGATTGATGCGGGTGGCCGCCAGGGCCAGCACGATGAGGTTGAGCGAGGCCAGGGCGTAACCGATGCGCATGGTGAGCTCCCCCAGGTTTTCCGGGGTGGGCTGGGCGATCAGGACCAGCGTGGGGCGTTTGTCGGCCACATCGGCAGCGGCGCGGATCAGGGGGTCGCGCGCCACGAGCATGGTGAAGCGATCGAACTCGCTGACCTTGACACCGGCCTCGCCGGTCTGGCTTTCCAGGCGCTGGCCGCGCTGCAGGATGAGAAAGCGGTCGCCGTTGATGATTTCGGTGTGACCGCTGCGCGCCGAGATCACGGTCTTCTTGTCCTTGTCGGAGGTGGAGACGAAGACATTGCTGGCCCGCAGTTCATCGATGTCGCTTTTTTCGGCGAAGAAGACGCGACTGCCGTCGGCCGATTCCTGGAACTGGCCGGGCTGCACGCGTTCCAGGTCGCCCCGGCGTTCATAGCGGGCCCGCATGTCATCGATCTGGTCCTTGGCCCAGGGGCGCACGAACAGGGCCAGCACGGCGATGGCCATCAGCACGGGCCAGGCAAAACGCAGCAGCGGCCGCAGCAGGCTGCCCAGTCCGACGCGGCTGGAGAACCAGATCACCATCTCGCTGTCGGCGTACAGGCGCGAGAGTGTCATGACCACGGCGATGAACAGGCCCAGGTTCATGAGGTTGGGCAGGAAGCTCAGCACGTTGTAGCCCATCACGAGCATCACGTCCGAGGGATTGAAGCTGCCGCGCGAGGCCAGGCCCAGCGTACGGATCAGCGTCATGGTCATGACCACCGTGACCAGGACGATGAGCGTGGCGCCAAAACTGCGCGCCAGCTCCTTGCGGATGGAGGAATCGAATAACATTGCTCGTCAGGAAAACGCCATTATGAACTTCGAACTCAAGTCCCTGGACCTCGCGGCCGCTTCCGTGCAGGTCTGCGATGCCCTCATCCTCCTGGTTCCTGCCGGTTTCAAGCCGGGCCGGGACCCCCTGGCGGCCCTGATCGGCCAGGCCCTCAAGGCCGGGGACCTGGACAGCAAGGCCGGCAAGCTGCTGGCCCTGTACCGCCCGGCCCAGGCCAAGGCGCCCCGCCTGCTGCTGGTGGGCGCCGGCGACGGTTCGCCGCGCCAGGTCAGGCTGGCCGTGAACGCGGCGCTGGGCGCCTTGCGCACCGGCACCCCGGTGGTAAAGAGGCTGGTGCTGGGTTTCACGCTGGCGCCGCCGGCCGGTGCCGTGCGGGCGGCCGTGCAGACCGTGGCCGACAACAGTTATGTCTACACCTCCACCAAGTCCAAGTTTGAGTCCCGCAGCCTGGTGCGCGTGACCCTGGGCCTGCCCAAGGCGGCCGAGGCCAAGGCCGAGTTTGAGCGGGCAGCTGCAGCCGTGGCCGGCATCGAGCTGGCCAAGGAATGGGCCAACCGCCCGGCCAACCATGCCACCCCCACCGACCTGGCCCAGGCGGCGCGGGCGCTGGCAAAGTTTCCGAAGATCAGCTGCCAGGTGCTGGGCCCGCGCGAGGTGGCCAAGCTCAGGATGGGCGCCTTCATGGCCGTGGCCCAGGGTTCGGAGCAGCCGCTGCGTTTCATCGTGCTGCAGTACAAGGGCGCACCGGCGGCCCAGGCCCCCACCGTACTGGTGGGCAAGGGCATCTCCTTCGACACCGGCGGCATCTCCATCAAGCCGGCGGCCGAGATGGACGAGATGAAGTTCGACATGGGCGGTGCGGCCAGCGTGCTGGGGGTGTTCCGTGCCCTGGGCGAACTCAAGCCGACACTCAACGTGGTGGGCCTGATCCCGAGCTGCGAGAACATGCCCGACGGCCGCGCCATCAAGCCCGGCGACGTGGTGACCAGCATGAGCGGGCAGACCATCGAGATCCTCAACACCGACGCCGAAGGCCGCCTGATCCTGTGCGACGCGCTGACGTATGCCGAGCGCTACCAGCCGCAGGCCGTGGTGGACATCGCCACCCTGACCGGTGCCTGCGTGATCGCCCTGGGCGCGGTGCGCAGCGGCCTGTTCAGTCCCAGCGACGAACTGGCGCAAAAGCTCTTGCTGGCCGGCGAGGCCGCGCAGGACCTGGCCTGGCGCATGCCGCTGGACGATGACTACGCCGAAGGGTTGAAGAGCAACTTTGCCGATGTGGGCAATGTGGCCGGCCGCGCGGGTGGCGCCATCACGGCGGCCAAGTTCCTGCAGCGTTTCACGGCCAAGTTCCCCTGGGCGCACCTGGACATCGCCGGTACCGCATGGAAGAGCGGCGCGGCCAAGGGCTCGACCGGCCGCCCCGTGGGCCTGCTGCTGGAGTTCCTGCTCGCCCAGCAGGCGCCTGCCAAGGCTGCCCGCCGCAAGGCCTGAGAGACAGGGCGCGCAGCAGCATGACCGAAGTGGCCTTTCATTTCAACGCGCCGGACAAGCTGGCCTACGCCTGCCGCCTGCTGCGCAAGGCGGTGGCGGCCGGCTCGCGGGTGGTGGTCACGGCCCCGGCCGATGCGCTGGCCCGGCTCGACACCCTGCTGTGGACCTTTTCCCAGACCGATTTTGTTGCCCATGTGTGCCAGCCGGCCGAAGCCGCCGCCCTGGCCGCCTCGCCCGTGGTGTTGACCGAGACACCGGCGCAGGAGCTGCCGCACCGTCAGGTGCTGCTCAACCTGGGCACGCAACTGCCGGCCGGTTTTGATCGCTACCAGCGGGTGATCGAGGTCGTCAGCCTGGACGACGAGGACCGCCAGCTGGCGCGCGGGCGCTGGAAGCAGTACACCGAACTGGGTTACACCATCGTGCGTCACGATCTGAACCTGAAGGGAGCCAGCTGATGGCCGTGCTCTCCAAGAAACTGCTGCGGACCCTGCCCACCCTGACCGAGGTGGTGGACGTGCCGGTGCCTGCCGCGTCGGGGTCCCCGGGCGAGCTTGAGGAGGCACTGGTCCAGCGCGTGCTGCAGCGCCTGGAGCAGACCCTGGACGCCCAGGTGCAGAAGGTGGTGGCCGACGCCTTGCAGGAACAGATGAAAGAGCTGGCCCCCCGCATCCGACAGCGCGTGGACAACGCCGTGCGCAAGGCGGTGACCCAGGCCGTGGCCGCCGAGAACGGGCCACCGGTGCGCCGGGCCGGCTGAGTCGCCATCGCCCCAATGGGGATAAGCGTGCGGGCTGCAGAATTTGAGGTAGTCTTGCGTTCGTCAGTTTTTTTCACCTGCCTGTTTCAATAATGGAGTTCGCCATGTCCGTGAATCAAGTGAATCGTGTACTGCTCGTCGTTGCCGCCGCAGCCCTGCTGGTGGCCTGCGGCAAGAAGGAGGAGGCCGCCTCGGGCGCTGCCTCGATGCCTGTCGTGAAGATCGGCCACGTGGGCCCGGTCAGCGGCGCCATTGCCCACCTGGGCAAGGACAATGAATACGGCGCGCGCATGGCCATCGACGAGCTCAACGCCGCCGGTGTCACCATCGACGGCAAGCAGGTCAAGCTCGAACTGATGGCCGAGGACGACGGTGCCGATCCCAAGCAGGGCACGGCCGTGGCGCAGAAGCTGGCCGATGCCAAGGTGGTCGGCGTGATCGGCCACCTGAACTCGGGCACGACCATCCCGGCCTCCAAGATCTACAGCGACGCCGGCATCCCGCAGATTTCTCCGTCCTCCACCAACCCCAAGTACACGCGCCAGGGCTACAAGACGGCCTTCCGCGTGGTGGCCGATGACGTGCACCTGGGCAGCACCTTGGGCAAGTACGCCGTGGGCACCCTCAAGGCCAAGAACGTGGCCGTGATCGACGACCGCACCGCCTATGGCCAGGGTGTGGCCGACGAATTCTCCAAGGCTGCCGAGGCCGCTGGCGCCAAGGTGGTGGCCAAGGAGTTCACCACCGACAAGGCCACCGACTTCAATGCCATCCTGACCAGCATCAAGGGCAAGAAGCCGGACGTGGTCTTCTTCGGTGGCATGGACGCCGTGGGCGGCCCCATGCTCAAGCAGATGAAGTCCCTGGGCATCACGGCCAAGTTCATGGGCGGTGACGGCATCTGCACGGCCGAGCTGCTCAAACTGGCGGGCGACGCCATCGGCCAGGAACAGGTGTTCTGCGCCGAAGCCGGCGGTGTCGAGGGTGAGGGCAAGGCCGGCATGGACAAGTTCCGCGCCGACTTCAAGGCCAAGTTCAACGTCGACGTGCAGCTCTACTCGCCCTACGTCTACGACGCCACCAAGGTGATGGTGGCCGCCATGGTCAAGGCCAACTCGTCCGATCCGGCCAAGTACCTGCCCGTGCTGGCTGCCACCGCCGACTACAAGGGCGTGACCGGCCCGATCGCCTTCGACGAGAAGGGCGACATCAAGAACGGCGCGCTGACCCTGTTCACCTACAAGGGTGGCAAGCGCGAGCAGTTGGCCGTGATCCGCTGATCAGCCTGCCAGGGCTCCCCTGAAAAAGCGCCTGCGGGCGCTTTTTCTTTGCCCGTTTCGGCCCCGGTCGCGGCGGGGCGGCCCCAGGCTCGGCTACAATAGCGGGCTTCGGAGAGGTGGATGAGCGGTTTAAGTCACACGCCTGGAAAGCGTGCGTGGGGTAAAAC
>CAUPQO010000159.1:0-7771 GCA_963513295.1 uncultured Hylemonella sp.
CCCGCGAGGACCACCGCGAGGCGGAGCTGGCCGAGTTCCGCAAACAGCTCGCGCGCGACCGGGTCAAGACCATGCTGGGCGGCTTCTCGCAACTGGGTCTGCTGGAAATGACACGCAAGCGCACGCGCGAGTCGCTGGCCCACATGCTGTGTGAACCCTGCCCGAGTTGCGCCGGCAAGGGCATCGTGAAGACCGCGCGCAGCGTGGCCTACGACATCCTGCGCGAAATCCTGCGCGAGGCGCGCCAGTTCAACCCGCGCGAGTTCCGCGTGGTGGCCGCGCCGCAGGTGATCGAGCTGCTGCTGGACGAGGAAAGCCAGCACATGGCTGGCCTCTCCGACTTCATCGGCAAACCGATCTCGCTGCAAAGCGAGGCCTCGATGTGGCAGGAGCAGTACGACATCGTGCTGCTGTGAGCGTCCTGATCCATGCGCATCGCCATCATCAACCGCATCTTCTCCCGCACCGCTGGCGGCGCCGAAAGCTACGCGGTGTCGATTGCCCAGGAGCTGGCCGGTCGGCACGAGCTCCACGTTTTTGCCCAGGACAGCAATGAGCCCGTGCAGGGCGTGACCTACCACCGGGTGTTCTGCCTGGGCCAGAAACCACGCTGGCTCAACCAGCTGGTCTTCGCCTTCGCCAGCTGGTGGTTGACCCGCAAGGGCTTTGACGTGGTGCACTCCCATGAGAACACCTGGCACGGCCAGGTGCAGACCATCCATGTGCGGCCCTTGCGCTACAACCTGCTGCAGGGCAAGCGCGGCTGGCAGCGGGCCTGGGCCTGGCTCAAGGTGTGGACCAGCCCGCGGCTGGCCACCTATGTCTGGCTGGAGGGTGCGCGTTTCGCACGCAAGCCCGGGCGCAGAATCGTCGCAACTTCAGAAATGTTGCGGCTGGAGTGCGAGGCCGCCTACCCTGGCAGCCGCAAGCGCCTGTCGGTGATCACACCGGGCACCAGCTTGCAGCAGGACACGGTCACCCGCACCATGGCCCGGCGCATGCTGGACCTGCCGCCCGACCCGCCGCTGCTGCTCTTCGTGGCCAACGACTACAAGCGCAAGGGCCTGGATGCCCTGCTGGCGGCGCTGAAGCAGCTGCCCGCGGAAGTACAGCTCGTCGTGGCTGGCAAACCAGGTGCTGCAGCGCGATACGTGGCGCTGGCGCGCGAACTCGGCCTGGAGCCCCGCGTGCATTTTCTCGGTCCGCAGGACGACCTGGTGCCCGTCTATCGCGCGGCCGACTGCCTGGTGCACCCGACCCTGGAGGACAGCTTTGCCATGGTGGTGCTGGAAGCCATGTCGCATGGCCTGCCCGTGGTGGTCAGCGGCCCGGTGCACTGCGGCATTTCGCGCGAGCTGCACGACGGGCTGGAGGCGCTGCTGCTGCACGACCCGCGCAACAGCAGCGACCTCGTACGCCTGGTGCGCCGCGTGCTGGACGACGATGAACTGGCCGACCGTCTGCGAGGGCAGGGCCTGGCGTTCGCGCTGGCCCATACGTGGGAGAGGGCCGCGATAGAATACGAAGCGCTCTACCAGCAGGTTCTTTCCCCCGATTCCCCATGACTGATCAACCGCGGCAACGCTGGCTCGTCCTCTCGCACGCCTTCAACATGGACGGCCGCGCGGCCAGCCACACCATCACCGACAAGCTGCCGCACCTGCGCGCGGCCGGCATCGAGGTGGTGGTCCTCAGCGGGGTGTCTGGCGAAAAGGACAAGGAACTGGAGCACTACCAGCTCTGGCCTGCCGGCCCCGCGGGCCTGCGTTTCGACCTGCGCCATGTGCTGCGCAAGCACGTGGGCAAGGGCATCGTCTACCGCATCCTGATGACGCTGGCTTCGCTGCTGCTGTTGCCTGGCCTGGTCATCGAGAAACTGTTTCGTCCGCTGGAGAGCTCCTGGTCCTGGTGGTTCACGGCCTATCTCAAGGGCCGTTCGCTCGCACGCCAGCAGCCTTTCGACCTGATCTACTCCACCGGCGGCGCCTATGCCGCCCATGTGGCCGGGCGTGCGCTCAAGTTCGCCACCGGCACTCCCTGGCTGGCCGAGGTGCACGACCCGCTGGTGGTGCCGGGCACCACGCCCACGACGACGCACCAGAAGAAACAGGCCGAGATCGAGCGCCAGATCTGTACCGACGCCGACCTCGCCGTCTGGTTCACCGACCAGGCCCTGGCCAGCGCCCGTGCCCGGCATCCGCAACTGGGCGAGCGTGGCAAGATGATGCTGCCCGGCATCGACCGGCCCTTTGCATCGTTGCCGCCCTACCAGCCGGGGGCGACGTTTGTGGTCGGCCATTTCGGTTCGCTCTCCGCCTCGCGCAGCATGCTGCCCTTCATCGAGGCGCTGGAACTGCTCCGGACCCGCCGCCCGGACCTGGTGGCTGCCACGGAACTGCACATTTACGGTGGTGCCATCGATGCCCCGGCGGCCCAGAGGCTGGAAGCCTCCCCGGTCCGCGAGCGGGTGCGCCAGTTCGGCCGCATCGAGACCGATCCCGTCACGGGCCTGAGCGGCCGCGACCAGATCCTGCACCGCATGCGCGGCGCCGACATCCTGCTGCTGCTGCACGGCGAAGACCCGCTGTGCGAGGAATACATCCCCTCCAAGCTCTATGAATACCTGTGGATGCAGCGCCCCATCCTTTCCATCGTGCACCGCAACCCGCAGATGGCGGCCATGATCCGCGGCGAAGGGCACACGGTGGTGCAGACCGGCCTGGCCGCAGGTGACAGCGCCCCCACCGCCGTGGCCCAGCCCCTGGCCGCCGCGCTGGAGCAGCTCTACGAGCGCTGGCGCAGCCCGGGTCTGCCCGACAGCGGGCGCGAGAGCCCGTACACGACGCAGGCATCGTCCATGCAACTGGTGGGCTGGGTGCGGGAAGCGGCAGCGGGGCGGCGTTGATGGGGCAGCCGGTCGCGCAACTGCTGCCGGTCTTACGCATGCACACCCTGGCCAGGGCAAGGTTTTTTTGAGTATGCGCGATCAAGCCGGCAATACGGGGCTTGCTGCCCGACCTGACTATCGGCCCGACATCAATGGCCTGCGTGCCATCGCGGTGCTGGCGGTGGTGGTCTTCCATGCCTTCCCCGGCTGGTTGCCCGGGGGCTTCGTCGGGGTCGACATCTTCTTCGTGATATCGGGTTATCTGATCTCGAAGCACATCCTGGAAGAACTGTCCTCGTCGTCCTTCAGCATCAGGACGTTTTATGCGCGCCGGGTCAGGCGGATTTTTCCCGCCCTGATCCTGGTGCTGCTGGCCTGCCTCTTGTTTGGCTGGGTGATCCTGACCCCGGGTGAGTATGAAAAGCTCGGGCGCCATGTCTTCGCCGGTGCCCTGTTCCTGGCCAACATCCTGTCCTGGCGCGAATCGGGTTACTTTGATGCGGCCGCCGATACCAAGCCCCTGCTGCACCTCTGGTCGCTGGGCATCGAGGAGCAGTTCTACATCGTCTGGCCTCTGATGCTGGCCCTGGCCTGGCGCATCAGAAGGGGCCTGGCCTGGGTCTTCCCCGGCGTGATCGTGTTGTCCCTGGCCTATAGCCTGTTCCTCGTGCAGCGCGATGCGGTCGCCGATTTCTATTCACCGGTCACGCGGTTCTGGGAGCTGGCCCTGGGCGCGGCCCTGGCCCACCCCGGCGTGCGTCAGTTCGCCACCGGCCCACGCCTGCGCCATGCCTTGTCCGCTGCCGGCCTCCTGCTCATCCTGCTCGCGCTGGTGATCATCGACAGCCACGATCCTTTCCCCGGTGCCTGGGCTCTGCTGCCGACCCTGGGGGCAGCCTTGCTGATCCATGCGGGCGTGCAGGGTGGGGTGAATCGCCAGCTTTTGTCCCTGCGGCCCATGGTCTGGGTGGGGCTCATCAGCTATCCCCTCTACCTCTGGCACTGGCCGCTGCTGACGTTCGCCCGCATCATCGAATCGGAAACCCCATCCCTGGTCCTCCGGTCCGGGCTGGTGGCAGCCAGCGTCCTGCTGGCATGGCTGACCTACCGCCTGGTCGAGAGGCCGGTGCGTGCCCGCACACGGTCCCGGGGCCTGATCTGGGTGCTGTGCCTGTCCATGGCGCTGCTGGGGATCACAGGTTTTGTCATCAAAAGCGCGCACGGCTACCGGCATCGCCTGGCCGGGATGATGAACGCCGATCCCACGACCATGGTGGTGGGCGAGGACCGGGGGAGGCTGTTGCCGGGGTGTGGCATCCCTGATGCGAAAAAGGCCCATGGCCTGACCTATTGCATGCACAGCAGCCCGCAGGCACCGCGCTACGCCATGTTGGGTGACAGCAAGGCCGAGGCGCTTTTTTACGGCCTGGTGCGCGAATCCGGTCCGGACCTGACCTGGGTACTCATCGGCACCGTCTATCCGCCACAGCTGGGGGCGCAGCCTCATGACCGGCGGGAACAGAAACATCGCCTCGCTTTCCAGACCATTGCGGACGACGGGGCGGTCGAGGTCGTGGTGCTCGCCTTCGCCCTGAGAACCATATTCCCCATCAATCCCGAAACGGGCTTGATGCCGCCCGGCACCGCCCCGCATCCTGGACAGCTGGAGGCCTACAGCCAGGCCATCCGGCAGTTGCAGCGGGCAGGCAAGCGCGTGGTCTTCGTGCTGGACCATCCCACCTTCCCGGACCCGACCAGTTGCGTCAGCGGTGGTGCCACCCGCCACGCGTGGCTCAACCAGTTCCTGCGACGCAAGGAGAATGCGCGTTGTCAGCTTCGTTACTCGGACCATCTCTCCGGCACCCGGCCGTACCAGGAATTTGCGGCCGAATTGAAGCGGCGCCATCCGGAACTCGTCCTGTACGACCCCGCACCCCAGCTGTGCGATGCGGCCCAGGACCGCTGCCTGATGACCCGGGATGGGAAATTCCTGTACAGCTACGGCGATCATCTGTCGGACCAGGCCAATACCCTGCTGGCCAGGGACTTGCTCCCTGAGCTCAGGAAGTTGGGGCGGTGATCCAGCCGCCCCCGGCAGCACAGACAGCCGTCTTATGTCCTGGGCGCCTTCACCGATCTGAGGCCCGGGCGTCCCGATTAAGATACGGGTTCCGATCAGAGGGGGCCAGGCCCTGCCAGGTACGAGTGTCCAGCGCCGGGCTTGATGGCCGTCGCGTATAGATTTTTTAGCGTTTCAAACCATGTCCCAACCCAAAGTCGCCCTCATCACCGGCATCACCGGCCAGGACGGTTCCTATCTGGCGGAATTCCTGCTGGGCAAGGGCTACGTCGTGCATGGCATCAAGCGCCGCGCCAGCCTGTTCAACACGGCCCGGGTGGATCACCTCTACCAGGACCCGCACATCGACCATCGCAACTTCGTGCTGCACTATGGCGACCTGACCGACACCAGCAACCTGGTGCGCATCATGCAGCAGGTGCAGCCCGACGAGGTCTACAACCTTGGCGCCCAGAGCCACGTGGCCGTGAGCTTCGAGAGCCCGGAATACACCGCCGATGTGGACGCCATCGGCGCCCTGCGCCTGCTGGAAGCCATCCGTATCCTGGGCCTGGAGAAGAAAACCCGCTTCTACCAGGCCAGCACCTCTGAACTCTACGGTCTCGTGCAGGAAATTCCGCAGAAGGAAACCACGCCCTTCTACCCCCGTAGCCCCTACGGCGTGGCCAAGCTCTATGCCTACTGGATCACGGTGAACTACCGTGAAGCCTACGGCATGTATGCCTGCAACGGCATCCTGTTCAACCACGAGAGCCCGCGCCGCGGCGAGACCTTCGTCACCCGCAAGATCACGCGCGGCCTGTGCAATATCGCCCTCGGCCTCGACAAATGCCTGTACATGGGCAATATGGATGCCCTGCGAGACTGGGGCCATGCCAAGGACTACGTGCGCATGCAGTGGATGATGCTGCAGCAGGAGCAGCCCAAGGACTACGTCATCGCCACCGGCGTGCAGTACAGCGTGCGCCAATTCATCGAGAAATCCGCTGCCCAATTGGGCCTCACCCTGCGTTTCGAAGGCCAGGGTGTGGACGAAGTGGCCGTGGTGGCCGCCATCGCCGGCGACATGGCACCGGCCCTCAAGGTCGGCGACATTGTCGTGCGCGTCGATCCCCATTACTTCCGCCCCGCCGAGGTGGAAACCCTGCTGGGCGACCCCAGCCTGGCCAAGCAGGACCTGGGCTGGATCCCGCAGATCACCCTGGATGAAATGGTGCAGGAAATGGTGGCCCATGACCTGGAGCAGGCGCGCCAGCATGCCTTGCTCCAGCACCACGGTTATGCCGTGCAGGTGAGCAAGGAAAAATGAGCGCTAGCAACAAGATCTACGTGGCCGGCCACCGCGGCATGGTCGGCAGTGCCATCGTTCGCACCTTGCTCGCCCGAGGGGTTGCCTCGGACCAGATCGTCACCCGCACCCATGCCGAGCTCGACCTGACTGACCAGCGCGCTGTGCACGGCTTCTTTGCTGAGGAGAAGCCCACTCAGGTCTACCTGGCGGCAGCCAAGGTGGGTGGCATCCACGCCAACAACACCTACCCGGCCGAATTCATCTACCAGAACCTCATGCTGCAGGCCAACGTCATTCAGGCCGCCCATCAGAACAATGTGCAGAAGCTCCTGTTCCTTGGGTCCAGCTGTATCTATCCACGGCTGGCAACTCAGCCCATGGCTGAGCATGCACTACTGACCGGCACCCTGGAGCCCACCAACGAGCCCTATGCCGTGGCCAAGATCGCCGGTATCAAGCTTTGCGAGAGCTACAACCGGCAGTACGGGCGCGACTATCGCAGCGTGATGCCCACCAACCTCTACGGCCCCGGCGACAATTACCACCCCGAGAACAGCCATGTCATCCCTGCGCTGCTACGCCGCTTCCACGAGGCCAAGGTGAACAACGCCCCCGAGGTCCTCATCTGGGGCACCGGCACGCCGCGGCGCGAATTCCTGTACGTTGACGACATGGCAGCGGCCAGTGTCTTCGTCATGAATCTCGCGCCTGACATCTATGCGACCCAGGTGCAGCCGCAACTCAGCCACATCAACGTGGGCTACGGCTCGGACGTCACCATTGCCGAACTGGCGCAGACCGTCGCCCGGGTGGTGGGCTATCCGGGGCAGGTGCGTTTTGACACCAGCAAGCCCGACGGCGCACCGCGCAAGCTCATGGACTCGGGGCGGCTGAATGCCCTCGGCTGGCAGGCCCGGGTGGGGCTGGAGCAGGGGCTGCAGCAGGCGTACCAGGACATGCTTGCGTTTGCCCGCGGGTAGACGAACACCTCACAGACAACTCCGACGAAATCTATGCTGCCTCTTCAAATCCTGGTCATTTCCCTGAAACATTCCACCGCACGCCAGGCCAAGGTGGCCAGCGAGATGGCCAAGACCAGTTTGACCTGGAGTTTCATGGACGCGGTGGATGGCAGCAAGCTCGACCTGGGCACCGTGCCCTATGACGCATCCAAGGTCAGGCGCATGCAGGGCTACACCCTGACATCGCGTGAAATCGGCTGCTATCTCTCGCACATGAAGTGCTGGCAGGCCTGTGTAGACCAAGACATGTCGACCCTGATCTTCGAGGACGACTTTGTACTCCAGCCTCACTTCGAGCAGGTGCTGGCGACCCTTGTTAACGATCACCGTGACTGGCAGATCGTCCGTTTGCAGGCGCTGGAAGAACAGTCGGATGTCCATGTTGTCGATTTTGGCGCCTTTAGCCTGGTGCGCAACGAATGTGATCCACTCTGGGCCACGGCCTAACTCGTGATCCCAGCGTCGTCGCGCTAGCTGTTCGATGAGTCACG
>CAUPQO010000160.1:0-7765 GCA_963513295.1 uncultured Hylemonella sp.
AGACCGCCTCGCGGCCGAAGGCGCTGGCGATCTTGTCCACGCTCTTGGCATAGCTGGAGGAGCGGCCGAAGAGGTTGACCGTCATGCAACCGTCCTCCGTCAGCAGGCGTCGGCAATGGGCATAGAACTCGGCACTGTCGAGCACCGGCGCGGCCGCCTCGTGGTCGTACAGATCCACCTGCAGCGCGTCCACGGTACCCAACCACTCGGGCTTCTGGATTTCCTGTGCGGCGTCGGCCAGGATGACCTGCATCTTCGCTGTATCGGCCGGCAGCTTGAACCAGCCGCGGCAGGCGGCCAGCACCTGCGGGTTGAGCTCGATGGCCGTGGTCTTCATGCGCAGGACCTTGGCACAGAACTTGGTCAACGAACCGGCGCCCAGCCCCAGCTGCACGGCCTGGCGCTTCGGGACGGAGGCCGGCTCCACGAACAGCAGCCAGGCCATCATGCGCTGGATGTACTCGTGCACCAGGCGCGTCGGGTCCCGGGTGTCCATGGAGCCCTGGATCCAGATCGAATCCAGGTGGAGATGACGAATGGGGCCTTCGTCGGAGAACTGGACTTCGGGGAGGGGGGGGTGCTTCTTGGTCAAGGTGAGGGGATTATCGCTTTCGTCTCTTCTTGCTTCTTCGGTGGCTTTTCTTTCTGCGAAGCACCTTTTCTCCCCCCACTCATCCCCCCGCCCTTCTCTACCCCCGCCGGGGTAGAGAAGGGGGCCTGGATTTTGCTTTTGGTGTTCTGGCTACGCTACTACGGCGCGGGGCGTCGCCACCGTGTGTGGGGCACCTGCATTTCAGACATGCGGTCGTAGCCAATGGGGGCTGCTCTTTACGCACCGAACGGCGGCCGCACGCGGCCTGCCGTACACGAGACAAGATTGCAGGATTGCGCTGCGTGTTTCCTGTCTCGTTGCTGGCCGGCGCAGCCGCCAGCCGTGGCGTGCCAATTCGTGCGCGTTCTCTACGACCGGTAGCGCTAGTACGAGGCGCGCCAATCCGTACCGCGACCTCACGCGCCGTAGACCCGCAGCCGGCGCGCCCAAGTCAAATCAGGGCTCCCTTCTCTACCCCGGCGGGGGTAGAGAAGGGCAGGGGGATGAGTGGGGGGCAGATCGGCCTCGCAGAGGAAAGGCCTTGCTCGACGAGAAGTCACAACAACCCCACCTGCCCCATCGCCTCCCGCCAGGCCTCCAGCTTGCGCTCGAAGCTCCAGGAAGCATTGGCCGGGCTGGTAGACGGCAGCTTCACCAGCGGGAAATGCTCCACACCGAGGCTGGCCCGCACCAGCTTGGCGTGCTTGTAGCTCTCGCCGCCGTTGTGCACGATCAGCTGCAAGCGTGGGCATCGCGCCCGCAGCGCCGCAAAGTCGTTCACCTCGGCCTTGCGGATCGCACTGTCCAGGCTGCCCTCACGCTCGCAACTCGCGTACACATCCCAGATGCCCAGGCCGCGCGCCAGCACCCAGGCGCAACGTTCGGCGTACTGCTCACGCCCAGGCAAGGGGTGCGCCGGCCACAGGGCCTGCAGGATCTTCCAGAAATGGTTTTGCGGATGGGCGTAGTACTGCTGCAACTGCAACGAGGCCACGCTTGGGAAGCTGCCGAGGATGAGCAGGCGGGTCTCCTTGCCCACGACGGGCGGCAGACCCTGCAGGCGCGCCGTCTTCATGCCAAGGCGCAGCGCGGCAAGCCCGTTTGCACGTTCGCCCGCGTCTGCGCCTGCAAGCGATCTATCGTCACCCCCCGCAACTCCGCCAATACCTGCGCAATGCGCGGCAACTCCCCCGGCTCGTTGCGCCCCTGCGCCTGGCCGGCCGCACGCTGCTCGGCAGTCTGGTACAGCCAGTGCGGCGGCATGTCGGGTGCGTCGGTCTCCAGCACGATGGCCTCCAGCGGCAGTTCGGTGGCCAACCGGCGCAGGTTCTGCGCGCGCTCGTAGCTCAGTGCCCCACCGAAACCCAGCTTGAACCCCAGGTCGATGAAGGCCTGCGCCTGCTGCAGGCTGCCGTTGAAGGCGTGGGCGATGCCGCTCCAGCGGTGTCCGCCCTGGCCTACGGCGCGCAGGCCCTTGAGCAGCATGTCGGCCGAGCGACGCACGTGCAGGATCACGGGCAGACCGTGTTTGCGCGCCAGCCTGAGCTGCTCCACGTAGAAGTATTCCTGCCGCTCGCGCAGCGGTGAGGCGCAGAGTTCGGGCACGAAATAGTCCAGCCCGATCTCGCCCACGGCCACCAGGCGCGGGTCGTCCCTGTACTGCACCAGGGCGGCGTCCAGCCGGACGAGGTCCGCGTCCGGTGCATCTTTCACGTACAGCGGGTGGATGCCCAGCGCATAGCTGTCACCGAACTGGTGCGCCAGGGCGCGCGTGGCCTCGAAATGCGCCACCTGCACCGCCGGCAGCACGCAATGCACCACACCCCTTTCCCGAGCGCGTTCGCGCACCTCGGCCACGTCAGCCGCGAACTCCAGCGCATCCAGGTGGCAGTGGGTGTCGATCCATCCAGTCAGGGTCATGACGCCGATGATGCCGTAAACGGGGTACGGGCCGGGCTGGCGCGCATGCAAAAAAAGTCCAGCCGTGCTACCGTCTGTGCAACGCCGCCGGTGCGGCCCAACCTCCCAGGTGTACGCATGCGCCAGCCTGCCCTGTACAGCCGTTCACCGCGTGGCCCCGCCAGCGCGCCGGACCCGGCCTTGCCTGCCGCGGATGCCCACACCACCGCCTCCACCTCCCGCCCCTGGCGTACCCGCCTGCCGCGCTGGCAGGAGCAGCACTGGCGCTGGCTGGCACTCGCCGCCCTGCTGGTGCTGCTGGCCCAGGCCCTGTGGCCCGGGGCCGCACAGCGCAAACTGACCCAGCAGGACATCGACGCGGCCGTGCTCAAGACACTGGAGACCGCCAAGCTGCCCTCACCCGCCGCCCGTGCCGCGGCGCTCATCGCGCCCTCGGTGGTGCGGGTGGCCGGTTTCGTCACGGACAAGGAAGGCCAGGAAACCGAGCATGGCCTGGGCAGCGGTGTGGTCATCGTGGACAGCGGTGTCATCCTCACCAATCTGCACGTGGTGGCCGGTGCCCAGCGCATTGAACTCACCTTCCACGACGGCACTCGTTCGCCGGCGCTCATGACGGGCGCGCAGAGCCACAACGACCTGGCCGTGCTGCAGGCCCAGAAACTGCCCGACGACCTGAAACCCGCCACCCTGCGCTCCACCGCCGAGCTGCAGCCCGGCGACGGTGTGGTGGCCGTGGGTTTTCCCTTCGGC
Organism: uncultured Hylemonella sp.; assembly: GCA_963513295.1. Lineage (GTDB taxonomy): Bacteria > Pseudomonadota > Gammaproteobacteria > Burkholderiales > Burkholderiaceae_C > Hylemonella. Next base: position 3,263 of record CAUPQO010000160.1, read on the forward strand.
ATCGGGCCCTCGGTCTCCAGCGGTGTGGTCTCGGGGCTCAAGCGCAGCTTCCGCTCGCCCGAGGGCAAGCAGCAGATCGGCAACCTGATCCAGTTCGACGCTGCGGCCAACCCCGGCAATTCGGGCGGGCCGCTGGTCACCCTGGACGGCGAGGTGGTGGGCATCGTCACCGCCATCCTCAACCCGTCCGAGCAGCGCACCTTCATCGGCATCGGCTTTGCCGTGCCCATCGAGAACGCGGCAGCGGCCGCCGGCATGCATCCCTTCTGAAAGGCCTTCCATGGACAAGAGTTCCCACAGCGCCGCCGAGACCTCCCGACTCATGGAACAGATCCTCTACGAGGTCAAGCGCGTGGTAGTCGGGCAGGACCGCTTCCTGGAACGTGTCATGGTGGCGCTGCTGGCCCAGGGCCATTTGCTGGTCGAAGGCGTGCCCGGCCTGGCCAAGACCCTGACCATCAAGACCCTGGCCCAGGTGGTGCAGGGCCAGTTCCGCCGCATCCAGTTCACCCCCGACCTGGTGCCCGCCGACCTGGTGGGCACGCGCATCTACAACCAGAAAAGTGGCGAGTTCAGCACCGCACTGGGCCCGGTCTTCGCCAACCTGCTGCTGGCCGACGAGATCAACCGCGCCCCGGCCAAGGTGCAGAGTGCGCTGCTGGAAGTGATGCAGGAGCGCCAGGTGACCATCGCCGGCACCAGCTACCCGGTGCCCGCACCCTTTGTGGTCATGGCCACGCAGAACCCCATCGAGACCGAGGGTACCTACCCCCTGCCCGAGGCGCAGGTGGACCGTTTCATGTTCAAGGTGAAGGTGGATTACCCCAGCGAAGAGGAAGAATTCGTCATCGTGCAGCGTGTCACCGGCGCACCCCAGGCCGTGACGGCCGTCAGCACCACGGAACAGCTGGCCGCCCTGCAGCGCCACTGCCGCGAGGTCTACGTGGACCCGGCCCTGGTGCAGTACGCCGTGAAGCTGGTGGCCGCCACGCGCGAACCCGTACGCTCCGGCCTCAAGGACCTGACGCGCTACCTGAGTTATGGCGCCAGCCCGCGCGCCACCATCAGCCTGATCGAAGGCGCGCGCGCCCTGGCCCTGCTGCGCGGGCGCAGCTACGCCCTGCCCGAAGACCTGGGCGACCTGGCCCCGGACGTGCTGCGGCACCGCCTGGTGCTGTCCTACGAGGCCCTGTCCGAGGGGCTGGACGCCGACGCCCTGATCGGCAAGTTCATGTCCCACGTGCCACTGCCGGCCAAGGTACTGGAGCACGAACCTCTCGCAGCTTGACCATGCCCACAACGGCCCCCGCCCCCGAATCCGCCGAACAGGCCCTGCGCCGGCTCGAGTGGACGGTGCTGCGCCGCCTGGACGGCCTGCTGCAGGGCGATTACCGCAGCCTGCTGCGCGGCGCCGGCCTGGACCTGGCGGACCTGCGCGAATACCAGCCCGGCGACGATGTGCGCCACATCGACTGGAATGTGACCGCGCGCCTGCAGGTGCCGCATGTGCGCGTCTACACCGAAGACCGCGAGATGAGCGCCTGGTTCCTGCTGGACCTCAGCCCCTCGGTGGATTTCGGCTCGGGCGAACGCGCCAAGCGCGAGGTGCTGGCCGACTTCGTGGCCGTGCTGGCGCGCCTGTTCACGCGCCACGGCAACCGGGTGGGCGCCGTGCTCTACAACGGTGGCATCCAGGCCGTGCTGCCCCCGGGCAGCGGGCGGCACCATGTGCTGCAACTGCTGCAGCGCGTGCAGGCCCCTGCACCGCAGGCCGAGGACTACCCCGGCATCACCCGCCTGCAGGACCTGCTGCAGCACAGCGCCGCGCTGCTGCGCCGGCGCAGCACGGTCTTCGTGCTCTCGGACTTCATCAGCGAGCCGGGTTGGGAACGCCCGCTGGCGCGCCTGGCCCTGCGCCACGAGGTGCTGGCGGTGCGCCTGTACGACCCGCTGGAACAGGAACTGCCCGACCTGGGCCTGCTGCCCATGCGCGACGCCGAGACCGGCGAACAACTGCTGGTCGACACGCACGACCCGGTCTTCCGCGCCCGCTTCGCCCAGCTGGCTGCCCAGCGCGAAGAGGCGCTGCGGCAGATGCTCTCACGCGCTGGCGTGGACACGCTGGAGCTGGCCACCGGCGAGGATCTGGTATCCACCCTGCTGCGTTTTGCCGAACTGCGGCGCCAGCGCAGCCGCGCGCGCTGGCAGCCGCCACCCGCCCATCTGCAACTGGTGCGCAAGCCCAGCATGGAGGCTGCCGCATGAACTTTCTCTGGCCCAACATGCTGTGGCTCCTGCTGCTGGCACCGCTGCTGGTGGCGTTTTACCTGTGGCTGCTGAAACGCAGGCACAAGCTGGCGCTGCGTTACGCCAGCCTGGGCTTGGTCAAGCAGGCCATGGGCCAGCAATCCACCTGGCGGCGCCACGTGCCGCCGGCCCTGCTGCTGCTGGCCAACACCGCCCTGCTGCTGGCGGCGGCGCGGCCGCTGGCGGTCATCGTGCTGCCCACACAGCAGGAAACCATCATGCTGGCCATGGACGTCTCGGGCAGCATGCGCGCCGCGGATGTGCAGCCCAACCGGCTGGTCGCCTCGCAGAACGCGGCCAAGGCCTTCCTGACCGAATTGCCGCGCAACGTGAAGGTGGGCGTCGTGGCCTTTGCCGGCTCGGCCCAGGTGGCGCAGATCCCCACCCACAACCGCGAAGACCTGGCCTCGGCCATCGACCGCTTCCAGCTGCAGCGCGGCACCGCCATCGGCAACGGCATCGTGCTTTCGCTGGCCACGCTGTTCCCCGATGCCGGCATCGACATCGGCAACCTGACCTACGGGCGCGAGCGCTGGCGTGGTGTGTCCATCGACCAGCCGGCCCCGGCCACGAAGGAGTTCACCCCCGTGGCGCCCGGCTCCTACGGCTCGGCCGCCATCATCCTGCTGACCGACGGCCAGCGCACCACCGGCATCGACTCCATGGAAGCCGCCAAGATGGCCGCCGACCGCGGCGTGCGCATCTACACGGTAGGCGTGGGCACCGTGGACGGCGAGACCATCGGTTTCGAGGGCTGGTCCATGCACGTGCGCCTGGACGAGGAAACCCTCAAGGCCATCGCCCACCGCACCCAGGGCGAATACTTCCACGCCGCCACGGCCGAGGATCTGAAGAAGGTCTACGAGACGCTGAGCTCGCGCCTGAGCGTGGAGAAGAAGGAAACCGAAGTCTCGGCCCTGCTGGCCCTGCTGGCCGCCGTGCTGGTGCTGGCCGGCGCCAGTCTCTCGATGCTCTGGTACCACCGCGTCGCCTGAGGCCCACGGCACGGACATTTGATGCTCGTCAATTCCGGCGCATTCCGGCGCCGAATTCATTGGTATTCCGCGCAAGCGCTTCCTATGCTGGGTCTGTGGCGATTCCGCGCACTAGTGGCGCATGCGCTGCATTCCACTCTCCAAGGAGCGATCCATGAAGTACAGGCATTTTCTGATGACGCTGACGGCGTTGGCCGCACTCAGTGCCGCGGCCCCGCCGGTGCAGGCCCAGCCGGCGCGCAGCGAATCCCCCCGGGAAAGCTACGGCCCCGGCATGATGGGCGGTTACGGCAACCGCGGTCAGGGTCAGGGTTATGGCTACGGGCCCGGCATGATGGGCGGCGGCATGATGGGCGGCGGCATGATGGGCGGCGGCATGATGGACGGTGGCGGGATGGGCGGCATGGGCCTGGGCCCCCTGCAGGCGCTGGACCTGAACGAGCAGCAGCAGACCCGCATCAACCAGATCCGGGACGAAACGCGGCGCAAGAATTGGGAGTCCATGGGCAAGCTGATGGACGAACAGGCCCGGCTGCGCGACCTGCTGGCCGCCGAGAAGCGCGACCCAGCCGCCATCGGCAAGCAGTCCATGAAAATGGCCGACCTGCAGCGTCAGTTGCTGGAAGCCTCGATCGAATCCCACAACCGCATCGAAGCCCTGCTCAGCAAGGAGCAGCGGGACCAGCTGCGCAGCTACCGTCGCGGCTGGATGATGGGCGGCGATGACTGAGCCCGAGCGGTGAAATACATCGGAGCACCCTCATGATGTTCGGCAACTGGGCTTTTGGCGGCCCGGGCTTCTTCGGCATGGGCTTCGGGATGCTGCTGTTCTGGGCGCTGCTCATCGTGGGCGTGATCGCGCTGCTGCGCTGGCTGTCCGCCGGCAGCGGACGCCAGCCGCCCTCGCCGGACCAGAGCGCACTGGACATCCTGGCGCAACGTTACGCCCGTGGCGAGATCGACCGCACGGAATTCGAGCAGAAGCGCCGCGACCTGGGCGGCGCCTGAGCGGTCCTTAAACGAGCCGCCCCTGCTCCAGCCGCAGAGTCCGCTGGCAGCGTGCCGCCAGCGTGGTGTCATGCGTGACGACGATGAAGGCCGTACCCTGCTCGCGCGCGAGCTTGAGCATGAGTTCGAACACACCCTCGGCGGTGCCGCGGTCCAGGTTGCCCGTGGGTTCGTCGGCCAGCACGCAGGCCGG
>CAUPQO010000161.1:0-7702 GCA_963513295.1 uncultured Hylemonella sp.
AGGGTGGCGGGGGTGTTGGTGCCGGCACGCTCGATGCACTTGCGCACCAGGGAGAAACCGTTGGAGTGCACGCCGCTGGAGGCCAGGCCCAGCACCACGTCGCCGGGCTTGACGCTCTGGCCGGTCAGGATCTTGGATTTTTCGACCGCACCGACGCAGAAGCCCGCCAGGTCGTATTCGCCGTCCGGGTACATGCCGGGCATCTCCGCGGTTTCACCGCCGATCAGGGCGCAGCCCGAGAGTTCGCAGCCCCTGGCGATGCCGCCCACCACGCTTGCTGCCGTGTCCACGTGCAGCTTGCCGCAGGCGAAGTAGTCCAGGAAGAAGAGGGGCTCGGCGCCTTGCACCAGCACGTCGTTGACGCTCATGGCCACCAGGTCGATGCCCACGGTGTCGTGCATATTCCATTCGAAGGCCAGCTTGAGCTTGGTGCCCACGCCGTCGGTGCCGGAGACCAGCACCGGTTCCTTGTAGCGCTTGGGCACTTCGAACAGGGCGCCGAAGCCGCCGATGCCGGCCAGCACGCCCTCGCGCATGGTTTTCTTGGCCAGGGGCTTGATGCGCTCGACCAGCGCGTCACCGGCGTCGATGTCGACGCCGGCGTCTTTGTAGCTCAGGGGAGAGGTGGAGGAATGGGTCATGCTGGGTGCTCTGGTAGGGCGGGTCGGCGGGCGGCTGTGTTTTAGTCCGGGCGCCAGCAGGCAAGCCCGATAGAATTCAGCCCTAGATTCTAAGGGTTCACCCCAGTCTGCCTTCATGTCATTGACGCCTACCCAAAAACGCACCCTGGCCTGGTGCCTGATCGCCGCCCTGGCGATGCTGGCCCTGTGGCTGCTGGCGCCGGTGCTGACGCCTTTCGTGGTGGCGGCCGTGCTGGCCTATGTGCTGACGCCGGTGGTGGACAGGCTGGATCACCTGGGCCGGGGCCGGATGCCGCGCGTGCTGGCAGTCCTGATCGTGGAAATCCTGTTCATCCTGATCCTAGTGTCCATCGTGCTGCTGGTGGTGCCGATCTTCGCCAAGGAACTGCCCCTGCTGCGTGAGCAACTGCCCTTGCTGGCCGACCGGGTCAACAGCGTGCTGAGTCCCTGGCTGGCCCAGTTCGGCATCAAGGTGTCGCTGGACGGCAAAAGTCTCCAGGCCTTTGTGGTCAAGTACCTCAATGCCAATGTTGAAGAGACCTTCGGTTCGGTAATGACCTCGCTGAAACTGGGGGGCAGCGTGGCGCTGGCGATCATCGGCAACGCCGTGCTGATTCCCGTGGCCCTGTTCCTGCTGCTCAACGACTGGGAGCGTTTCGTGGCGCGTGTGGTCGCGCTGGTGCCGCCGCGGATGCGGGCTGCCCATGACAGCTTCATGGCTGAAGCCGACGGCGTGCTCGGCCAGTACCTGCGTGGCCAGTTGCTGGTGATGGGGGCGCTGACGGTCTATTTCAGCGTGGCGCTGGCCCTTTTCGGCTTTGACCTGGCCGTGCCGCTGGGGGTGTTCACCGGTCTCGCCTTTTTCATTCCCTATCTGGGTTTCGGCCTGGGGCTGATCCTGGCCCTGCTGGCCGGCATGCTGCAGTTCGGCGGCCTGTACGGTGTGCTGGTGGTGGCGGGGGTCTATGGTGTCGGCCAACTGGTCGAGAGTTTCTACCTGACACCACGCTTGGTGGGCGAGCGCATCGGCCTGCATCCGCTGGCCGTGATTTTCGCCTTGATGGCCTTCGGGCAGGTCTTCGGTTTTGTCGGCCTGCTGATTGCCTTGCCGGCCAGTGCCGTGCTGCTGGTGGCCATCCGCCGTGTGCGGGCCAGTTACCTGGCCAGCAAGCTGTACCTGGGCTGACGATGGCAGCGCCGGCATGAAGCAGATCGCGCTGGACATCGGGCTGGGCAGTGGCCCGACCCTGGCCAATTTCATGGCAGGACCCAACGAGGCGGTGCTGCGTCATCTTCGGCTCTGGGTGGGTGACGGTTCCAGTGCGGCCAAACGCTCGCCGGTGCCAACCTACTTGTGGGGTCCTCCGGGTAGCGGCAAGACCCACCTGCTCAAGGCCGTGCGCGAGGCGCTGCGCGAGCAGGGAGCCACGGTGGGCTGGCTCGACGCCTCGGTGGCCGAGCCGCCGCCTTTCGACGAACGCTGGGCTGCCGTGCTGCTGGACGACGTGCAGCTCTATACCGCCGTGCAGCAGCATGCGGCCTTCAACTGGTTCGTGCACGCGCAGACAGGTCACCAGTGGGTGCTGGCCGCCGGCGAACTGGCACCGGCCGGGCTCAAGCTCAGGGAGGACCTGCGCACCCGCCTGGGCTGGGGCCATGTCTACGGCCTGCAGGTGCTCAGCGAGGCCGAGCGCCGCGCCGTGCTGCGCCAGGCGGCCGACGCACGCGGCATCTTCCTGGGCGACGACATCATGGACTTCATGCTCACGCGTTTCAGCCGCGACTTGGGGCACCTGATGCAACTGCTCGACCACCTGGACGGCTACGCCCTGCAGACCCAGCGCGCCATCACCATTCCGCTGATCAAGGCCATGCTGGAAGACCATTGAAATGACCGACAAGACCAAGCTGGCGCTGTTCTACCTGGACCACACCCTGCTGCCGATCGACTCCGATTACTCCTGGGGCACCTTCACCACCACCATCGGCTGGACCGACCCGGTCGAGTTTGCGCGGCGCAACGACGAGTTCTACGCCCATTACCAGGCCGGCACGCTGGATGTGCACGACTATGTGCGTTTCGCCACCGAGGCAGCCCGCCTGAAAGGCCCCGAGGTGGCGCTGGCAGCGCGCGAGCGTTTCATGGCGGAAGTCATCCGGCCGGTCATCCACCCGCAGGCGCTGGAACTGGTGCGCCAGCACCAGGCGGCGGGCGACGAGGTGCTGATCATCACGGCCACCAACGAGTTCGTGACGCAGCCGATCGCCGAGGCCTTCGGTGTGCAACAACTCATCGCCGTGGAGCTGGAACGCGATGCCGGCGGCTGGATCACCGGCGAGATCCGTGGCACGCCGTCCTTCCGCGAGGGCAAGGTGCGGCGTTTTGGCGAGTGGCTGGCGGCCCGGGGCCTGCAGCGCCATGCGGCCGAGGTGACTTTCTACTCGGATTCGATCAACGACCTGCCGCTGATGGACAATGCAGACTGTCCGGTGGCCACCAACCCCGACGACCGCCTGCGCGCCCTGGCTCTGGAGCGCGGCTGGCGGGTACTGGAACTCTTTTAGTCAGTAGAGGGCAGACAAAGGTCTGTCCCGCAAGAAATACCACATGATCAAGAAAATCATCAACCGGCTGCTGGGCAAGTCCAGTGCTTCCCAGCCCGCTTTCGGCAAACGACGCGAATTCAGCGCGGCCGAGCACGGCATCGATCCGGCGCTGGTCGACAAGCGCGCCCTGGACGTGGTCCAGACCCTGCAGGATGCCGGTTACGAGGCCTACATCGTGGGCGGCGCCGTGCGCGACCTGCTGCTGGGTCTGAGCCCCAAGGACTTCGACGTGGCCACCAATGCCACCCCCGAGCAGGTCAAGAGCCTGTTTCGCCGTGCCCTCATCATCGGTCGGCGTTTCCGTATCGTGCACGTGGTCTACGGCCGCGGGCGCGAGCATGAGGTGATCGAGGTCTCCACCTTCCGTGCCTACATGGACAACGCGGCGGCCGAGCAGGTGGCCGGCAACGAGCGCACCAGCAAGAGCGAACTGGCCGGCATGAAACATGCCGTGGACTCGAGCGGCCGCGTGTTGCGCGACAACGTCTGGGGCCCTCAGGACGAGGACGCCGCGCGGCGCGACTTCACCATCAACGCCATGTACTACGACCCCGAGACGCAGGTGGTGGTCGACTACCACGGCGGCATCCAGGACGCGAAAAAGCGTGTGCTGCGCATGATCGGCGACCCGGCCACGCGTTACCGCGAGGATCCGGTGCGCATCATCCGTGCCGTGCGTTTTGCCGCCAAGCTCAGCGCGGTGGGCTTCAAGTTCGAGCCCAAGACCGCCAAGCCGCTTAAGGAGATGCGCGACCTGCTGGCGGATGTGCCGCAGAGCCGCCTGTTCGACGAGATGCTCAAGCTGCTGCAGACAGGCCACGCCCTGGCCACGGTGGAACAGCTCAAGAAGCTCGGCCTGGCACGCGGCATCTATCCCTTGCTGGACCTGGTGGTCGAGCGGGCCGAACAGCCCTTCGTGAAGGCCGCGCTAGAGGACACCGACCGCCGCGTCGGCGAGGGCAAACCGGTGGCGCCGAGTTTCCTGCTGGCCTGTGTGCTGTGGTCCGACGTGCGCGAAGGCTGGGCCGAACGCATCAAACAGCGCCAGCACGCGCACCCGGCGCTGCAGGACGCGATCGACGACGTCTTCAACGCCCGCATCGGCGACGTCTCGGGCCGCGGCAAGCTGGCCGCCGACATGCGCGAGATCTGGATGATGCAGCCGCGCTTCGACAAGCGTGTGGGCAGTGCGCCTTTCGGCCTGGTCGAGCAGCCGCGGTTCCGCGCCGGCTTCGATTTCATGCGCCTGCGTGCCGACATCGGCGAGATCGACGTGGTGCTGGCCGACTGGTGGCAGGAGTTCAGCGTGGGTGACGACAACCTGCGCCAGGACCTGATCGACCAGGTGCGCGAGGAGCAGACGCGTCAGCGCGCGCAGTCGCCACGCCCGCAGCCGCGCACGGCGTCCGAGCGCCCCGCCGCGCCGCGCGCCGCGGAGCCGGAGGCATCCGCCGACGAAGGCGCGGCGCCCAAGAAACGCCGCCGCCGTCGCCGTTCCGGCGCCAAGAAATCCGGTGACGGTGCGCCGGACACGGCAGCGTGAACATGCCCCCCGGCACCCCGGTGACGGCTTACGTCGCCCTGGGGGCCAATCTGGGGGATGCGCAGGCGGCGCTGCGCCAGGCCCTGCACAACCTGGGGACGCTGCCGCACACGCAACTGATCCGCAGCTCTTCCTTCTATCGCAGCGCGCCGGTCGAGTCCTCGGGGCCGGACTATGTCAACGCCGTGGCCGAGTTGCGCACGGCGCTGGGGCCGTATGAACTGCTGGCCGGGCTGCAGCGCCTGGAGCAGGCCGCCGGCCGCGAGCGCCCCTGGCGCAACGCCCCGCGCACGCTGGACCTGGACATCCTGCGCTACGGTGAACTCGAGCTCGACGACCCGGTCCTGACCCTGCCGCATCCCCGCATGCTGGAGCGCGCTTTTGTGCTGCAGCCCCTGGCGGAAATCGCCCCGGCCCTCGTCAGTGCAGAGCAACTGCTAAAGGTCGAAAAGCAGGTGATTTCACGCATGACCGGCCTGTGACACGCTGGGGTTGCCGCACTAGAATGGGGCGATCATCCATCAGGATAGAACGATGAATTTCAGAAACATGCAAGTGGCGACCAAGCTCTGGCTGGGTGTTGCCGTCATCATCATTTCCCTCACCCTCCTGATCGCTTTCGCGGCCGTGCGCTCGGCCCGTCTGCAGGCGGAGAGCGAAACCACCCTGCGTGCGCTCAACAGCCGGGTCAACCTGGCCAGCAGCTGGGCCGGCCTGACCGAGGCCAATGCGGCGCGCACGGTGGCCATGATCCTGACCTTCGACCCGGGCGTCGAAAGCCGCCTCGCCGAAGACATCAAGGCCACCACGGCCCGCATCTCCAAGGTGCAGCAATCCATCGAAGCCATGGAACTGAGCGCCGAGGAAAAGGCGCAGATGGACAAGATTGCCGGCCACCGCAAGTCCATGATCGACGTGCGCAACCTGGCGCAGAAGGCCAAGGCCGGCGGCGACAGCGAAGGCGCCCAGAAAATCGTGAACGAGCAGTACACGCCGGCGGTCAACGCCTACGTGGGCACCCTGCGCGAGCTGGTGGAACTCGAGGAGCGTGCCGAAAAGATCTACACGGAAGAAGTTGCCCGCGCCCGGGGTCTCACCATCAGGATCGCCGGCATCGCCGTCTCCCTCATCCTGGCGGCCATCCTGGCCGGGGCGACGGTGCTGATCCGCTCCATCCGCGAGCCCCTGCGCGAGGCCAACGAACTGGCTTCGCGTATCGCCCAGGGCGACCTGAGTGCCAGCATCGACACCACGCGCGGTGACGAGTTCGGCGACCTCATGAAATCCCTGGCGCGCATGAACGAATCGCTGGCGCAGATGGTGCAGCAGGTGCGCCAGAGCACCGACAGCATCGCCACCGCCAGTGCCGAGATCGCCACCGGCAACCACGACCTCTCGGTGCGCACCGAACAGACCTCCAGCGATCTGCAGTCCACGGCCTCGGCCATGGAACAGCTCACCAGCACGGTGTCCCACAGCGCGGACAACGCGCGCCAGGCCTCCCAGCTGGCCTCCAGCGCCTCCACCGTGGCCCAGAAGGGCGGCACCGTGGTGCAGGAAGTGGTGAGCACCATGGGCGAGATCAATGCCAGCAGCAAGAAGATCAGCGACATCATCGGCGTGATCGACGGCATCGCCTTCCAGACCAACATCCTGGCGCTCAATGCCGCGGTGGAAGCCGCGCGGGCCGGCGAGCAGGGCCGCGGTTTTGCAGTGGTGGCTGGCGAGGTGCGTTCGCTGGCCGGGCGCAGCGCCGAAGCGGCCAAGGAGATCAAGGCCCTGATCAATACCTCGGTGCAGAAGGTGGACTCGGGCGCCAAGCTGGTGGGTCAGGCCGGCGACACCATGAACGAGATCGTGCAGTCGGTGCGTCGTGTGGCCGACGTGATCGGCGAGATCACGGCCGCGGCCGGTGAGCAGAGCACGGGCATTGCCCAGGTCAACACCTCGATCGCCAACCTGGACCAGATGACCCAGCAGAACGCGGCCCTGGTGGAACAGAGCGCCGCCGCTGCCCAAAGCATGCGCGAGCAGGCCGATCAGCTGGCCCAGGCCGTGTCGGTGTTCAAGCTGGCCGGGCACACGGCCCAGGCGCGTGCGGTGAACTCCCCGGCGCTGTCTCGCCCGGCAGCACCACCGGCCGCGCGGGTGGCCGCGCCGGCCCCCAAACCGGGCAAGGCGGCCACGCCGGCGCTGGCCGCCCGGGCGACGGTGGTCAAGGCGCCGCCCGGTGGAGACGCGTACTGGGAAAGCTTCTGAACGGCGTGGCGCCGCAGTGTGGTCCAGGGCCTGCGATGCAGGCCCTTTTTCATGCTCAGTCCACCTCGGCGATCAGCTCGATCTCCACGCAGGCACCCAGCGGAATCTGCGCCACGCCAAAGGCACTGCGCGCGTGCGCACCCTTGTCGCCGAAGACCTGGCCCAGCAATTCGCTGGCGCCATTGGTCACCAGATGCTGCTCGGTGTAGTCGGGCGTGGAGTTGACCAGGGACATGAGCTTGACGATGCGCTTGACGCGGTTCAGGTCGCCCACGGCGGCCTGCAGCGTGCCCATGAGGTCGATGGCCACGGCACGCGCCGCGGCCTTGCCCTCCTCGGTTGTCATGGTCTTGCCGAACTGGCCGACCCAGGGCTTGCCGTCCTGCTTAGCGATGTGGCCGCTGAGGAAGACCAGCTTGCCGGTCTGCACATAGGGAACATAGGCGGCGGCCGGCGTGGCCACCGGGGGCAGGGTGATGCCGAGCTGCTTGAGTTTGTCGTTGATGCTCATGGGGACTCCAAGGGGATGAAAGCAAAGCGCGTCATTGTCGGTTATTGTTGCTGCCGGGTCTGCCGCCCACATGAATTGCACGCATGACGAACCCGTTTGCCAACCTGCCGCGCGACAGCCGCGACACCCTGTTCCTGCTGG
>CAUPQO010000162.1:0-7677 GCA_963513295.1 uncultured Hylemonella sp.
CGACCTGCTGCGCCTGATCTTCACCGCCTGCCATCCCGTGCTCAAGCCCGAGGTGCGCGCTGCGCTCACGCTCAAGCTCATCGCGGGCCTCAGCACGCACGAGATCGCGCGCGCCTTCCTGGTCAGCGAGGCCACGCTGGCGCAGCGCATCGTGCGCGCCAAGCGCATCCTGCAGGAAGCGCGGGTGCCTTACGAGCTGCCGCGCGCAGAGGCGCTGGGCGAACGCCTGGCCTCGGTGCTGGAGGTGGTCTACCTGGTGTTCAACGAGGGCTACACTGCCACCGCCGGCGAGGACTGGATGCGCCCCGTCCTGGTGGACGAAGCCCTGCGCCTGGGCCGCATGCTGGGCGAACTGGCGCCGCAGGAGCCCGAGGTGCAGGGCCTGCTGGCCCTCATGGAGCTGCAGGCCTCGCGCGTGAAAGCACGCACGGACACGGAAGGCCACCCCGTGCTCTTGCTGGAGCAGGACCGCAAGCTGTGGGACCACCTGCTGATCAGTCGCGGCCTGGCCGCGCTGGCGCGCGCCGAAGCGCTAAGCGCCCAGCACGGGCAGGCCCTGGGGCCCTATGCCCTGCAGGGCGCCATCGCCGCCTGCCATGCGCGCGCCGTGCAGGCGGCCGACACCGACTGGCCGCGCATCGCCGCGCTCTACGACGCGCTGGCCCAGGCCGCGCCTTCGCCGGTGGTGGAACTCAACCGCGCCGTGGCCGTGGCCATGGCGCACGGCCCCGAGGCGGGCCTGGCCATCGTCGACACCCTGCGTACCGACAAGGCCCTGCAGAGTTATCAGTGGCTGCCCAGTGTGCGCGGTGACCTGCTGGCCCGCCTGGGCCGCAGCGCCGAGGCGAGGGCCGAATTCGAACGCGCGGCCACGCTGACCCACAACCAGCGCGAACGCGCCCTCTTGCTGGAGCGTGCGCTGGCCCTGGGTGGCGGCAGCGTTTCCCTGCACTCCATGCAGTGACCGGATTTCCTCCAGCTTGCACTGACCCTTTTGGGGGATAGGCGCTGGCGCCAGACCTCCCTAGAATCCGCACGGCAGGCGCTGTCTGGCGATTTCCGCTCCAGTGGCGCTGCGTACAGCAATCGGTCCCCGGTTGACATCAAGCAGGCGCAGGGAGGCGCCACACCATGAAACAACAAATCGCCAGGTTTTCCCCTCACCAGAACGCCAAGGTCTTTGCCGTGCTCATGGCACTCGGCTCACTGGTCTTCGTGCTGCCCTTCATGCTGATTGTCGGCATGACGGCGCCGGAAGGCATGGGGCCGCCGATGTTCATGTTTGTGCTGTTCCCGGTCTTCTATCTGGTGTTTGGTTACGTGATGGTCGCCGTCGGGTGTGCCATCTACAACTACATGGTCCCATACATCGGGGGCATTGAATACGAATCGCAGGCCCCGGGCAACGATGCCTGATCCATCGTGAAGTGAATTCATCTTTCCACGGAGTCACGCGTATGCCCCTGCTCGGCCAAGCCGCCATGCTGCTGTCCTTCGACATCGCCCCGGCAGCGATTTCCGAGCATGACGACTGGCACACGCACGAGCACCTGCCCGAGCGCCTGTCCATTCCGGGTTTTCTCAGGGGCACACGCTGGGTGGCGCTGCAGGGGCAGCCCCGGTACTGCGTGCTGTATGAAGTGGCGCAACTTGCAACCTTGTCTTCCGATGCCTATCTGCAGCGCCTGAACCACCCCAGCCCCTGGACTTCGAAGATGATGCCGCACTACCGCGGCATGACGCGCGGCCTGTGTTCCGTCATCGGCTCGCACGGCCTGGGCATGGGGCACGTCGGCCTGCTGCTGCGTTTCGCCCCCGCGGCCGACCAGAAAGAAGCCTTGCGTGACTGGCTGCTGCGGGACCTGCTGCCGCAGTTGCCCACACGGCCGGGCCTGGGCAGCGTGCACCTGCTGGAGGGTGCGCTCGTTGCCCAGATGACCAGCGAGCAACGCATACGCGGGGCCGACGCCGGTGTGGACTGGGCCCTGCTTGTCACGGGCTACGACCAGGAGAGCCTGGAGTCTCTGGCGGACACCGAACTGGGCCAGACAGCGCTGGAGGCCCGGGGCGCCCGGGGCATCGTGCGCGCGCTCTACCGCACCGACTACACCCTCACCGCGCAGGAAGTCGGCGCCTGAGCTTCAGTTCCCGTGCATGTGCACGGTGTTCCTGCCCGCGTGTTTGGCCTGGTACATGGCCTCGTCGGCCTGGCGCATGAGCAGGTCCAGGTCGACTTCGGCCTGGTTGAACATGGCGATGCCGATGCTGCCGCTGGCGTGGTAGGCCAGGCCTTCGAGGTCATAAGGCCTGGCCATGGTCAGCAGGGCCTTGGCGGCGATCTGGCGGGCTTCAGTGCGGGCCAGCGCGGGGTCTTCGTTCAGGTGCTCCAGTACGAGCACGAACTCGTCGCCCCCGATGCGCGCCACGGTGTCGGACTCGCGCACCACCCGGCCCAGCCGGCTGCCGATCTCCTGCAGCAGCAGGTCGCCCGCATGGTGGCCGTGTTTGTCGTTGATGTCCTTGAAGTTGTCCACGTCCACGAAGAGCAGGGCACCGTGCTGGCCGTTGCGTCGTGTCAGCGTCAGGGCGCGCTGCAGGCGCTCGAGCAGCAGGCGGCGGTTGGGCAGGGCGGTGAGCGGGTCGTAGAAGGCGATGGCGCGCATCTCCTCCTCCTGCAGCTTGCGCTCGGAGATGTCGTTCATGGCCGACACGTAATGCGTCACGTTGCCTTGTCCGTCGCGCACCGCGTTGATGGTCGTCCACAGGGGGATGAGAGTGTCGCGCCTGGGCGAGACCCACATTTCGCCTTCCCACTTGCCCGTCTTGCGGATGCTCTCCCACATGGCCTCGTAGAAGGCGGTGTCGTGCCGGCTCGAGCGCAGGATGGTGGTCTTGCGGCCGATCAGCTCCTCGCGGCTGTAGCCCAGCAGGTCCAGGAAGGCCTGGTTGGCCTGCAGGATGACGGAGCTGGCGTCGCTCACCAGCATGGCCTGGCGTGACTCGAAGGCCACCGCCGCCACGCGCCGGTCCTGCTCGGCCTTCACGCGCTCGGTGATGTCGCGGGCCACGAAAACGACGGCGCGTTTGCCCTCCACCCGGATGTCCAGCGCCTGGGCTCGCCCCTCGAACACATGGCGTCCGCCCAGGGTGTCCAGCTCGTACTCGATCTTCTGCGGTGTGCCGGCCTTCAGCGTCTGCAGCAGGAAATCCTGGAAACGCCTGGCCTCGGCCGGGGGCAGGGTCTCGTCCATGCGCTTGCCCAGGGTTTCGGCCAGCGGCCTGTAGAGCAGGTGCTCCTCGGGCGACACCACCTCCAGGTAACGGCCATCTTCGTCCAGCACGAACAGCAGGTCGGGCGAGGCCCGGGTGATGGCGCGGCGCATGGCTTCGCTGCGTGCCAGGGCCTGCTTGGCATGCCGCTGCTCCTGCAGGTCGTTCAGCAGCAGGGCTAGCAGGGCCGTGCTGGGGGCCAGCACGAAGAGGTAGGGGAAGGCCAGCGTCTCCAGCAGCTTTTGCAGGTGCTGCAGGGGCAGCAGCAGGAACCAGCCCAGGGCGGCGAGGTGCAGCATCGCGCCGAACATCAGGAAATCGAGCAGCCTGGGCTGGGCCCAGCCGCGGCGCAGGGCGACACGCATGCCCAGGCCGAAGAGCACCGAGGTGGTGACCACGGCCGCGCCCACCAGGGCGCCGGCGCCGCCCAGCCACAGGCGGTAGGCGCCGGCCATCAGGCCGGCGATGACGGCAACCACCGGGCCACCGAAGATGCCGGCCACGCCCAGGATGACCGAGCGCGCGTCGAAGATGACCCCGGGCGCCAGATGGACGGGGTGCAGCATGCCGACGATGCAGATGGCGCCGAAGATCAGGCCGGCGCAGACCTGGGCCGCGAGCAGGCGCTGGCCCCAGACGCGGATGTTGAACTCGTACAGCGCCGACAGCGCGAGCAGCAGCGCAGTGCTGTAGATGAGGTCCAGCGTCATGGGGCGGGTGCTTCCCTGGTCGGATGGGCGGTGTCGGGCCCCGAGGGGCTGTTCGAACCATCATACCGAGGCAGGGCCACCGCGGCCAGTGCCTGGCGCCGCCCCGGTATGCAGAAAACACGGTCGCGCGGCTTGCTTGCGCACCCTGTGCGAGCCGGGGGCTCAGGCTTTCTTGACGAACTCGCTCTTGAGCTGCAGGGCGCCGATGCCGTCGAGCCTGCAGTCGATGTCGTGGTCACTGTCCACCAGCCTGATGTTCTTCACCCTGGTGCCCACCTTCACCACCGTGGAGGAGCCCTTGAGCTTGAGGTCCTTGATCAGCGTCACCGTGTCGCCGTCCTGCAGCGGCTTGCCATGCGCATCCTTCCACACGCGCTGCTCCGGTGCCGCGACGGCGGCCACCCGGGGCCACTCATGCGCGCATTCGGGGCAGATGTAGTTGTCGCCGTCTTCGTAGGTGTACTCGGAATGGCACTGGGGGCAGGGGGGGAAGGTGGACATGGATATGGATATGGGGAGGGCTGAAAGGGAACTGGCCTGGACCGGACCGGACCGGACCACAGCATGGCCAGATGACGTGTTGCTGTCATTGTCTTCGACGGCTGTCGGCCAATAGCTGACGGTCAATACTCCCGCTCAACTGTCAGTTTCAGTCCGGATGCGGTCAATCCGCTTTGGCGGTTGAGGACGGTTAGGGTCGAAAGCGAGCACAAGACCTTCCGGAATTTCATCGGAACTGCAAAACGGTAAGCTGTGGCGGATCGACAGGAGCAAACCATCATGAAGCGTCGTGATCTGCTGCAGACCCTGGCCTGCACCCCCGCGCTGACGGCACCGCTTTTTGCCAGGGCCGCCACACCCCGCACCCTGAGCGCCGCTCCCGTCACCCTGGCCGCCGCCGGCCAGCCCGCGCTCCCGGTCTGGGCCTACGAAGGCCAGGTGCCCGGCCCGGTGCTGCGTTTCAAGCGCGGTGCGGTGCTGCACCTGACGCTGCACAACCAGCTGCCCGACCCCAGCACCATCCACTGGCACGGCATCCGCTTGCCCAATGCCATGGATGGCGTGCCCGGCCTCACGCAGGCCGCGGTGGCGCCGGGTGAACGTTTCCCCTACCGCTTCGCGCTGCCAGACGCCGGCACCTATTGGTACCACCCGCACCTGGGCACGCCCGAGCAGGTGGAGCGCGGCCTGGCTGGCGCGCTGATCGTGGAGGACGACGCGCCGCCGCCGGTGGACCTGGACCTGGTCTGGCTGCTCGATGACTGGCGGCTCGATGCCAATGGCCGCATAACGGAGAATTTCTACAACTTCCACGACGTGGCGCACGCCGGCCGCCTGGGCCAGCAACTCACCGTGAACGGGCAGGTGGACCTGGTGCACGCCCTGCAGAGCGGCCAGCGCATCCGCCTGCGCCTGATCAACGCGGCCAATGCGCGCATCTTTGCGCTCAGCCTCGAAGGCTTGCCGGCCTGGCTGATCGCGCGCGACGGCATGCCCGCCGCAACGGCCGTGCCCTGGGAAGGCGAGCTGCTGCTGGGCCCGGGCATGCGCACGGACTTCATCATCGACGCCACGAGCGCCGGCCGTTACCAGCTGAATGACAGCTATGGCCGCGGCGAACGCAGCCTGGCCACGCTGGAGGTGCAAGGCCCGCCCTCGGCTGCGCGCCCGGCGCCCTTGCCCGCGCAGCGCGAGCCCCTGCCCGAGCCCGATCTGGCGCAAGCGCTGGTCCACACCCTGCAGCTGGGCGGCGGCGCCATGAGCCGCGATGGCTGGCCGCAGGAATCCACGGCCGAACGCGAGGCGCGACGGCTGCGCCTGCAGGGTGGCGCGCGCGAGGCCGCCCCGGCCTGGACTATCAATGGCCAGGCCCACATGCGCCATGACCGCGAGCACGCCGGCCATGCGGCCGAGTTCCGCGTGCCGACGGGCCGCAGCGTGCGCCTGACCTTCGAGAACAACACGGCCTGGTGGCACCCCATGCACCTGCATGGGCACCACTTCCGCATCCTCACACGCAACGGCGAGGCGCTGCCCGAGCGCCCCTGGCGCGACACCGTGCTGCTGGCCCCGCGCGACCGGGTGGAAGTGGCCTTCGTGGCCGACAACCCCGGGCACTGGCTGATCCACTGCCATGTGCTGGAGCACCACGCCGGCGGCCTGGGCACGCTGTTCGAGGTGCAGGGCTGACCCGGGAAGTTTTGCGGCGCGGCGCTACAGCAGGTCTTGCGGCGCCACCATGCCCAGCAGACGTGAGAACAGGCGGCGCCAGAAGCCGGCCCCCGGCTCCTGCGTGTAGGACACCGGGGCGCCCTGCTCCTCGGTCGTCCACTGCAGCTGCCGGGCTTGCCCTGCTTCTTCGGCCGCCAGCAGGCTGACGCGGTAGGCGCGCGCCGGGCGCACGGCGTCGTCGAACAGCTGGCCGATGATGGCGCCGAGTTCGGTGCTTTCGCTCAGCAGGCCGACCTCGGTGTTGGACAGCCGCGAGCGCGGGTCGAGGTTCATGGAGCCCACCACCACATGGCGGCGGTCTATCACGATGGCCTTGGTGTGCAGGTAGGCGGCAGAGCCCCCGCCCAGCCGGCTGCGGACCGTCTCCAACCGCTCGGGGCGCATCTCATGGAGTTCCACCCCGGCGGCGAGCAGGCGCTCGCGGTGGCG
The DNA here is from genome assembly GCA_963513295.1 of uncultured Hylemonella sp. GTDB lineage: Bacteria > Pseudomonadota > Gammaproteobacteria > Burkholderiales > Burkholderiaceae_C > Hylemonella. Next base: position 6,642 of record CAUPQO010000162.1, read on the forward strand.
GGCGTAGCCGCCGTGCGCCAGCGGCACCACATCGGCCGAGGACAGGGAGTTGGTCAGCACACGCACGCGCACGCCACGCTGCACCAGTTGTTCAAACGCCAGCATGCCCTGCTCGCTGGGGATGAAGTAGGGCGAGATGAGGATCAGTTCGCGGCGGGCCTGGGTCACCAGGGGGCGGATGCGCTCGGCGAACACCGGGTTGGTGCCGGAGGCCGCGCTCCCCGTGACCACCTTGTGCGGCGGGTCGGCGAAGACCAGGGCCGGCGCCATGATGAGGGGGATGCGCCCCGCACGCAGGGTGGACCCGATGCCGCCTTCGCGCAGTGCCCGCGCGTAATCGGTGTCGCGGAACTCCGCCACCCGGGCCTGCAGGTCCTGCTCGAAGCGGGCCAGCGCTTCGGGCGGCGGCGCCTGCGCGACGAAGGCCTGGATCGGCACCGCCCACTCGCTGTTCCAGTAGCTGTCGAAGCCGTGCGAGATCTCGCCCACCGCCGGGCCGGCCACCAGCATGTCGAGGTCGCTGAAGTTGAGCTGGCCGCTGGCATCGAAGTATTCGTCGCCGAGGTTGCGCCCCCCGATCACGGCCATGGCGTTGTCGGCCACCCAGAGCTTGTTGTGCATGCGGCGGTTGAGCCGCTGCCCGTTGCCGATGAATTCGAGCAGCTGCGACACGCCGAAGGCGCCGCGGCTCGAGAAGGGGTTGAAGACGCGCACTTCGACGTTGGCAAACCCGGCGAGCGCGGCCAGGTCCAGGTCCTTGCCGGCGGCGTCCAGGTCATCGACCAGCAGGCGCACGCGCACGCCGCGCTGCGCCGCGCGCAAGACCCTGGCCATCAGCAGCTGGGTGGTCGTGTCCTTGCGCAGGATGTAGTACTGCAGGTCCAGCGTGTGCTGCGCAGCCTCGGCCAGGGCCGCGCGCGCACCCAGCGCGTCCATGCCGCTGGACAGGGTGTGCAGGCCGGACTGGCCTTCGTGCCGGGCCAGCTGGCTTGCATAGGCCTGGCCGATGGGGGTGGTGGCAGGCGTGGGCCAGGCC
>CAUPQO010000163.1:0-7421 GCA_963513295.1 uncultured Hylemonella sp.
CGCGGAACATCAGCTCGGGGTGTGTCGGGTCCACCGCCATGCCGCTCTCATCGAGCAGACCGACATAAACGCGACCGGCGCCGTGGTGCAGCGCTGCGCGGGCGGCCAGCAGGGCGGCGCCGCTCATGCCGCGTGCGCCGCCGATGACGGCCACATCACCATAACTGCCCTTGTGTGTGGCGTGCCGGCGGGTGCGCGCGGCGGGTGTGCCCCCCAGCCCCGCCTGGGGGGCGATGGACCCCAGGTCTGCACCGAGGGACTCGTACCAGACCACACCGGTCTGGTCGCGGCCCTGCGCCGTGTAGAGGCCGGGTTTGAGCGTGAGCAGGCAAAGCGTATGGCTGGCGCGCACGCAAGAGCCAGGCGTGGCGCCGGTGTCGGCATTCAGGCCGGAGGGCAGGTCCACCGCCAGCACCGGCGCGGCCAGGCTGTTGATCTGTGTGATCCAGTCGGCCAGCCGGCCTTCGGGCGCACGGTTCGTGCCGGTGCCGAGCAGGGCATCGATGCAGGCCTCGTAGTCCGCGGGTGGGGTGTCGACAAAGTGCACGCCGGCCGCCACGGCGCGGGCATGTGAGGCGCGCGCATCGGCGGGTGCGCTGGCCGCGGTGCCGAGCCAGCTCACGAGGGGCGTCTTGCCCCACTGCTGCAGGTGCATGGCCGCTTCCAGGCCGTCGCCGCCGTTGTTGCCGGGCCCGCAGGCGATCCAGTAGCGGCGTGCGTGCGGAGCGATGGCCAGGGCCAGCCGGGCCGTGGCCAGGCCGGCGCGCTGCATCAGGGTATGGGGCGCCAGCGTGCTGGCGAGCGCTGCTTCCAGCGTGCGCGTGGCGGCTGCGCTGTACAGGGGTTGGGGCTGGCCGGAAGGGACGCGGTGCATGGAGCCGGTCCGGCTCAGAATTCGTAGCTGTGGCCTTCGAAGGCCAGCCGTATCTCGGGCCCGCCGGCGGGCACCGGGTTGTCTGCTACCGCCTGGGCGAAAGCGGCCTCCAGTGCATCGTCGCTGCGCGTGGGCTCGTGGTGGGTGCAGTAAAGCACCTTGGCCCTGGCCTGTTTGGCGTATTCGATGCTGGTTGCGAAGGTGCCGTGACCCCAGCCGACCTTGGCCGGGTATTCCTGCGCCGTGTAGGAGGTGTCGGCGATCAGCACGTCCACGCCCTGCATGCCCTGGATGATGGCGGCCTGCTTCTCGTCGACGAAGGACTGGTACTCGGCGTATTCGGCGTCGTCCGGCGCGTAGATGTTGTAGGGCGGCTCGTGGTCGCCGGTGAAGAAGACCGACTTGCCGCCCGCCTCGATGCGGTAGCCGAAGTTGATGACCGGGTGATTCAGCAGGTAGGGCGTGATGTTGGCGCTGCCCACCTGGATGCTCTGTTCGGGCATCAGCGTCACGTATTCGATGGCGCCCTTCATTTCGGCTTCGCGCACAGGGAAGTAGCTGTACTGCAGCTGCACCGACATGACCTGCTCCACCCCCTGGCCCGAGACCGGGTCGTGGGCGCCATGCAGGCGCAGCACGTTGCCGGGGATGAAGTTGGGGATGAAAAAGGGCAGGCCCTGGATGTGGTCCCAGTGCGAATGGGTGATGAGCACGTTGGCCTGCACCGGCAGCTCGGCCAGCAGCGTCTGCGAGAGCGGGAAGATGCCGGTGCCCGCGTCCAGGATGATGAGCTCGTTGTTGTCGGTGCGTACCTCGATGCAGGTGGTGTTGCCGCCGTAGCGCACCGTGTGCGGCCCCGGCGAGGCGATCGAACCGCGCACACCCCAGAACTTGACTTTCATGATTCGAGCTTGGAGAAGACCTTGGCTTCCTCGAACAGGGCATCGAGGTCGCCCAGGCGGGCTATCACGTCATCCAGGTTGCCGCCCAGTCGCACGGCCATTGGCAGCGTGAGTTCGTCGATGTGGCAGTTGCCGCCGAAGCCGAACTGCAGCTTCTTGCTGATCTGGTTGGCCGCGAAGACGCAGGCCACCATGGGCGTGTCCTTCAGGTCGGCACCATGCATGTTCTGGATGGTTTCGACCAGGTTCGGGGCGAAGCGCCATTTTTGAACCAGCATGCCGCCCACCACCGTATGGTCCACGCCGATGGTCTTGCGCAAGGCCTCATGCAGCGAACTGCCGTCCTGCTTGCTGGCCTCCAGTGCCTGGCGGAACTCGTTGGGCATGAACTGGGCGAACACCACCTTGCCGAAGTCGTGCAGCAGGCCGGCGATGAAGCAGTCCATCGGGTCGGCGCCTTCCACGTCGCTGGCGATCTTCTTGGCGAGATTGGCCGTGGCCAGCGAGTGCAGCAGGTATTGCTGCACGTCGAAGCCAGCGGCATTGCTCTTGGGCAGCATGCCGATGGCGGCGATGCCCAGGGCCAGGTTCTTGATGGTGTTGAAGCCCAGGAAGACCACGGCGTGGTTGATCGAGGTGACCTGCTTGGGCAGGCTGTAGTAGGCCGAGTTGATGACCTTGAGGATCTTGACCGTGACCACCGGGTCCTTGTCGATCACCTGCACCAGGTCCTTGGGCGTGCAGTTCACGTCGCGTGTCAGGTCCAGGATGGCCTGCACGCTCTTGGGGAAAGCGGGCATGCCTTCGACGGCAGCTGCCAGTTTTTGCGACAGTTCAGGACTCATGATTGCATTGTGTACCGGGAGAGCGCCTACTGTACACAATCCCCCCTCAGGTCTGCAGTCGTTCGATGCCGAAGCCGTCCAGCGCGAGTTCGGGTGAGCGGCCGGCCACGAGGTCGGCCAGGGCACGGGCCGAGCCACAGCCCAGGGCCCAGCCGCTGGCACCGTGGCCGCAGTTCAGCCACAGGCCCGGGATGCCGCTGGCGCCCAGCAGGGGCGGGCCGTCGGGCAGCATGGGGCGTGCGCCTTTCCAGGTCTGCACACCGCTGGAGAGCACGGCCGCGCCGGGGAACCAGTCGTGCAGCACCTTGTAGAGGGTCTGCAGGGCGTCCTTGCGCTGGCGCTCGGGACGGCCGCCCAGTTCAGCCCCGCCACCCACGCGCACCCGGTTGCCCAGGCGTGCGATGGCCACCTTGTAGCGCTCGTCCATGACGGCACTGCGCGGGGCGTTCAGCGGTTCGCGTACCGTGGCGCTGACCGAATAGCCATACACGGCGGCCAGCGGAATTTTCAGACCCAGCGGGCGCAACAGGCGGGCCGAGTCGGCACCGGCGCAGAGCACGGCTGCGTCGAAGCGGCGCGGCTGCGACTCGCCGGCCAGTTGCACGTCCATGCCCTGGCCAGGTGTCAGGCGTTCGACCGTGGTCCCGAAGGCGAATTGCACGCCACGGGCCAGCGCCGCGTTCTTGAGCAGCAGGGCAAACTGCCGGCAGTTGCCCACCTCGTCATCGGGCAGGTGCAGGGCGCTGTGGAAAGCGGTGTCGGGATTGAGGGCCGGCTCGATGGCTCGCGCTTCCTCGGGCTTGAGCTCGCGATGCGCGTGGCCCTGGTCGCGCAGCAGTTGCAGGCCGTGGCGCAGCAGGGCATGGTCGTGCTCCGAGCGCAGCAGCACCAGCAGGCCCTGGCTGCGGTCGAATTCGAATTCAAGTTCAGTGGCGAGTGCCTGCAGGCGGGTGTGGCTGTAGCGGGCCAGGCCCAGCAGACTCTGGCGGTTGCGCAGATAGGTGTCGCTGGCGCAGGCGCGCCAGGACTTCCACATCCAGGCCAGGTCGCTGCCGCTCAGGGGCAGGGAAAAGTGCACCGGCGCGTGGCGCAGCAGCAGGTGGCGCAGGATCTTGAAAGGCATGCCCGGGGCGGCCCAGGGGGCGGTGTAGCCGGGTGCGAGGATGCCGGTGTTGGCGAAGCTGCCTTCCTCGGCTGCGGCAATGCGGCGTTCGAATACCGTGACCTCGTGGCCGTCGCGGGCGAGTTCCCAGGCGGTGGTGACGCCGATGATGCCGGCGCCGATGACTGCAATTTTCATGAATGGGGAGATGGTGCCCACGGGTCAGGTTAACCAGCGGGATGGGGGATTATGGTTGTTGTGGGCGCAGCAGGGTTTCGATCTGCTGTGCGATGTTCAGGACCGCATCATCGCGCATCGCGCCCTGCCAGATCATGAGGCCCACCGGCAGCTCGTCCGGCATGTGGCAGGGCAGGGAGATCGCGCAGCCGTCCAGCAGGTTGACCACGCTGGGGTTGCGCAGCAGCAGGCCGTTGATGCGGAAGAAGGTTTCGTCGTGTTCGCTTCCTGGTTGCACGTCGGCCAGCGGGGGCGCCACGATGGGTACGGTGGGGGAGAGCACGGCGTCGAATCCGGCCAGGGCCAACTCGACGCGCGCGATCCAGCTGCGTCGCGCCTGCTGCAGGTCGATGTAGTCGGCCGCGCTGATGGCCGCGCCGCGCCGGATGCGTGTCAGCACGCGCGGGTCGTACCGGGCGGCATGGTCTGCCAGCAGGTGGCGGTGCCACGCATAGCTCTCGGCGGCGGCAAAACCGCCGCTGGCCTGCAGCCCCGCCAGGTCACTCAGAGCTGGCAGGGGGATTTCTTCGATGCGGGCGCCGGCGGCGCGCAGGGCCTGCAGGGTGCGCTCGAAGGCGCGCGCCACGGTGGTGTCGATGCCATCGAACATCACCTGCGGCACCACGGCCAGCCGGTAGGCGCAGAGCGGCGCATGGCTGCGGGTGACGTGGCGTGCGGCCAGGATCTCGTGCACGGTGATGGCGTCGCGCACCGAGCGTGTGATGGCACAGGCCGTGTCCAGCGTGAACGACAGGGGCACCGTGCCGTCCAGCGGCACCAGGCGCTGGGTGCTCTTGAAGCCGACCAGGCCTTGCAGGGCGGCGGGAATGCGGATGGAGCCACCGGTGTCCGAGCCCAGGCCGACGAAGGCGGCGCCCGCAGCGACCGAAACGGCCGCGCCGCTGGAGGAGCCGCCCGGCACGCGCGGCACGTCGGCGGCCACCACATTGGCCGGAGTGCCGTGGTGCGGGTTGACGCCGACCCCCGAATAGGCGAACTCGCTCATGTTGCTGCGACCGATCAGGGCGGCGCCGGCGGCGCGTAACCGGGCCACGGCCACGGCGTCCTGGCGGGCCGGCGCTGCGTCTGTCAGCACCACGGAGCCGGCGCGGCTGGCCTGGCCGGCCACGTCGAACAGGTCCTTGACCGAGACGGCCAGCCCGGCAAGGGGCTGCCGGGACGGGTCGGCGGCCGCGGCCTGGGCGCGGGCGCCGTCGAAGTCGGTCTGGAGGAATGCATGGGCGCAGGCCGGTGCATGGGCGCGTTCAATGGCCGACTCGATTTCAGTCTGGGCGCTGCCCTGGCCGCCCAGCAGGCGCTGGCGGGTGGCGTGGAGGTCTGCGGCGGGTGTCATAGGGGGCTGTGCTATACTCGTTCGGCTTTGCTGGAAGGGCCTGCGCATCTCGCGCAAGCAGCCGCAGAGCAAATCGCAAACCGGTCCATCCAGGTGTTGCAGCCGGCGCCAGACGCCGATTGCAAAGAGGACCGGATTTTAGACCCAACCTTCGGAGTTATTCACATGTCCGTGACCATGCGTCAAATGCTGGAAGCCGGTGTCCATTTTGGCCACCAGACCCGCTTCTGGAACCCCAAGATGGCCCCCTTCATCTTTGGCCATCGCAACAAGATCCACATCATCAACCTGGAAAAATCGCTGCCGATGTTCCAGGACGCAGCCAAGTTCGCCAAGCAGCTGGCTGCCAAGCGCGGCACCATCCTGATGGTCGGCACCAAGCGCACTGCTCGCGAGACCGTCGCCGCTGAAGCCCAGCGCGCTGGCGTGCCCTACGTCGACCAGCGCTGGCTGGGCGGCATGCTGACCAACTTCAAGACCGTCAAGACCTCGATCAAGCGTCTGAAGGATATGAAGGCCCAGCAGGAAACCGGCCTGGACGCCATGAGCAAGAAAGAGCAGCTGATGTTCGCCCGTGAACTCGAGAAGCTCGAGAAGGACATCGGCGGCATCCAGGACATGAACACACTGCCGGACGCCATCTTCGTGATCGACGTCGGTTACCACAAGATCGCCATTGCCGAAGCCAAGAAGCTGGGCATCCCGCTGATCGGCGTGGTCGACTCCAACCATTCGCCCGAAGGCATCGACTACGTGATCCCCGGCAACGACGACTCGTCCAAGGCCGTCACGCTGTACGCCCGCGGCATTGCCGACGCCATCCTGGAAGGCCGTGCCAACGCCGTGGATGACGTGGTCAAGGCCGTGGCGTCCGAGAGCGGCGACGAGTTCGTGGAAGTGAACGAAGCTTCCGCCTGATCCACGCCCGACCCGAAGAAAGGGGCGCTGTGCCCCTTTTTTTTAGTCCCAATCTGATTTTGAATTGATGACGGAGTAAGAAGATGGCTGCAATTACCGCAAGCATGGTCGCCGAACTGCGCGGCAAGACCGACGCCCCGATGATGGAATGCAAGAAGGCGCTGACCGAAGCCGATGGCGACATGGCCAAGGCCGAAGAGTTGCTGCGTGTGAAGCTGGGTACCAAGGCCGGCAAGGCCGCTTCGCGCGTGACCGCCGAAGGCGTGGTGGCCAGCTCCATCAGCGGCAGCACCGGCGCCCTGATCGAAGTGAACTGCGAGACCGACTTCGTGACCAAGAACGACAGCTTCCTGGCCCTGGCCAAGGCGGCTGCCGATCTGATCGCCAAGCACAATCCGGCCGACGTGGCCGCCCTGGGCGCGCTGCCCTACAGCCAGGACGGCTTCGGCCCCACCCTGGAAGACGTGCGCAAGGGCCTGATCGGCAAGATCGGCGAGAACATGAGCTTCCGTCGCTTCAAGCATTTCTCCTCGGGCGCCAAGCTGGCCGCCTACCTGCACGGCACCCGCATCGGCGTGGTGGTCGAGTTCGACGGTGACGAGACCGCCGCCAAGGATGTGGCCATGCACGTGGCCGCCATGAAGCCCGTGGCGCTGACCAGCGCCGATGTGCCGGCCGAGCTGATCGAAAAAGAGCGTGCCGTGGCCGCCGGCAAGGCCGAAGAGGATCGCAAGACCGCTGAGGCGGCGGGCAAGCCCGTGCAGCCCGCCGACATCGTGGCCAAGCGCATCGAGGGCGGTGTGCAGAAGTTCCTGAAGGAAGTCTCGCTGTTCAACCAGCCCTTCGTGAAGAACGACAAGCAGACCGTCGAGCAGATGCTCAAGGCTGCCGGCACCAGCGTCAAGGGCTTCACCCTGTACGTGGTGGGCGAGGGCATCGAAAAGAAGGTCGACGACTTCGCCGCCGAAGTGGCGGCCCAGGTGGCCGCTGCCAAGCAGGCGGGCTGACAGTCCACTGGCCGAGCGACGGTTCGGCCAGGCGAAATCCTGTAAATTCCGTCTGTCCGGATCGCGTATCACCATCATCTGCAAGGAGCCCTTCATGTCCGACCCCAAGCCAGCCTACAAGCGTATTCTGCTTAAGCTGTCCGGGGAGGCCCTGATGGGCGACGATGCCTTCGGCATCAACC
>CAUPQO010000164.1:0-7379 GCA_963513295.1 uncultured Hylemonella sp.
AGCAGCAGGGTGGACTTGCCGATGCCCGGGTCGCCGCCGATCAGCACCACCCCGCCTTCGACGATGCCACCACCCAGCACGCGGTCCAGTTCGTCCTGGCCGGTCGGCGTGCGCTCCACATCAGAAGCCTCGATGTCGGCCAGCGCGACCACCTCGGCGGTTTTCGCAAGCGCGGCAAAACGGTTTTTGGCGGGCGCAGCGCTCTCGGCCACGGACTCGATCAGCGAGTTCCAGGCATTGCAATGCGGGCACTTGCCCAGCCACTTGGGACTGGTGCCGCCGCACTCGTTGCAGGTGTAGATGGTCTTGTCTTTAGCCATCCGCGCATGGTACCCGAATACTGTATGAACTTACAGCTCGGGTAAGTCCGGGGCCTGTAGGTGCCGGACGGGCTTGAACACAGCAGCAAAACATTTAACATATTAAATAAATCAAAACCAACCCATGTCCACGTCCTTTCGACACCGCAATCTGCCCCGCCTGCTGCTGCAGGCCCGCGAAGCCGTGATGGCGCACACCCGCCCCGGCCTGCGCGCGCACGGCCTGAGCGACCAGCAGTGGCGCGTGCTGCGCGTGCTGGGCGAACACGGCGTGGTGGAAACCGGGCGCGTGGCGCGCGAGGCCTACATCCTCGGCCCCAGCCTGACCGGAGTGCTGACCCGCATGGAACGCGACGGCCTGATCCGCCGTGCGCGTGATGCCACCGACCAGCGCCGCACCGTGGTCGAGGCCACGGACCAGGGCCGCCAGCTGGTGGACACGCTCTCGCACAGCATCGAGGCGCACTACGCCTGGATGGAAAAGTCGCTGGGCAAGGAAAAACTGGGCCAGCTCTACGGGCTGCTCGATGAACTGATCGCCCTGGAGGAACCGGCATGAGCATGGCGCCTGTCTGGTCTGCCGGCACCGTCTACGGCGTGCTGCTCAACTCGAAAGATGAGTGGAACAACTGGGCCGGGCGGATGAGCGAGCCCCCCTACAAGGCGCCGCCAAAGGCGCCCGTGCTTTACGTGAAAACCGCCAACACCTGGAGCGCCTGCGGTGCCGCCATTTCGGTACCCGGCCACGCACCCGAGGTGGAGATCGGCGCCAGCCTGGCCCTGGTGATCGGCACCCCCGCCCATCAGGTGCGCCCGCAGGCCGCCCTGGAGCACGTGGCCGGTTATGTCCTGCTCAACGATCTCTCGCTGCCGCATGCGAGCTACTACCGCCCCCCCGTCAAGTACAAGAACCTCGACGGCTTCCTCGGCATCGGCCCGCGCTTCGCAACGCCCGAGCAAGTGGGCGCCCCGAACCGGCTGCGGCTGGAGGTGCGCGTCGACGGCCGGCTGCAGCAGACGGTGGACCTGGGGCGCATGCTGCGCCCGGCGGCACAACTGGTCGCCGACGTCAGCGAGTTCATGACCCTGCGCCACGGCGATGTGCTGCTGCTGGGCCTGGGTGCCAAGCGGCCGCTGGCGCGCGCCGGACAGCGCATCGAGATCCGTGCCGCCGGCGTACCGACGTTGGGCGTGCTGACGAACACGCTGGTGGAGGAGCAGGCATGAAACACGCACGTGTCGCCTGCGACGGCGCCATCCACGACGCCACCGAGCGCGATGGTCGCCTGCTGCTGGCCGATGGCCGCATGGTGGACTTCGACGCGGTGACCTGGCTGCCGCCGCTGGCCCCCGTGCCCTGGCCGCGCACCGTGCTCGCCCTGGGCCTGAACTACGCCGACCATGCGAAAGAACTGGCCTTCAAGGCCCCCGAGGAACCGCTGGTCTTCATCAAGGGCGAGGGTTCGCTGATCGGCCACCGCGCGCATACCGTGCGCCCGGCCGGCGTGGATTACATGCACTACGAATGCGAGCTGGCGGTGGTGATCGGACGGACAGCGAAGAAAGTACGGCGCGCCGAGGCCTATGACGTCATCGCCGGCTACACCGTGGCCAACGACTACGCCATCCGCGACTACCTGGAAAACTGGTACCGGCCCAACCTGCGCGTGAAGAACCGCGACACCTGCACGCCACTGGGCCCCTGGCGGGTCGACACCGCGGACGTGCCCAGCCCCATGAATCTGGCGCTGAGCACCACGGTGAACGGCAAGGTCACGCAGTCCGGCTCCACGCGCGACATGATCTTCGACGTGCCCTACCTGATCGAGTACTTCAGCAGCTTCATGACGCTACAAGCCGGCGACCTGATCCTGACCGGCACGCCCGATGGCATCGTCGACTGCCGGCCCGGAGATGTCATCGTCACCGAAATCGAGGGCATCGGTGCCCTCGTCAACACCATCCGCTCCGCATGAACACCGTCATCAACCACCTCATCAACGGCAAAGCGGTTGCCGGCACCGACTATTTCGAGACCGTCAACCCGGCCACGCAGGAGGTGCTGGCCGAAGTCGCCGCCGGTGGCGCGGCCGAAGTGCACGCCGCCGTGGCCGCCGCGAAAGACGCCTTCCCGAAGTGGGCGGGCCTGCCCGCGCCCGAGCGCGCCAAACTCATACGCAAGCTCGGCGAGCTGATCGCACAGCACGTGCCCGAAATTTCCCGCACCGAGACCGACGACACCGGCCAGGTCATCGCCCAGACCGGCAAGCAGCTGATCCCGCGCGCAGCCGACAACTTCCATTACTTCGCCGAGATGTGCACGCGTGTGGACGGCCACACCTACCCCACGCCCACCCACCTGAACTACACGCTCTTCCACCCCGTGGGCGTGTGCGCCCTCATCAGCCCCTGGAACGTGCCCTTCATGACGGCCACCTGGAAGGTGGCACCAGCCCTGGCCTTCGGCAACACCGCCGTGCTCAAGATGAGCGAGCTCTCGCCGCTGACGGCCGCACGCCTGGGCGAGCTGGCGCTGGAAGCCGGCATCCCCGCCGGCGTGCTCAACATCGTGCACGGCTACGGCCAGGAAGCCGGCGAGCCCCTGTGCGCCCACCCCGACGTGCGCGCCATCTCCTTCACCGGCTCCACGGCCACGGGCAACCGCATCGTCAAGGCCGCGGGCCTGAAGAAGTTCAGCATGGAACTGGGCGGCAAGAGCCCCTTTGTGATCTTCGACGACGCGGACCTGGAGCGCGCACTGGACGCCGCCATCTTCATGATCTTCTCCAACAACGGCGAGCGCTGCACCGCGGGCAGCCGCATCCTGGTGCAGCAGAGCATCTACGCCGACTTCGTGCAGAGGTTCACCGAGCGCGCCAAACGCATCACGGTCGGCGACCCGCAGGATGAGAAGACCATCATCGGCCCCATGATCTCGGCCAACCATCTGGCCAAGGTACGCAGCTACATCGAGCTCGGCCCCAAGGAAGGCGCCACACTGCTGTGCGGTGGGCTCGACCGCCCCTCCTACGCACCCGAGCTTCCGGCGCGGGTGACAAAGGGCAACTATGTCTGGCCCACGGTCTTTGCCGACGTGGACAACCGCATGCGCATCGCGCAGGAAGAGATCTTCGGCCCCGTGGCATGCCTGATCCCCTTCAAGGACGAAGCCGACGCCATCAGCAAGGCCAACGACATTCAATACGGCCTCTCCAGCTACGTCTGGAGCGAGAACATCGGCCGCGCGCACCGCGTGGCCGGCGCCATCGAGGCGGGCATGTGCTTCGTGAACAGCCAGAACGTCAGGGACTTGCGCCAGCCCTTCGGCGGCACCAAGGCCAGCGGCACCGGCCGCGAGGGCGGCACCTGGAGCTACGAGGTGTTCCTGGAACCGAAGAACGTGGCAGTTTCTCTAGGCTCGCACCATATTCCTCATTGGGGGGCCTGACCATGGGCAAACTCGCGCTCGCCGCCAAGATCACCCACGTTCCCTCGATCTACCTCAGCGAGCTGCCCGGCCCGCGCCAGGGCACGCGGCAGGACGCGATCAACGGTCATAAGGAAATCGGCCGGCGCTGCCGTGAACTCGGCGTGGACACCATCGTGGTGTTCGACACGCACTGGCTGGTCAACGCCAACTACCACGTGAACTGCGCGCCGCATTTCAAGGGCCTGTACACCAGCAACGAGCTGCCGCATTTCATCAGCAACCTCGCCTACGAATTCCCGGGCAACCCGGCGCTGGGCCAGCTGCTGGCGAAAGTCTGCAGCGAGCACGGCGTGGAGACCCTGGCCCACCCGGCCACCACGCTGGCGCCCGAGTACGGCACCCTGGTGCCCATGCGCTACATGAACGAGGACCAGCATTTCCGGGTGATCTCGGTCTCGGCCCTGTGCCAGGTGCACTACCTCAACGACAGCGCACGCCTGGGCTGGGCCATGCGCCGCGCGGTGGAAGAGCACTACGACGGCACCGTGGCCTTCTTCGCCAGCGGTTCGCTCAGCCACCGCTTCGCGCAGAACGGCCTGGCACCCGAATACGCGCACAAGATCTGGAGCCCGCTGCTCGAACGCATGGACCGCGACGTCATTCGCATGTGGCAGGCTGGCGAGTGGCCGGCCTTCTGCGAGATGCTGCCCGAGTACGCCAGCAAGGGCCACGGCGAGGGCTTCATGCACGACACCGCCATGCTGCTGGGCGCGCTGGGCTGGTCCGAGTACACCGGGCAGGCCGAGATCGTCACGCCCTATTTCGGCGCTTCCGGCACCGGCCAGCTCAATGCCGTGTTCCCGGTGCTGCCGGTGCAGGGCCGCGCCATCCCGGCGGCCCAGGCTTCCGGTGCCACCGGCTACCGCGCCTTTCCCCGTCTCTGAGAAAACGCCATGCCTCACCTCGTCATCCTCTACACCGGCAACCTCGAAGAAGAGACCGACATGACGGCACTGTGCCGCAGCCTGGCCGACGTCATGCTGATGCAGCACGACGAGAACAACAAGCCGGTCTTCCCCACCGGCGGCACGCGCGTGCTGGCCTACCCGGCCGCGCACTACGCGGTGGCCGACGACGGCACGGCCGGCAAGGCGGCGGGCGGCAGCGGCGACTACGCCTTCGTCTACCTCAACCTGCGCATGGGCCGGGGTCGCTCCCCTGCCGTCCACAAGCGCGCGGGCGACGCCCTGCTGATGGCCACCAAGGCGCATTTCCAGCCCATCTTCTCGCAGCGCCACATCGGCGTGACGCTGCAGATCGACGAAGGCCCCGAAGTCTTCGACGCCAAGCACAGCAATCTGCACCCCCTGTTCAACAAAAGCTAGTCATGTTCAGCCCCGAGCTCACACAGCAACTGGCCGCCGAACTGCAGCAGGCGCAGGACACGCGCACCCAGCTGGAGCATTTCTCCAAACGCTTTGCCGGTATGCGCATCGACGATGGCTACCGCATCAGCCGCGCCTGGGTCGCGCTGCAGCTCGCCGCAGGCCGCCGGGTCATCGGCCACAAGATCGGCCTGACTTCGCGCGCCATGCAGCAGTCCAGCCAGATCGACGAGCCCGACTACGGCACCCTGCTGGATTCGATGCTCTACACCTGCACACCGGGCCAGGTGCTGGACATCCCGGCCGCGCGCTTCATTGCGCCGCGGGTGGAGGTAGAACTGGCCTTCGTGCTGAAGGCGCCGCTGCAGGGGCCCAGCGTGACACTGGAGCAGGTGATCGCCGCCACCGACTACGTGACCCCGGCCATCGAGATCATCGACGCGCGCATCGAGCAGTTCGACCGCCACACGAAAGTGATGCGCAAGGTCTACGACACCATCAGCGACAACGCGGCCAATGCCGGCATCGTGGTCGGCGCCGCCAAGGTCGACCCGAAGACGATCGACCTGCCCTGGGTCGGCGCCATCCTGCGCCAGAACGGCGTGGTGGAAGAAACCGGCCTGGCCGCCGGCGTGCAGGGCCACCCGGCCATCGGCATTGCCTGGCTGGCCAACAAGCTCGCCCCCTGGGGCGAACATCTCGAAGCCGGGCAGATCGTGCTGGCCGGCTCCTTCACGCGCCCGGTGCCGGCCAAGACCGGCGACCTGTTCGAGGCCGACTACGGCCTCCTGGGCCAGCTGAGTTTCCGTTTTGTCTGAGGACTCCACATGAAAACACCCGTCAACCCCTTCAAACAGGCCATCGCCAAACAGCAGGCCCAGATCGGCCTGTGGGTCAACCTGGGCCACCCCGTCAGCACCGAAATCTGCGCCGGTGCCGGCTTCGACTGGCTGCTGCTCGACGCCGAGCATTCGCCCAACACCCTGCCCACCCTGCTGTCGCAGCTGCAAACCATCGCGGCCTATCCGGGCTCGCACCCCATCGGTCGCGTGCCGCTGGGCCACGGCGAGGCCGGCACGGCCACCATCAAGCAGTTCCTGGACCTGGGCTTCCAAACCCTGCTGGTGCCCATGGTGGACACGGCCGAGCAGGCCGCCGCGCTGGTGCAGGCCATGCGCTACCCGCCCGAGGGCGTGCGCGGCATGGCGGGCACACGCGCGGCGCGCTGGGGTCGTTACCCCAATTACGGCAAGGAAGCCAACGAGCAGGTCTGCCTGCTGGTACAGGCCGAGTCGCGTACCGCGCTCGACAACCTCGAAGCCATCGCCAGCACGCCCGGCGTGGACGGCGTCTTCATCGGCCCGGCCGACCTCTCGGCCTCGCTGGGCTACATCGGCCAGGCCACCCACCCCGAGGTGCAGAAGGCCATTGACGATGCGATCCGCCGCATCGTGAAGTGCGGCAAGGCCGCGGGCATCCTGATCAGCGACGAGACGCTGGCGCGCCACTACCTGGCGATCGGCGCCAGCTTCGTCGCCGTGGGCCTGGACACCCAGATCCTGGTGCGCCAGACCTCGGCCCTGGCCGCGCTCTACAAAGGTGACGTCAAGCCCCCGGCCGCCGGCGACAAGGTCTACTGAGGAGTGCGCCCATGAACGCCTTGCAACACCCGATCACGCCCACCGGCATGCATGCCGACGAATGGGCCGCGCGCCAGCAGCTCGCCGCCTGCTACCGCATCTTCGCGATGCTGGGCTGGACCGAGATGATCTACAACCACATCACGCTGCGCCTGCCCGAAAGCGTGAGCGGCCAGGAAAAACAGTTCCTGATCAACCCCTTCGGCCTGCACTACAGCGAAGTCACCGCCAGCAATTTGGTGAAGATCGACCTGCAGGGCCGCGTGCTCGACGGGTCTGCGCACCCGGTCAACCCGGCCGGCTACACCGTGCACTCGGCCATCCACGCCGGGATCGAGGGCGCGCACTGCGTCATGCACACCCACACCACGGCCGGCGTGGCCGTGGCCTGCCAGCAGGGCGGCCTGGCGCAGAACAACTTCTACTCCGCGCAGCTGCACGACATGGTGGCCTACCATGACTTCGAGGGCATCACCATCCACGCCGAGGAGGCGCCACGCCTCCGCAAGAGCATGCGCACCAGACGGCGAGTCATCCAGCGCTAGATCGCCCTCCTGCCAACCGGCGCCTCGCAGCCGCAGACCACTTCCCACCGGACGACGAA
>CAUPQO010000165.1:0-7325 GCA_963513295.1 uncultured Hylemonella sp.
ACAGCGTGCTGGTGGTGGAGCACGACGAGGACATGATGCGCGCGGCCGACCACCTGATCGACATGGGGCCGGGCGCTGGCGTGCACGGTGGCCGCGTGGTGGCCCAGGGCACGTATGACGAGGTCAAGGCCCATGCGGATTCGCTGACCGGCCAGTACCTGGCAGGCACGCTGCGGATCGCCGTGCCCGCTCGCCGCACGCCCTGGCTGCCCCAGCGCGCCGATGGCGGGGCGCAGCCGGCACGCAAGAGCGAGGACCGGGCCGACTTGCAGCGCCTGCAGATCATCGGCGCCAGCGGCAACAACCTGAAGGACGTCACGGTGGACGTGCCCGTGGGCCTGCTCACCTGCGTCACCGGGGTCTCGGGTTCGGGCAAGTCGACCCTGGTCAACGACACGCTGTACAAGGCGGTCGCGCGCCAGCTCTACCGCGCGCACGACGAGCCGGCTCCCGTCAGGGAGATCGAGGGCATCGAACATTTCGACAAGGTCATCAACGTCGACCAGTCGCCCATCGGCCGCACGCCGCGCTCCAACCCGGCCACCTACACCGGCCTGTTCACGGCCATCCGCGATCTCATGGCCGAGGTGCCGATGGCACGCGAGCGCGGTTACGGCCCGGGGCGGTTCAGTTTCAATGTGGCCGGCGGCCGCTGCGAAGCCTGCCAGGGTGACGGCATGGTCAAGGTGGAGATGCACTTCCTGCCCGACGTCTATGTGCCCTGCGACGTCTGCTTTGGCGCGCGCTACAACCGCGAGACACTGGAGGTCATGTACAAGGGCAAGAACATTGCCCAGGTGCTGGACCTGACGGTGGAAGCGGCCTACGCCTTCTTCAAGGCCGTGCCGGCCATTGCACGCAAGCTGCAGACCCTGCTGGACGTGGGCCTGAGTTACGTGAAGCTGGGCCAGTCGGCCACCACGCTGTCAGGCGGCGAGGCGCAGCGCGTCAAGCTGGCCCTCGAGTTGTCCAAGCGCGACACGGGGCGCACGCTCTACATCCTGGACGAGCCGACCACCGGCCTGCACTTCGCCGACATCGACCTGCTGCTCAAGGTCCTGCACCAGCTGCGTGACGCGGGCAACACCATCGTCGTGATCGAACACAACCTGGACGTCATCAAGACGGCCGACTGGCTGATCGACATGGGGCCCGAGGGCGGCGCCGGCGGCGGCACCGTGGTGGGGGTGGGCACGCCCGAGGACCTGGCCGCGAACCCGGCCAGCCACACGGGGCGTTATCTGCGACCCCTGCTGTAGGGGCCGTCAGCGGCTAACGCTGCAGGTCTTCGATGGCGTCGATCACGATGGCGGTGCCCACCGCGATCAGCAGGATGTCCTGCGCCACGCGCACGAACTCATGACCGGCCGGCGGCGTGCCCAGGCGCACGCGGATGTCGGCCTCGACCGGGCGGTGGCCGATGTCACGTGGCAGGGGCTGGCCCATCCTCCACTTCTTAGCCTGGCCGGGCGGCTGGCAGCCGTTGCCCTTCTTGGCCAGGCCGGGCGGGCAGTTGGCACGCGACGGTTGGCCATAGGCCTCATAGACCGAGGCGCGCTGGCGATCGCCAAAATAGCCGCCGATCTGGATCTGCACGTTCGAGCCACCACGGCGGTCGTCACGCCTGTCATCCCTGCGATCATCGCGGCGGTCATGCTTGTCGTCGCGCCGGCTTTCACGCTGATCCTCCCGGCGATCGTCGCGCCGCTCGTAGCGGTCCCTGTCACGTCCTGTCCCGCTGGCACCCGGGGCCTCGGCCACCACGGAGCAGCCGCCCAGTGCCATGGCGCCGATCACGGCGTACAGCGGTAATTGCTTGAGCATTTTCATCATGACCCACACTCCTGCGCAGCCTGGGCTGCAAAAACACGAGATTGATTGTGCCTCCGGGAGGCTGTCCCATGCCAGCCGGCTACGTTTTGTTTCAGCCGCCTTCAGCCGCGTGCCGTGTGCAGCAGGTCCCTCGTCTGGCGTGCCACCTGGCGCGCGGCGGCGGCGTAGTCCGCCCCCTGCGAGGCGTAGAGCACGGCACGCGAGGAACTCACGACGATGGGGGCCGTGGTGGCCCCGTCGCTGCCCGCACGCCAGCCGGCCTTGACGGTTGCGATGGCATCCCCGCCCTGCGCCCCGACACCGGGGATCAGCAGGGGCAGGGTGGGCGCCACGGCTCGCACCCGCTCGATTTCCGCCGGGTAGGTCGCGCCCACCACCAGGCCCAGCTGCCCGTTGGTATTCCACGGGCCCTGCGCCAGCCGTGCGATGTGCTCGTACAGCAGGGGCTCGCCCGGCACGCCGGCCAGGCGCTGGGCCTGCAGGTCGTCGCCACCGGGGTTGGAAGTGCGGCACAGCAGGAAAGCGCCCTTGCCGTGGTACTGGAGATAGGGCTGGATGGAGTCGAAGCCCATGAAGGGCGAGAGGGTCACGGCGTCGGCGCCATAGCGCTCGAAGGCCTCCTTGGCGTACTGTTCGGCCGTGCTGCCGATGTCACCGCGCTTGGCATCCAGGATCACGGGCACGTTCGGCGAGACACGGCGCATGTGGGCCATGAGCTTTTCGAGCTGGTCTTCGGCGCGATGCGCCGCGAAGTAGGCGATCTGCGGCTTCCAGGCGATCACCAGGTCGGCCGTGGCCTCGACGATGGCGGCGCAGAAGTCGTAGATCTTCGAGGCATCACCGCGCAGCGCCGCGGGAAAACGGGCCGGCTCGGGGTCCAGGCCCACGCAGAGCATGGAACCATTGCGCCGTTCGGCGGCGTTCAGCATGTCGAGGAAAGTCATGCCGCTATTGTAAGAAGGGGCCGCACCGGCCCCTTCCTGCATGTTGCTCAGAGGTCGAGCACCAGCCGCGGCGTCTTGGCGCGTGAGCAGCAGGGTGTGAACTGGTCGTTGGCGGCCTGCTCATCCGGCATAAGGTAACTGTCCTTGTGGTCGGGCACGCCTTCGAGCACCCGCGTGAGGCAGGTGCCGCAGACGCCCTGCTCGCAGGAGACCATGACTTCCACGCCGGCCGCGGCCAGGGCCTGGGTCACGGTCTGGTCCTTGGTCACCATGATGATGCGCCCCGAGCTGGCCAGCTTGATCTCGAAGCCCGCGTCGCTGTCGGACTTGGCCACTTCGGCACCGAAGAATTCGTAGTGCAGCTGGGCCTCGGGCCAGCCCTGGGCCCGCGCCATGCCCAGCACCGCGTCCATGAAGCCCCGGGGGCCGCAGACGTAGAGATGGGTGCCGGCCTCGGGCTGCTGGAGCAGCGTGCCCAGGTCCAGCTTCTGCACCGCTTCGCCGCTGTCGTAATGGAAATGCACGCGATCGGCAAAGGCCGATGCGGCGATGCGGCTGCGGAAGGCCGTACGCTCCGGCGCACGCGTGGCGTAGTGCATCTGGAAGTCCGCACCCGTGATGGCCAGGCGCTCGGCCATGCACAGGATGGGCGTGACGCCAATGCCACCGGCCAGCAGCAGATGCTTTTTCGCGTCGTGGGCCAGGGCGAAGTGGTTGCGCGGCGCGCTGATCGTCAGCACATCGCCTTCCTGCACGACCTCGTGCACGGCCTGGGAGCCGCCGCGCGAGGCGGCATCGCGCAGCACGCCGATCAGGTAACGGTGCGTTTCCTGCGGATCGTTGCACAGCGAATACTGGCGTGTCAGGCCGTTGGGCAGGCTGATGTCCACGTGCGATCCGGCGGAGAAAGCCGGCAAGGCCTTGCCGTCGGTGGCCACCAGTTCCAGCGTGACGATGTCCTGGGCCTCGACAGCCTTGCGCGCTACGCGCACCTGCAGGGTGGGGTTGGTGCTCACGGTCGGTCTCAGGCGGCCTGGGCCAGGGGTGCTGAGGCCTGCTCCGCGGCGATGTGGCGGTCGATGATCTTGCGCGATTGCACGCCGCCGGCATCGATGTTGAGCATGAGCAGCTGGCGTTCGGGCCAGAGCAGCAGGTTCTTCTGCTGGCGCTCCAGCATTTCCAGGTCTTCGGCGAAGATCTTGCCCTGCCCTTCGCGGATGGTGGCGGTCAGCGCCTTGTCTTTCGGGTTGAACTTGCGCGCCATGCCCCAGAAGTAGTGGATCGAGGTTTCGGTCTCGGGGGTGATGAAGTCC
The DNA here is from genome assembly GCA_963513295.1 of uncultured Hylemonella sp. Taxonomy (GTDB): domain Bacteria; phylum Pseudomonadota; class Gammaproteobacteria; order Burkholderiales; family Burkholderiaceae_C; genus Hylemonella. The sequence goes on from CAUPQO010000165.1 coordinate 4,091, forward strand.
ACCACCACGCTGTAGACCTTCTTGTCGTTCGGTGCGTCGTAGCCACCATGGCCCTGCAGGGCCACGCCGACCTCGATCATCACGTGGCTGGGCGGGCTGAAGCGGCAGATCTGCCAGCGGTCCACCGGCACGTCGTCGGGCAGGCTGTTGCTGCGCAGTGCAGCTTTCCAGAAAGGCGGCGGCAGGATGCCGTTCATGTAGCGGCTGGTCACCACCATGTCGCCTTCGACCACGGTCTTGCAGGGCGTCTCGTCGATCTCCTTCTGCCCGATGGACGTGCTGTGCACATAGGTCTCGTGCGTGAGGTCCATCAGGTTGTCGATCATGAGGCGGTAATCGCAGGCGATGTGGTACAGGCCGCCACCGTAGGCCCACTCGGGGTTGTCGTACCACTCCAGCACGGGGATCTTGCCCTCGTCGGCCTGGGCCGCATCACCGGGCCAGACCCAGATGAAGCCGTAGCGCTCGACCACGGGGTAGCTCTTGATGGCCGGGAAACCGCGCACGCGCTGGCCCGGCATGTGCACGGTCTTGCCGTCACAGCCCATTTCCAGGCCGTGGTAGCCGCAGACCAGCTTGCCTTCGCAGACATAACCCAGGGAGAGCGGCGCACCGCGGTGGGGGCAGAAGTCCTGCACGGCGGCCACCTTGTTCTCCAGGCCGCGGTAGAACACGATGCGTTCGCTGCAGATGCTGCGGCCCAGAGGCTTCTCATCGATCTCGCCGGACGTGGCAGCGACATACCAAGTGTTTTTCGGGAACATGAGGGGCTCCTGCTGAGGTTGAACAATAGGCAATAGGCGGGTTTCACATTCCGCACACTGAATGTCATTCATTGTACTGAATGATTGAGGGCTGTCAAACCCTCCAACCCCGTGTTTTCCCTGTGCTTGCCCTGTCCCCGACCGACGGCCAGAGCCGCCTCAGGCCTTGGCGGCGAGACGGATCTTGCGAACTTCGGTCTGGTGCTGGGGGTCGTGCAGGTGCACGAATTTGCGCAGCAGGCGCATGAATTCCTTCTGCTCGCCCGGCTCCAGGCTGCTCATCATGCCCTGGTAGAGCACGTCCACGCCGGGCTTGAGCTCCAGCAGCACCTCTTCGCCGTCCGGGGTCAGGGACAGGCGGCGCTGGCGGCGCGGCATCACCTCGCGCAGGATCCAGCCCTTGGTCTCCAGACGCGCAGCGATGTCGGCCGTGGTGGAGGTGTCCAGCGCAATCAGCTGGGCCAGCGTGACCTGGTCGATGCCCGGGGTCTCGTGCAGGGTGCGCAGGATGGCGTACTGGATGGGCGTGACATGGCGACCGTGCACCTCATGGAACTTGGAGACGGCAATCTGCTGGGCACGGCGGATCAGGTGGCCAGGCTCGTCATAAAGTTCGATGGACAGCGGGGCATCGGTGGAGGGGATGGTCATGGCAGTGGCGGGATGAAGATGGCGTTGCTGGACAGCGATTGTGCTTCAAGCCTGCAGGGCCGCCGCCGCACCGCTGTCGCCATAACACTGCAGCACGCGGTAGCGCGCCTCGGGCCGGCCGGTCGACTCCATCAGCACATAGGCGTGCACCGGCTAGCCCCAGGCCGGCGGCGGCGGCGGCACGGCCTGGTCGGCGCGGCGGGCCAGGGTGAGGTGCGGACGGTAAGGGCGTTCGTCGGTGCGCAGGCCCAGTTGGCGCAGGCGTACGCCCAGGGCATCGTGCAAAGCCTGCAAGGCCGGCGGCACCGCCATGGGCTGCAGTACCGCCAACCCGTGCGGCCACAGGGCCGGTACACCAAAACGCAGCTCGAACGGCGTGACCGGCAGGGACAACCCGGCCCGCAGTTCATCGAGCCGTGACCGGGGCACGGGACCGATGTAGTGCAGGGTCACGTGCCAGTCGTCCCCGGCATACACCGCCGCATCGGCTGGCCAGCGCCAGGCCGCGGCGTGGGTCGCCAGCGCGGCCTGCACGGTCGCTGGTGGCAGCAGTGCGAGGAAAAGACGGGTTGTGTCGGGGACGGGAGGTTCATGCACGCGGGTCGCTCCTCAGCGGCAGGCCGGCACGTGCGTGTCGGACTCCATCCGCCCGAGAATCAGCGCGGCGCGCTCAGCTGGCCTTGCTGCGGCACAGGCGGCGCGAGCGGGGCCGGCGCGGCGCCCTCCCTGACCTCGCGCACGCCAGAGACGAAGTACTCGGTCTCACCGAAACAGGTGGTGGGAATGAACTTGTGCTGGCGGTAGTGCAGCACCACGCGCTTGCCGGAGAGGTCGTTGATCTGCTGCACCACAGCCTCGTCGCGCACGGTGAACTCGAACTTCTCGGGAATGGCGCCGGGCATGGTGACCATGGCGATCTCGCCCTCCCAGGTCTTGCACAGCCAGCCCTTGTTTGACAGCTTCTGCACATAACCGGCGCGCTCGCCCTCGGCGTAGCTCCAGCTCAAGGCGAACCAGATCCAGCCGCCAGCGAGCAGCAGCAGGATGGCCAGGAAAGTCAGTAGCAGTCGGATCAGTGTGGCTTTCATGCCGCTCTCCCGTTTGGATCATTCAGGCCGGTATGCCGGCACGCATCACGTCCAGGGCCAGACAGAGGTCGGCCCAGGACTTGGCCTTGTCCTGCGGCGTGCGCAGCAGGTAGGCCGGGTGGTAACTCACGATGACGGGCACGCCTTCATAACTGTGCACCTGGCCGCGCAGCTTGCCCAGTGGCATGGTTGCCACGTCGGGCACGCTGTGCTGCAGCAGCGACTGGGCGGCAAAACGGCCCAGCGCCAGGATGATCTGCGGCTGCAGCAGCGCGACCTGGCGGCGCAGATAGGGCTCGCACTGCAGCACCTCTTCGGGCTGGGGGTTGCGGTTGGCCGGTGGGCGGCACTTGAGCACGTTGGCGATATAGACACCCTGCGCCCCCGTGCCCTGGCGGTTCAGGCCCACGGCCTTGAGCATGTTGTCCAGCAGCTGGCCGGCCTGGCCGACGAAGGGCTCGCCCTGGAGGTCCTCGTTCTCGCCCGGCGCTTCACCGACCACCAGCCAGCGCGCCTGCCTGTCACCCACGCCGAACACCGTGTTCTTGCGGCTCTGGCACAGGCCGCAGGCCTGGCAACCCGCCACCGCCTGCTCCAGCGCCTCCCAGTCCATGCCCGCGATCTCGGCCGGCATGGCCCGCGGCGCAGTAACAGAAGCACCGACCGGCACAGCCGGACGTGTGGCCGGGCGCGCCACGGCCGCAGCGGCCGCCGGCAAGGCGGCCTCCCCCC
>CAUPQO010000166.1:0-7320 GCA_963513295.1 uncultured Hylemonella sp.
CAATTGCGTGCCGCACTGCACAGCTACATCGGCTTCTACAATCAGCAGCGGCGGCATTCGTCGCTGAACTATGTATCGCCAGCCGCCTTTGAGCGCAAACAGGGAGAGGCAGTATGTGTCAACTAAATCGATGCAAGTTCCCTCAACGTAGTTGTCGGCGGTAACAACTCGGGCAAAAGCAGCTTCCTACAGGGACTGCATTTTTCTGTCGCTACTGCCGCAGTCGCACGCGAACAGGACGAAACAACTTTTTCGACGGATCAACTGACCTATCTCCCAGCTGGTGACTTTGCTCAGTTGCGGCACGGACAGCCATATCAAAATTTCCGAGGTCAAGCGGACAGCAAAGCAGAGTTTTTTGCACTCAACGCAGAAGGCCACGAGGTCTCACACACGATCACCATTCGACGCGGTCGCAATTACGGCAACATTAGCTGCGACCGTAGAGGGGATACCCCTCTCGGTCAAAAAATATCCAACTCGCAAAACCTTTTTAGCATCTACGTCCCCGGCCTAGCGGGGATCCCGCAGCAGGAAGAGTTTCGTGCCGAAAGAGCTGTCATCCGGGGGATTGCAAGCGGGGACGCTAACCTCTACCTACGAAACGTACTCTGGCTGTTAAAACAGCAGAATCAGCTCGAACGACTCAGAGGTTGGATGAGACGCCTCTTTGATGGCTTCGACATCAACATCACTTTTGACGGTCGCAAGCAAACCACCATCGATGTTTCCGCAAGAATAGACTATCGATGGACCCCACTTGAATTGGCTGGCACTGGCGTACAACAAGCGCTGCAGATATTTTCTTATGTGTGCCTCTTTAAGCCGAGTCTTCTGCTACTTGATGAGCCAGACTCACACCTTCACCCCGACAATCAATATCTCCTTGCCAGCGCACTGCAGCTAGTCGCGAGTGAAACCGAGACATGCGTCATCGCATGCACGCATAGCAAACATTTGGTTGACGCTTTGTACGGCGAAGCCCACTTCATTTGGCTAAAGAAAGGACACTTAGAACAACAAGGCTCCGATATTCCACGGCTTTCCTTGCTGATGGATATTGGTGCGCTAGATAGCTTTGACAAGATTAAAGAAGGAATCATTGACTATGTGATTCTTTCAGAAGACAAAAGCTTTAAGCCACTCAACAATCTTCTCAGAGCTGCTCCACTTGTACCCGGCCGATATCTCTGCTATTCATACAAGACGTCGTCTGCTCTACAAGGAGCTTATCTTCTAGTCAATTTCATTCGTGAAATTGCTCCAAACACACAGGTTGTGATCCATCGAGACCGAGATTTCATGACTGATGAAGAAGTAGGACGAGTTAGAGATCAGATTACAGCGCAAGGAGCAATTCCGTTCGTCACTTCTGGATCTGATATCGAAAGCTATTTCTGTACACCGGGTCATTTGTCGGAGAGAATCGGACGTCCAGAAGCCGAGATAAATGTGTGGATAAGTGATCTGATTAACCAAAATCAGGTCGAAATTCAGCACGCATTCACTCGCAAACGCGATGAATTGAAGTATTTGCTTTATAAGAATCAACATCCAGTTGAGCCGCCAGACACTCTCGCTTTGCTAGGCCAAGCTCCATTCGCCTCCGACAAGGTCGTTGGCAAGTTTCTTCTGAAAAAGCTTCGAGGTTCAATGCAGGAACGGTTTGGCATAAATGTTGAGTTGATCGATCACAGTGCTCGTCTGCAAATTAATGATTTGCGGCAAGTATTCGGCATACCTGCAATTCCCGGTGTGGCTTGAATCGTCTCTCAGCGACTCGTTTGTGAATACGTATAAACAGCTTCCAACAACTAGCAGAATTTTGAATGAAAGCCACCTGGAACAACACCGTCATCGCCGAGAGTGACGACACCGTGCTGGTAGAGGGCAACCACTACTTCCCCGAGCACACGCTCAAGCGCGAATACGTCACCTTCAGCAACCACAAGACCACCTGCCCCTGGAAGGGCGAGGCGCATTACTACGCGCTGATGGTCAACGGCGACATGCTGCCCGACGCCGTGTGGTACTACCCCGAGCCCAAGCCCGAAGCCCATCTGATCCAGGGCCGCGTGGCCTTCTGGAAGGGCGTGAAGATCGAGGAATAGCTAGTCATGGCAGTTGCCCGGCCCCGCCGAAAACCCGCCCCGCGCGTGGTCGTCTTTGCCGGCCCCAACGGCGCCGGCAAATCCACGCACGCGGATGCGATTCTGGCCACCCTGGGCATCAAGACCTTCGTCAATGCCGATTTCATTGCCCGTGGCCTGTCGGGCCGACACACCGAAACGGTGACCTTCACCGCCGGGCGCATCATGCTGGAGCGTCTGCACCAGCTGGCTGAAGCCAAAGCAGACTTCGCGTTTGAAAGCACCCTTTCCAGCCGCACGTTTGCGCCGTTTCTGCGCAACCTCAAAGCCCGTGGTTATGGGGTGGCCATTTACTACTTCTCGCTCGCCAACGCGCAACTGGCCGTGCGTCGCGTCAAGCTGCGGGTAGGGATGGGCGGCCATGATGTGCCGGCTGACGTGGTTCGTCGGCGTTTTGGGCGCAGCCTGAACAATTTCTTTGAGCTCTACGCGCCGCTGGCGTCGCGCTGGGCAATCTTCGATAATTCGCGTTCGTCCCAGGCTAGGCTGCTTGCCGCCAGCCAGGGCGATAAACTCACCATCACGGAACCCACCCTATGGCTGAAACTGCAAAAAACCGCGAACCGCGCCTGATGCCCACGCCCAAGGCATTGGAAAAAGCTTTGGCGCAGTCGGCCCAGCAGGCCCAACGGATGGCCAAGGCCTTTGGCCTGGAAGTGCCTGTGGTGGCCGACAAGGCCCGTCGCACCCCAGCCGGCAGAGCTTGAGCCAGGCGAGGCGCACTACTACGCGCTCATGGTCAACGGCGACATGCTGCCCGACGCCGTCTGGTACTACCCCGAGCCCAAGCCCGAAGCCCACCTCGTCCAGGGCCGCGTGGCCTTCTGGAAGGGCATGAAGATCGAGGAGTGATTCACCCGAATCGCTATAGTCCGGAGACAGCCAGACCGAACGGAGCCCGCCATGACGCAAACCGCCGAAACCCTGAGCCAGCAAGCCGCCCAATTGCCACCGGCCGAGCGCATGGAACTGGTAGAGCGCATCCTGGACACGCTGGACGCACCTGACCCCAATCTGGACGCGCTCTGGGCCAAAGAGGCCGAGGACCGGCTGGCCGCCTATCGACGGGGCGAGATCAGCGCCCTGCCACTGGCCGAGGTGCTGGGCAAGTACACGGTCAAAACCTCAGGCGCATGAATGTCAAGCTGCTGGCACCCGCCCAGCACGAACTCGAAGAAGCCATGGCCTGGTACGCGGCGCAGGCCCCCGGCCTGGGCGATGCTTTTCTGGTCGAAACGCTCAAGACGATCAACCTGATCACCCGCCATCCGCAGGCTTGGCACCCGCTGAGTCCCCAGACCCGGCGGTGCCGGCTCAGTCGCTTTCCTTACAGCGTCGTCTACAGCCTGGACGGCAACACTCTGCTGGTCATCGCCATCGCACACCAGCACCGCAAGCCGGACTACTGGCGTGACCGGCGGCCGGGCACATAAGCCAAGTATGGCGCCCACCATCCAGCGATAGCCATGAACTCTGTATCGTTTGCTCGCCTGCGAACCGCCGCCCAACGCGGCCTCGCCCTGCTGGCATGCCTGCTCACGCTCGCGGCTTGCCAGCCGGTCGAGCCCGAAGTGCCGCCGGAGATACCAGCCCAAACGCCGGCTGCAGTGCTCGCACGGTTCGAAGCGGACGTGAATGCATGCACCGCCCTCGTCCGCGTCCTTGAGTCGGATCGCGCTTTCGTGGAGTCATTCCAGTCAGCCCAAGTCCGAAGCGCGCAGCCTGTTGCAGCGCTGCTGCGCAAATCCGCTGTCGCGCGTGCACCCGAAGTGGCGTACTTCCTCACCCATAAGAAGTACATGGAGCTGGGTGTCGATTTCCATGGCGATCCATGGGCGGTCGCATGGGTGAGCAAGGAGCCGATCTTCTGCGCGCCCAGCTTCGAGCGGCTCTCGGAGGTTGAGGCCATGGGTGAATCGCAGGAGGCCTGGCGCATCCGCTTGTTTTTCCTGGACAAGGCACTCGAACATCTCAGCCCGCCCTGGGACGAGGGCGCAGGCTCCATGGTGGAGTTCGATCACTTCAAGACCTTCGTACTGGAGGCGTCCAAGCTCTACACGGGCCCACAGAAAGCGGCATGGCTAGCCTGGGGCGAGAAAGCGATCAAGACCCTGGAAACAAGCCGCAAGGACGTCACGGAAGGCGCGGCAGGCCTGACGAGCCAGCAGCAGCACCAGATGCTGGACGAGCGCATCGCCTTCCTGCGCCAGCTCGCTCAGCCCGCCAAGTGATTCAGCTCAGGGCCGGTCGTCCTGACTACACTGGGGCCCCATGCACTCCCTGCTCCGCCTACGCCTCGCCGCCCTAGCCCTGCTGGGCCTGTCCGCCCTGTGGCTCACGGCCTGCCAGCCGGCTGCGCCGCGTGCCGCCAGCCTGGAACCCCGGGCCCTGCTGCAACTGCGTTTCGGGCAGCCGGACCAGCCCCAGGACCTGGATGTCATCACCTCGGAAGAAGACAGAAAAGCGGCCGACAGGACTGTGGTGCGCGCCACGGTCAAACCGCTGCAGGTGGCGCAACTCGACGAGACGCACGCCGTGCTGCTGACCGATGTGCGCAGCGGCGAAGACTGCCACGCCTGCCCGGGCCTCCTGGGCGCCTATTTCTACGAACGCGATGCGCGGGGCTGGCGCTTGACGAAGAGCCAGGACGCCTTCCTGAGCAACGGCGGCTACGGCGAGCTGGGCAAGCTCACGGTCACCGCGCTGGAGCCCGGCCACCACGCTGCCACGCTGGAATGGGGCAGCTGCTGGCAGGGCAACTGCGGCACGTGGTTGACGGTGGTCAGCTTGCGCCCCGATGCAGCCCGCCCACTGGGTGCAGGCATACCACTGAACATCGACGACAACGGCGCCTATGAGGCATGCAACGCCCTGGATGGGAAACGGAGCGAGAACCCACCCGCCGAGGAGGAGGAAGAGGTGCCCCTGCACCACCAGCTTTGCCACCAGATCCAGAGCCAATGGCGGTTCGAGGGCAAGCGCCTGCTCATGGATTTCACGGGCCGGGTACGCGAGGCCAAGGACAAGGTTTTGCAGCCACCGCGCAAGATCCAGCAACGTGCCGTCTACGAAGTACAGGCCGACGGACTGAAACTGGTCGAAGGCGAAAACCCCATCCCCGGTTTCTGAGCACGCAAGGAAAGAGCCACATGATTCAACCCGCCCCCAAGATGACCTTCCACGTGGAAACCCGCCGCGTGGACGCGCACAGCAGCCGCGCCGTCTGCAAGAGCGCCGAGATTGCGCTGGACACCGACCTGGCCGGCAACCCCGCGGCCTTCAACCCGGCCGAGCTGCTGCTGGCCGCGCTGTCGGCCTGCATGGTGAAGGGCATCGAGCGGGTGGTGCCCATCCTGAAGTTCCAGCTGCGCGGGGTGGAGGTGGTGGTGGACGGCGTGCGCCAGGACGTGCCGCCCAAGATGGAAAGCATCCGCTACGAGATCATCGTGGACACGGACGAGAGCGAGCAGCGCCTGGCCCTGCTGCACGAGAACGTGAAGAAATACGGCACGGTCTTCAACACCGTGGCGCCGGGCACGGACCTGGCCGGCACGCTGCGCCGCAGGTGAAGGCGCGCGCTGTGCGCCGGCTCAGTCCTGACGCGGCGCCTGCAACGCTGCCAGGTAGGTTTCCAGCCGCCACTGCTGCTGCTGCTCATGCAGCTGCGGCAGGTGGATGGAGAACTCGGCCAGGTCCAGGGCGGCGGCTTCTTCCTTGAAACGCTCGCGCAGGCCCGGCAGATCGGCGGCCAGTTGCGCGCGGGCCCGGTCCACGGCGCCTTGCGCCGCCTGACGCAAGGCCTGGTCTGCGGGGTTCTTGCGCAGGGCCACCGAGGCATTGCGCAGCAGCACCAGCGTGCCCTGCACGGAGCCGGCCTGGCCCAGCGCGGCGATCAGGCAGCGGCGGCCGGCGGCGGTGAAGTCGAGGCTGCGGGTGGCCGGGTTGTCGACACGCTGCGCGTCGCAGACCCGGTAGCGGGCATCGTCCTGCTGCTCCTGGGCCAGGCGCCGTGCCGACCATGTGTCGGCCGACGTGGGATGGCCCGCCGTATCGGACCATGCGGGCCCACCCGCGGCCAGCGCGGTGACGAAAACAAGCAGGGCGGCGAACTTCATGATGGGGTCTCCAGATACCGGTGGGGGCAGTATGGGCAGCCCGCGCGCATCTGGCATCCCCCCGCGCGTGCGTAATTCACACCCGGCCGCGAAAGCGCTGCGAACTATTACCGCTTTGGCGCGGTGCCGTGGTTTCCTGCAGAAAAGCAGGGCCGGCACGGCACGCCGCCGTGGCTTGCGGCCCGCATCAATAATGGCGGGCATCCACCGCCCCTGCACCATGGCCCGCCGCCCCCACTACCACGTCTACGTCATCGAGCTGTCGAAGGACGTGCTGTTTGAAGCCAGGTTCAAAAAGAACAACCCCAACTACGTGGCCGGCAAGCCCTGCGTCTACGTGGGCATGACGGGCCTGGACCCGGATGTGCGTTTCGACAAGCACATGGCCGGCATCCAGGCCAACAGCTATGTGACGAGATACGGCCTGCGCCTGCTGCCCGACCTGTACGAGGGCTTCAACCCCATGCGCTACGACGACGCCGTGGACAAGGAAATCGAGATCGGCATCGACCTGCGCTCGGCCGGTTTCGGGGTCTGGCAGGCTTGAGCCCCGCCGGGCCTGCACCGCGCTGGCATGATGGCCGCATGACCCCGCAAGCCATCCTCACCTTCTGGTTCGAAGAGCTCACGCCCCAGCAGCACTTTGCCAAGGACGCCGCGCTGGACGCCTTGATCCGCGAGCGCTTCGGCCCCACGCTGAACGCCGCGGCGCGTGGCGAACTGCACGCCTGGCGCAGCGACGCGCCGGGCCGGCTGGCGGAGATCATCGTGCTGGACCAGTTCAGCCGCAACATCCACCGCGACACGCCGCCGGCCTTTGCGCAGGACGCGCAGGCGCTCACGCTGGCGCAGGAACTGGTGGCCCTGGGCCTGGACGCCGCGCTGCCCCTGGCGCAGCGCGTCTTTGCCTACATGCCCTATATGCACAGCGAGTCGCTGCCTGTCCACGCGCTGGCGCTGCCGCTGTTCTCGCAGCCGGGCCTGGAAAACAATCTGCGTTTCCTGCGCGCGCACACGGCCATCATCGAGCGTTTCGGCCGCTACCCGCACCGCAA
>CAUPQO010000167.1:0-7225 GCA_963513295.1 uncultured Hylemonella sp.
CGGCACCTCCACATAGTGCTGCGCGATAAAGGCCTCCAGCACCTGCACCTCGACCGGCACGGTGGCGCTGTCCTCCTCGCTGGCCAGCAGGGCGGCGTCCTCCACGTGCACCGGGAAATAGGCACGGTCGCCCAGGTGGCGGCCGCCGCGCACCATGGCCAGGTTCACGCAGGCGCGCCCGCCCTGCACCTTGACGGCCAGGATGTCGACATCGCGGTCGTCCACGTTGTCCATGGACTGCTGGTGCAGCACATTGGAGAGGGCGGCCACTTGGTCGCGCAACTCGGCGGCCTGCTCGAACTCCAGGCGTTCGGAATGCGCCTGCATGCGGCTCTCGAGTTGCTGCAGCACCTGCTGCGTCTCGCCATGCAGAAAGCCTTCTGCATGCGCCACATCCTGCGCATAGGCCTCGGGGCTGACCAGGCCCACGCAGGGACCGGAGCAGCGCTTGATCTGGTACAGCAGACAGGGCCGGGTGCGGTTGGCAAACACCGTGTCCTCGCAGGTGCGCAGGCGGAACACCTTCTGCAGCAGCAGGATGCCCTCCTTCACGGCCCAGGCGCTCGGGTAGGGCCCGAAGTAATGATGCTTCTTCTCCACCGCGCCACGGTAATAGGCCACGCGCGACCAGGCAGCCGCGCTGCGTGCGGCTGCCTGGTCTGCGACCTTATCTGGAACGGTGATCTTGAGATAGGGGTAGCTCTTGTCGTCGCGGAACAGGATGTTGTAACGCGGGTGCTGGGTCTTGATGAGGTTGTTTTCCAGCAGCAGGGCCTCGGCCTCGGAGCGCACCACCGTGGTCTCGAGGCGCACGATCTTGCCCACCATGTGGCCGATGCGGGTGCCGTCGTGGCTTTTCTGAAAATAACTGGAAACGCGCTTCTTCAGGTTGCGCGCCTTGCCCACATAGAGCAGGCCGCCCTCGGCGTCGAAATAGCGGTAGACGCCAGGCAGCGAAGGCAGCGCCGCCACCTCGTTCAGCAGGGATTCCGAATGAACGTCCGTCATGAGGAGGCCTAAAGGGAATCGGGCGTGATCGCCTGCGCGTAGTCGGACAGGTCGGCCAGGATCTGCTCGCCGCGCGCATCCGCCGTCTGCGCGCAGGTGTCCAGCGCGGACAGGAACTCATCCACCGAGCGGGCGCCGGCCTCGCCGTCGAGCAGGCGCGCCGCCCGGTGCGCTTGCCAGCGTTGTGCCTCTTCGGCGCTCAGGGTTTCGGCAAAATTGCGGGCACGGTAGCGGAACAGCAGTTCGCCGAGCCGGGGGTCGTCAAAGCCGGCGCGTTGATGCGCCATTTCGGCCGGCTCGAGCGCGCGCAGCTGGTTCAGCCTGCGCCGGTCGGCGTTGCCGATGAAGCCGCCGTAGAGGTCTTCGTCCACGTCGGGCGCGGCTTCCATGGGGCGCTGATACACCTGCGGCCAGATGGCGCTCATGTCGGGCAGGCCGCGCGCGCGCTCGGCGTGCCGCAGCGCCGTGTCCATGTCCACCCCCCACTTGGCGGCCATCTCATCCGTCAAAGTCTTCAGATTGCGCACCACCATGGGCGATTTGTTGAGGTGGACCGACTTGAGCGGCAGCCGTTGCACGCCTTCGGGCAACTCGGCCGTCCTGCTGAACAAGCGCAGACGTAGCGTGGCCACGTCGAGCAGCGCCAGTTCACTCGGGTCATGCGCCAGATCCCAGGCCAGCAGCTCGTTCTTGTTGGTCGGATGCGTGGCCAGCGGCCACATGACGGCCAGGCAGCCGCGCTCGGGCGGAAACATGCCCGACACATGCAGGAAGGGCTGGGCCGCCTGCGCGCTGGTGGGCAAGCCCAGCTCGGCCGCCACCCGGTCCTTCTTGTGCAGGCCCAGGCAGAACTCGAACAGCTTGGGCTGCGCGGCGCGTATCAGCCGCGCCAGGGCAATGGTGGCGCGCACGTCGGACAAGGCATCGTGCGCTGACTCGTGCAGCAGGCCGTTGGCGCGCGCCAGGTCTTCGAGCTTGAAGCTGGGCTTGCCATCGTCGTGGCGTGGCCACTGGATGCCCTGCGGCCGCAGTGCATAGGCCATGCGCACGACGTCGAGCAGGTCCCAGCGGCCGCAATCGTTCTGCCATTCGCGCGCATAGGGGTCCATCAGGTTGCGCCACAACATGAAACGCGTGACTTCATCGTCGAACCGGATGGTGTTGTAGCCCACGCCGATGGTGCCGGGCTGGGCCAGCAGCTGATCGATCTGCGCGGCAAAGGCGTGCTCGGGCAGGCCGCGCGCCAGACACTGCTGGGGGGTGATGCCCGTGATCAGGCACGAGGCGGGGTCGGGCAGATAGTCGTTGGCGGGCTGGCAGTAGATCATCACCGGCTCGCCCACTTCGTTCAGCTCGGCATCGGTGCGGATGCCGGCAAACTGCGCGGGCCGGTCACGGCGCGGGCTCAGGCCGAAGGTCTCGTAGTCGTGCCAGAGAAAAGTGTGATTCGGACGCATCGCGTGATTGTGCCCCGCACTCCGGGCGATGGCCAAAACGGGCACAATCCCGTGCATGACGACCCTGCCCGCATCCGTCCTGCGCTGGGACATCTTCTGCAAGGTCATCGACAACCATGGCGTTCTCGGCGTCTGCGGGCGGCTGGCCCGCCTGCTGGCGGGCCGCGGCCATGCCGTACGCCTGTGGGTGGACGACGCCGGCGCGCTGGCGTGGATGGCGCCGCAAGGCTGCCCTGGCGTCGAAGTACGCCCCTGGACCGAGCCGCTGGGCTTGGCCCAGCTGGTGCCGGGCGACGTGCTGATCGAGGCCTTCGGCTGCGACATCCCGGAGGCCTTCGTCGCGCTGTACGTGCAATGGCGCGCCGCCGATGGCCGGCCCGCCCGCTGGATCAACCTGGAATACCTCTCGGCCGAGGACTATGTGGAGCGCAGCCATGGCCTGCCCTCCCCCATCATGCACGGCCCTGGCCGGGGCCTCACCAGGCGTTTTTTCTATCCCGGCTTCACACCGCGCACCGGTGGCCTGCTGCGCGAGCCCGATCTGCTGCAACGCCAGGCCCGCTTCGACCGCGCTGCCTGGCTGGCCGGGCACGGCATACCGCTGGCACCGGGGACCCGCCAGGTCTCGCTGTTCTGCTACGAACCCGCCGCTCTGCCCGACTTGCTGGCCCAGTTGGCCGGGCAGCCGGTGCAATTGCTGGTCACCGCCGGCCGCGCCACGGCCGCGGTACAGGCCTGCGCACGCCCGGCCGGCCTGGCACTGCATTTCCTGCCTTACCTGACGCAGGACGACTACGACCACCTGCTGTGGGCCTGCGACCTGAACTTCGTGCGCGGCGAGGATTCGCTCGTGCGGGCCCTGTGGGCCGGCAAACCCCTGGTCTGGCACATCTACCCGCAGCACGACGACGCCCACCACGCCAAGCTGGAGGCCTGGCTGGACTGGCTGGAGGCGCCAGCCTCGCTGCGCGCTTTCCACCACACCTGGAACGGCGTGGACACTGGCCCGCTGCCGGTACCGGAACTGGAGGCCTGGAGCGCCAAGGCCATCCAGGCGCGCCAGTTGCTGCTCGCCGAACGGGACTTGCTCGTCCAACTGCTTGAATTTGTGGCACACGTCCACAGATAGCCTGCAACGGCCTGAAAAACCGTTAAAATTCAAGGCTTTGCGGAAACCGCTTCGGTTCGACCTGACGGATTTCCCTTCCCTGCCGCACGAACACCGGTTTACTCGGGGCAACAAGCGGCCAACCGAATCAGCATTACGGAAACACTATGAAGATCGCTCAGGAAATTCGCGCCGGCAACGTCATCATGCACGGCAAGGACCCGATGGTCGTGCTCAAGACCGAATACAGCCGCGGCGGCCGCAACTCGGCCACCGTGCGCATGAAGCTCAAGAGCCTGATCGCCAACTTCGGCACCGAAGTCGTGTTCAAGGCCGACGACAAGATGGACCAGGTCATCCTGGACAAGAAGGACTGCACCTACTCCTACTTCGCCGACCCGATGTACGTCTGCATGGACGCCGACTACAACCAGTACGAAGTCGAAGCCGAGAACATGGGCGACGCCCTGAATTACCTGGAAGACGGCATGGCGGTCGAAGTGGTGTTCTACGACGGCAAGGCCATCTCCGTGGAACTGCCCACCAGCGTCGAGCGCGAGATCACCTGGACCGAACCCGCCGTCAAGGGCGACACCTCGGGCAAGGTGCTCAAGCCGGCCAAGATCGCCACCGGTTTCGAAGTGCCCGTGCCGCTGTTCGTGAGCCAGGGCGACAAGGTGGAAATCGACACCCGTACCGGCGAATACCGCAAGCGCGTCTGAGTCTTTTTGTCTCTGACCTCACAAGGCTCCCTCGGGAGCCTTTTGTTTTTGGCACCCGATTCGGTGTAGGCTATCTGCATGAACGAAGTTGAGACCACAACCAGCGCCATCGGCCCGGGTACCGGCGGCGAACCATCGCGCCTGGCCCTGCGCCGCGTACTGATCGACACCTACCACGAGAACGTGGCCTACATGCACCGCGACTGCGAGGTCTACCGGGCCGAGGGTTTCAAGGCCCTGTCCAAGGTCGAGGTGCGCACCAACGGCCACAGTATCCTGGCCACGCTCAATGTGGTCGACGACGCATCCATCGTGGCCTGCGGCGAACTCGGCCTGTCCAAGGCGGCGTTCGAACAACTCTCCGTGCTGAACGGGCACACCGTCACGGTCGCCCAGGCTGAACCGCCGGAATCCATCGGCGCCCTGCACCGCAAGCTCGCCGGCGAACGCCTGGGACTGGATGACTTCCGCGCCATCGTGCGCGACATCACCGAGCACCACTATTCCAAGATCGAACTCACGGCCTTTGTCGTCGCCGCCAACCGCGACGAGCTCGACCGCGAGGAGGTGCTTTTCCTGACCGAGGCCATGGTCGAGGCCGGGCACCGGCTCGACTGGCAGGAGCCGCTGGTGGTCGACAAGCACTGCATCGGAGGCATCCCCGGCAACCGCACCTCCATGCTGGTGGTACCCATCGTCGCGGCCCACGGCATGCTCTGCCCGAAAACCTCCTCGCGCGCCATCACCTCGCCGGCTGGCACGGCCGACACCATGGAAGTCCTGGCCGAGGTGGAACTGCAGGTCGAACGCCTGCAGCAGATCGTGCACCAGCACCGCGGCTGCCTGGCCTGGGGCGGCACGGCCAACCTGTCGCCGGCCGACGACGTGCTGATCTCGGTCGAGCGGCCGCTGGCGCTCGATTCACCGGGGCAGATGGTGGCCTCCATTCTGTCCAAAAAGATCGCTGCCGGCTCCAGCCATCTGGTGCTGGACATCCCCATCGGTCCCACGGCCAAGGTGCGCTCCATGCCCGAGGCGCAGCGCCTGCGCCGCCTCTTCGAATACGTGGCTCGGCGCATGAAGCTCTCGCTGGACGTGGTCATCACCGACGGCCGCCAGCCCATCGGCTTTGGCATCGGCCCGGTGCTGGAAGCACGCGACGTGATGCGTGTGCTGGAAAACGACCCGCGCGCCCCCATGGACCTGCGCCAGAAAGCCTTGCGCCTGGCCGGCCGCATGCTGGAGGCCGACCCAGACGTGCGCGGCGGTGACGGTTTTGCCATCGCGCGCGATATCCTGGACTCGGGCCGCGCCCTGAAGAAGATGAACGACATCATCGAGGCCCAGGGTAGCCGGCACTTCGACCCCAACCATCCAAAGCTGGGCCGGCTCAGCTTCGAGATCCGCGCGCATGGCGCCGGTGTGATCAGCGGCATCGACAACCTGCAGCTGGCTCGCATCGCGCGCTTTGCCGGCGCACCGAAAGTGAAGGAAGCCGGTGTCGACCTTTGCACCAAGCTCGGTGACGAGGTGCAGAACGGCGAGGTGCTCTACCGCGTGCACGCCAGCTACCCGGCCGACCTGGAGTTCGCGCGCCAGGCCTGCGCCCGCGCCAGCGGCTACCGCATCGGCCGGGCCGAGGATGTGCCGCATGTCTTCGTGGAGTTCTAGCCATGCGCCCCGCCCTCCTGCTGCATTTCGAGGATGAGTCGGGCAGCGCCGCGCGCATCGCAGACGCAGCCGGCATGCCTCGCGCATGTATCTCATGCCACCGCTTTCCCGATGGCGAACTCAAGCTCCGCCTGTCGGCCAGTCTGCCGCCCCGGGTCGCCCTGCTGCGATCCCTGGCCCAGCCCAACGAGAAGCTCGTGGAACTGCTGCTCAGCGCGCGCGCCGCCCGCACCCTGGGCGCCGTCCACATCACGCTGGTCGCGCCCTACCTCGCCTACATGCGCCAGGACATGGCCTTTGCACCTGGCGAAGCTGTCAGCCAGCGCATCGTGGGCTCCTTCCTCGCCGACCTGTTCGACGCCGTCATCACAGTAGATCCGCACCTGCACCGCATCCACACCCTGGAGGAAGCCGTGCCGGTGCCGCGCACCGTGGTGCTCAGCGGCGCCCCCCTGCTGGCCGACCTGATCGCACAACGGCGGCCGGGGGCGCTGCTCATCGGGCCTGACGAGGAGTCGGCCCAGTGGGTGGCGCAGGCTGCGGCGCGCCACGACTTGGCGCATGCGGTCTGCCGCAAGGTCCGTCATGGCGACCGCGATGTGGAGATCGCCCTGCCCGACCTCGAAGTGCGTCAGCGCCACGTGGTGCTGCTCGACGACGTGGCCAGCAGCGGTCACACCCTGGCCCAGGCCGCGCGCGGCCTGCTGGCCGCCGGTGCCGCCACGGTCGACGTGGCCGTGACCCACGCGCTTTTCGCCGGCGATGCCGGTCCCCTGCTCTGGCAAGCCGGCATCCGCCAGGTCTGGAGCACGGACTGCATCACCCACCCCAGCAATGCGGTGAGCATGGCCCCGGCCATCGCCGCCGCCCTCCAGTGAGTTGCCCATGAAAACCCCGCACGATCTCAGCACCCGCACCCTGGCCGACGCCTGGGCCGAGCTCAAAGCCCACGCCGACGTCGGCATCCCACTGCAGGCCGATGCCTACCGCCTGGCCTTTGCCGACCCCGAGTTCCTGCTGCGCCGCGAGACGCGCGGCATCCGCTTCCAGCTGGAGATGCTCAAGCCAGATCTGGAGCAGCAGGCGCAAGGCGTGACCAACACCATCGTGGTGTTTGGCAGCGCCCGATTCGCTTCGCCCGAAGAAGCCCAGCGCAGGCTTACGGCCGCTCGAGCGAGCGGCGATGCCCGGGCCCAGGTGCGCGCCGAACGCGATGTGCGCAACGCGCAGCACTACGACCTGGCGCGCCAGTTCGGCCG
>CAUPQO010000168.1:0-7166 GCA_963513295.1 uncultured Hylemonella sp.
CTGCTGGTAGAGCAGAACGCCTACGCCGCGCTGGCCATCGCCGACCGCGCCTACGTACTGGAGACGGGTGAGATCGCCCTCAGTGGCAGCGGCGAAGAGCTTCTGCACAACGAACAGGTGCGCGCGGCCTACCTCGGCATGTGACGACACCCGCCTCGTCAGCATCCTGAACGCGGCGAATCCCCCGCACCTCCCCCCAACAGTCAAGGGTAACTACCGAATACATCCACGCCTTAACGCGATACATTTTTTTAGTCAAATGGATTTTGAATGTCATACATAAAACCTGCCATGACGCACCCCCTCTTTGAAAAGCACCGGGGCACGATTGAGCGCGCCCTGCAGGCCATCGCGACCCGCGGCTACTGGTCGCCCTTCAGCGAGAGTCCCAAGACCTATGGCGAAACCGCCATGGAGGACGGCAAGCGCGCCTACGAAACGCACCTGGGCTGCAACTTCGAACTGGATCAGCCGGGCCGACGGGGTTGGAGCGCGACGGAGACCTCGCCCTACGGCGCCGAACTGGACGTGCGCTACCCGCTGTGCGACCCCGGGGCGCTGGTCGACGCCGGCCTGCAGGCGATGCAGGGCTGGCAGGCCATCGGCGCGCATGGGCGCACCGGCGTCTGCCTGGAGATCCTCGAGCGCATCAGCCGCCAGTCGGTCGAGATGGCGCATGCCGTGTCGATGACCACCGGCCAGGGCTGGATGATGGCCTTCCAGGCCGGTGGACCGCACGCGCTGGACCGGGGCCTGGAGGCCGTGGCCTATGCCTGGCGCGAGCAGAGCTTCGTGCCCGCCGAGGCGCTGTGGGAAAAGCCGCAGGGCAAGAACCCGCCGCTGGTCATGAAGAAGCATTTCGAGATCGTCGGGCGCGGCGTGGCCCTGGTCATCGGCTGCAGCACGTTCCCGACCTGGAACACCTACCCCGGCCTCTTTGCCGCGCTGGCCACCGGCAATGCGGTCGTCGTCAAGCCGCACGGCAACGCCGTGCTGCCCGCGGCCATCGCCGTGCGCACCATCCGCGCGGTGCTGGCCGAAAACGGCCTCGCCCCCGACCTCGTGACGCTGTGCGTGACCGCGGACAACGCCACGACGCAGGCGCTGGCCATGCATCCGGCGGTGAAGTCGGTGGACTTCACGGGCGGCAACCACTTCGGCCAGTGGCTGGTCGAACACTGCCGCCAGGCGCAGGTCTATGTCGAGCTCGCCGGCGTGAACAACCTCGTCATCGACTCCACCAGCGCCTACAAGGCCATGCTGGGCAACCTGGCTTTCACCCTGTCGCTGTACTCGGGTCAGATGTGCACCACCACGCAGGCCATCATCGTGCCGGCCGGCGGCATCGACACCGACGAAGGCCACAAAAGCTACGACGAAGTGTGCGCCGATCTCGGCAAGGCGGTGGAGCGCTTCCTGTCCAAGCCGGAGGTCGCGGTTGCCGTCCTGGGCGCCATCCAGTCGGACGCCACGGCCGAGCGCATCGCGCTGGCCAACTCGGGGCAGCTCGGACGCGTCGTGCTGGCCTCGCAGTCGCTGACCAACCCCGAATTCCCGCAGGCGAAGGTCCGCAGCCCCGTGCTGCTGGCCTGCGATGCCGCGGATGAGAAGGCCTATATGGAAGAACGCTTCGGGCCCATCAGCTTCATCGTCAAGGCGGCCGACACGGCAGCGGCGGTGGCCCTGTCCGAGCGCATCGTCACGACGCGCGGCGCGCTCACGGTCGGCATCCACTCGACCCGGCAGGAGGTCATCGACGCCATGACCGAAGCCACCTGGCATTGCAAGGTGGCGCTGTCCATCAACCTGACCGGTGGCGTGTTCGTCAACCAGTCGGCGGCATTCTCCGACTATCACGGCACCGGCGGCAACCCCGCGGCCAATGCGTCCTACGCGGATTCGGCCTTCGTGGCCAATCGCTTCCGTGTCGTGCAGCGCCGCTACCACGTCTGACAGAACAGCACCGTGGCCTACGAAAACATCACGTTCACAGTAGAGACGGGCATCGCCCGCCTCACGCTGAACCGGCCGGACAAGATGAACGCCTTCACAGCGGCCATGCATGCCGAGGTGCGTGATGCGCTGGACCGCGTGCAGGACGATGCAGCCGTGCGCGTGCTGGTGCTCACGGGCGCCGGCCGGGGCTTTTGCGCCGGGCAGGACCTGGCCGACGCGGAGGTGCGCTTCACGCCCGGCGACACACCGCCGGATCTTGGCGACGTCGTCGAGCGCCACTACAAGCCGCTGATCCTGCGCCTGGCCCGTCTCAGGGTGCCCACGGTCGCCGCCGTCAACGGCGTGGCCGCCGGCGCGGGCGCCGGCCTGGCGCTGGCCTGCGACCTGGTGGTCGCCACCGAATCCGCCTCGTTCATGCTGCCCTTCGCGAAGATCGGGTTGATCCCGGACACCGCCTGCTCCTGGCTCGTGCCGCAACGCGTAGGCCCAGCCCGCGCCCTCGGCCTGGCGCTGACCGGCCAGAAGCTTTCGGCGACGACCGCCGCCGAGTGGGGCCTGATCTGGCAGGCGGTGGCGGACGAGCGCTTCGCCGAGTCGGTCGATGCGCTGACCCGGCAGCTGGCGGCGCTGCCGACCGGCGCCCTGGTGCGCACACGCGAGTTGATGCAGGCGGCGCATACGAACACGCTGGACCAGCAGCTCTCGCTGGAAGCCACCGCCATGCGCGAACTGGGCCGCAGCGCCGACTACGTGGAAGGCGTGGCGGCCTTCCTCGAAAAGCGCCCCCCGAACTTCAAGGGCCGCTGAGCCCCTCCAGGCAGAAAGCCCGACACGACATGAGCGACCGCAACATCAGCCCCTCCGAAGCACAAGCGCTGGCCGAGACCGTGGCCCGCACCATGTGGGCGCGTGACAGCGCCACCCAGGCGCTAGGCATGGAGATCGTCGCCGTCGCGCCGGGCCGCGCCACGCTGGCCATGACGGTACGCGCCGACATGCTCAACGGGCACCAGACCTGCCACGGCGGCCTGATCTTCACGCTGGCCGACAGCGCCTTTGCCTACGCCTGCAACAGCCACAACCACCCGACCGTGGCGTCGGCCTGTCACATCGACTTCCTCGCTCCGGCGCGCGAAGGCGACGTGCTGGAGGCCGACGCAGCGGAACAGTCGGCGTCGGGCAAGCTGGGCGTGTACGACATCACGGTGCGCGCGCGCGGCGGCAAGACCGTGGCGCTGTTCCGCGGCAAGAGCTACCGCCTGCACGGCGAGATCGTGCCGCAAGGCGGCGTCCGAGCCAGCGCAAGGGAACAAGGACAAGGAGACACGACGTGACGGTGAAAGCCCCCAGGCCCGGAGACCTTGAAGCGATCGAGACCGCCAGCCGCGACGAGATTGCCGCGCTGCAGCTCGAACGGCTGCGTTGGTCACTGAACCATGCCTACGAGAACGTGCCGCATTACCGACACAAGTTCGACGCGCATGGCGTGCATCCGGACGACCTGCGCACGCTGGCGGACCTGGTGAAGTTCCCCTTCACCACCAAGGCCGACCTGCGCGACAACTACCCCTTCGGCCTGTTCGCCGTGCCACGCACCAAGGTGGCGCGCATCCACGCATCCTCCGGCACCACGGGCAAGCCTACCGTGGTGGGCTACACCCTCAAGGACATCGACAACTGGGCCCACCTGGTGGCGCGCTCCATCCGCGCCGCCGGTGGACGGCCGGGCGACATCTGCCACGTGGCCTATGGCTACGGCCTCTTCACCGGCGGCCTTGGTGCGCATTACGGCGCCGAGCGCGCAGGTTGCACCGTCATCCCCATGTCGGGCGGCCAAACCGAGAAGCAGGTGCAGCTCATCCTGGACTTCAAGCCCGACATCATCATGGTCACGCCTTCGTACTCGCTGGTGATCGCGGAGGAGTTCCAACGTTTGGGCATCGCCCCGCAGGACATTTCGCTCAAAGTGGGCATCTTCGGCGCCGAGCCCTGGGGCGAGGGCATGCGCGCCGAGATCGAGCAGAAGCTGGGCATCGACGCGGTGGACATCTACGGGCTGTCGGAGGTCATGGGGCCCGGCGTGGCCAACGAGTGCATTGAGGCCAAGGACGGCCCGGTGATCTGGGAAGACCATTTCTACCCGGAGATCATCAACCCCGAGACCGGCGCACCAGTGGCCGACGGGGAGGAAGGCGAACTGGTCTTCACCTCGTTGACCAAGGAAGCCATGCCCGTCATCCGCTACCGCACGCGCGACCTCACCCGCCTGCTGCCGCCCACGGCCCGCAGTTTCCGCCGTATGGGCCGCATCACCGGCCGCAGCGACGACATGTTGATCATCCGCGGTGTCAACGTCTTCCCGACGCAGATCGAGGAGCAGATCCTGCGCGACAAGCGGCTGTCGGGCAACTACGAGATCCACATCACCCGCGCAGACCATCTGGACGACGTGGAGCTGCGCTGCGAGTTACAGCGCGAACTCACGGGACGCCTCTCCGACAGCGAGACGCAGGCCATGGCACGCGAGCTGCAGCACCACATCAAGACCATGATCGGCATCTCCACCCGCATCTCGGTGCTGCCGGCCAACACACTGACACGAATCCAGGTCGGAAAGGCCCGCCGGGTCTTCGACCACCGGTCGAAGCAGGTCTGACCCCAAGACGCCCCACTCCGCCAGGCGCCTGCGACATGCACGATTTCTTCAACCCACCAGGAGACATACGATGAAAGTGACGCTCAAAAAACTCGCAACGGGCACCCTGCTCACGCTGGCCAGCCTGGCTGCGTTGGCGGCCGATCCGATCAGGATCGGCTCCGTGTTGTCGGTCACCGGCCCGGCCGCCTTCCTCGGCGACCCCGAACTCAAGACCCTGCAGATGTACGTGGACGACATCAACGCCAAGGGCGGCGTGCTCGGCCGCCCGCTACAGCTCGTGCACTACGACGACGGCAGCGACGCCAACAAGGCCAACAGCTTTGCCAAGCGACTGATCGACGACGACAAGGTTGACATCATCGTCGGCGGCACCACCACGGGCGCCACCATGTCCATGGTGCCGCTGATCGAGAAGGCCGGCGTGCCCTTCATCTCGCTGGCCGGCGCCGTCGTAGTGGTCGAGCCGGTGAAGAAGTGGGTGTTCAAGACCCCTCACACCGATCGCATGGCCGCCGAGAAGGTGTTCGAGGACATGAAGAGCCGCGGTTTCAGCAAGGTCGCCCTGCTGTCAGAGACCTCGGGCTTCGGCCAGTCCGGCAAGAAGGAGACCGAAGCCGTGGCCGGCAAGTTCGGCATCACCCTGGTGGCCAGCGAGACCTATGGTCCCAAGGACACGGACATGACGCCCCAGCTCACCAAGATCAAGAACACGGCAGGCGTCCAGGCCGTATTCATCTTCGGTCTGGGTCAGGGCCCGGCCATCGCCACCAAAAACTACAAGCAGCTGGGCATCAGCCTGCCGCTGTACCACGCGCACGGCGTGGCCTCGGAGGAGTTCATCAAGCTCGCCGGGTCAGCCGCCGAAGGCATCCGCCTTCCTGCGGCCGCGCTACTGATCGCCGACAAGCTCAACGCCAATGACCCGCAGAAGCCGGTGGTCACCGCCTATTCCAAGGCCTTCAACGCGAAGTGGAAGACCGACGTCTCGACCTTCGGCGGCCACGCCTACGACGGTCTGATGATCGCCATCGAAGCGATCAAGAAGGCGGGCGGCACTGACAAGGCCAAGGTGCGCGATGCCATCGAAGCCACCAAGGGCTTCATCGGTACCGGAGGCGTGGTGAACATGTCGCCCACCGACCACATGGGCCTGGACCTGTCGGCCTTCCGCCTGCTCGAGGTGAAGAACGGCGACTGGTCGCTCGTGAAGTAGGAAAGCATTACCGGCCGCGGGTCGCCTGACCCGGGGCCGCACCCCAGGAGAATGCCATGTATACCCAATCCTTCAGCGTGCAGGACGAGCCCGGCGCCAAGCCGGTCAAGGCCGTGCCTGTGGCCGAACCCCCTGAGCAGCTGGCGCGCTTCGAGGCCCGCATCGACGCCGACGCGCGCATCGAGCCGCAGGAGTGGATGCCGGATGCCTACCGCAAGACCCTGGTACGCCAGATCAGCCAGCACGCCCACAGCGAAATCGTCGGCATGCTGCCCGAGGGCAACTGGATCAGCCGCGCCCCCAGCCTCAAACGCAAGGCCATCCTGATCGCCAAGGTCCAGGACGAGGGCGGGCATGGTCTGTACCTCTACAGCGCGGCGGAAACACTGGGCGTGAGCCGCAACGACCTGATCGCCGCGCTCCATAGCGGTCGCGCCAAGTACAGCTCCATCTTCAACTACCCGACCCTCAACTGGGCCGACGTGGGCGTCGTCGGCTGGCTGGTCGACGGCGCGGCCATCATGAACCAGATCCCCCTGTGCCGCTGCAGCTACGGCCCGTACGCACGCGCCATGATCCGCGTTTGCAAGGAAGAGTCCTTCCACCAGCGCCAGGGATACGAGGCCCTGCTGGTCATGATGCGCGGCACTCCGGAGCAGCGCGAGATGGTGCAGGACGCCGTGAACCGCTGGTGGTGGAAATGCCTGGCGATGTTCGGACCGCCCGACGCGGACAGCCCGCACAGCACACAAGGCATGCGCTGGGGCATCAAGCGCATCAGCAACGACGATCTGCGCCAGAAGTTCATCGATGCCACGGTGCCACAGGCCAAGGTGCTGGGCGTGACACTGCCCGACCCGGACCTGAAGTGGAACGAAGCGCGCGGCCACTACGACTACGGCGCCATCGACTGGGACGAGTTCTGGCGCACGGTCAACGGCCACGGCCCCTGCAACAAGGAGCGTCTGGCCACGCGCGTGAAGGCATGGAACGACGGCGCATGGGTGCGAGACGCCGCGCTGGTCCATGCGCGCAAGCAGGATCAACGAAACAACCCGATGAAGGCGGCAGCATGAACACGGACAAGGGCAGCGAGAAGACGCCTTCCCCTGACCGGGGGAAGGATGCGACGGGGTCGAAGCAGAGTGGGCCCCCGGGGGCCAGCGCGAAGGCGCTGAGCGAATGGCCCCTGTGGGAAGTCTTCATCCGCAGCAAGCAGGGCCTGGAACACAAGCACTGCGGCAGCCTGCATGCGAGCGACGCGCAGCATGCACTGCAGATGGCGCGCGATGTCTATACCCGCCGCCAGGAAGGCGTGAGCATCTGGGTGGTGCGCTC
>CAUPQO010000169.1:0-7145 GCA_963513295.1 uncultured Hylemonella sp.
AGGATGTTTTTGCCCGCGCCAGCTATGTGCTCAGCGCCAAGGTGCTGGACCCGCAGTTCCAGGGCCAGATCAAGGAGCGCCTGAACTCGCGCGACGCCGTGCGCCTGGTCTCCAGCTTTGTGCGCCCGACACTCGAGCTCTGGCTGAACCAGCACGTGGAGTACGGCAAGAAGCTGGCCGAGCTGGCCATCCGGGCGGCGCAGACACGCCAGCGCGCCGGCCAGAAGGTCGAGAAGCGCAAGGGCTCGGGTGTGGCCGTGCTGCCGGGCAAGCTGACCGATTGCGAGAGCCGCGACCTGGCCCACAACGAACTTTTCCTGGTCGAGGGCGACTCGGCCGGCGGCAGCGCCAAGATGGGCCGCGACAAGGAAAGCCAGGCCATCCTGCCGCTGCGCGGCAAGGTGCTCAACACCTGGGAGGTCGAGCGCGACCGCCTGTTCGCCAACACCGAAATCCACGACATCTCGGTCGCCATTGGTGTTGATCCGCACGGCCCCAATGACACACCGGACCTGTCGGGCCTGCGCTACGGCAAGGTCTGCATCCTGAGTGATGCCGACGTCGACGGCTCGCACATCCAGGTGCTGCTGCTCACGCTCTTCTTCCGCCATTTCCCCAAGCTGATCGAGTCGGGCAATGTCTACGTGGCGCGTCCGCCGCTGTTCCGCGTGGACGTGCCGGCGCGCGGCAAGAAACCGGCTTCCAAGGCCTATGCCCTGGACGAGGGCGAGCTCGTTGCCATCCTCGATAAATGCGCCAAGGAAGGCGTGGCCAAGGAGCGCTGCCAGATCAGCCGCTTCAAGGGCCTGGGCGAGATGAACGCCGAGCAGTTGTGGGAGACCACGCTGAACCCCGATACACGCCGCCTGCTGCAGGTGCGCCTGGGTACCTTTGACAACTCGCAGACCGAGACCGAGATCACCAAGCTCATGGGCAAGGGCGAGGCGGCGGCACGGCGTGAACTCATGGAACTGCACGGCGACTCGGTGGAGGTGGACATCTGATGTCTTTCCCGGCCTGCCGTCCTCTCGTGGCGCTCCTGGGCCTGCTGGTGTTGCTGTGGCAGCCGGCAGCGTGGGCCGATGTCTGGGCCTATGTCGACGACAAGGGTGTGCCGCACTTTGCGGCCGAGCAACTGGACGAGCGCTACGCGCTCTATTTCACGGACCAGGCGCCCGAGGACGCTACCCGCGCCGGTCCCGTGCCCATGGCGCCCACGCGCCTGCATGCCTTTTTCGAGATTTCGCCGGACTACAAGGCGGTGCGCCACCTGCTGCGCGAGGCGGCGCGCGAGCATGACATCGACTACGCGCTGCTGCAGGCCCTGATTGCCACCGAATCCGGCTTCGACGCCGCAGCCGTCTCGCCCAAGGGCGCGGTCGGCCTCATGCAGGTGATGCCGGCGACGGCGCGCGGTTACGGCCTGGAAGACCAGCGGCGCCGGCCGGTGGCGCGCCAGCTGGCCGATGCGCGCACCAACATCCAGGTCGGCAGCCGCCATTTGCGCCGGCTGCTGGCCAAATTCCCCGAACGGCCGGACCTGGCGCTGGCGGCCTACAACGCCGGCCTGAAGGCCGTGCGTCGTGCCGGCAACCAGGTGCCGCACTACCGCGAGACGCAGAATTACGTGCGCACCGTGCTGGCCCTGTACGCCGTGCTCAAGCCGGCGGCCGACAAGGCCGCACCCCGTTCCCTTCCGCCGCCCGAGCGTGCCGAGTTCGCCCGCCTGGACGACCTGGCCGAGCCCGGTTCTGCCCTGAAACGCGACAAGAGTTACTGAAGAAACCGATGGATCAACCCACCCTCGATCTAGCTGCCGATCCTGCGGGCGATGACGCCCTGACCCTGGCCCACTACGCGCAGCGTGCCTACCTGGAGTACGCGCTCAGCGTGGTCAAGGGCCGGGCCCTGCCCGATATCTGCGACGGCCAGAAGCCGGTGCAGCGTCGCATCATGTATTCGATGGCGCGCATGGGTCTGGGTTACAGCGGGCCCAACAGCAACACCGCAGCCAGGCCCGTCAAGAGCGCACGCGTGGTCGGCGACGTGCTGGGCCGTTTCCATCCGCATGGCGACCAGGCCGCCTACGACGCGCTGGTGCGCATGGCGCAGGATTTCGCGCAGCGTTACCCGCTGATCGACGGCCAGGGCAACTTCGGCAGTCGCGACGGTGATGGCGCTGCCGCCATGCGTTACACCGAGGCCCGGCTGGCGAAGATCAGCACCCTGCTGCTCGACGAGATCGACGAGGGCACGGTCGACTTCCAGCCCAACTATGACGGTTCCACCGAGGAGCCGAAGCAGTTGCCGGCGCGCCTGCCCTTCACCCTGCTCAATGGCGCCAGCGGCATTGCCGTCGGCCTGGCCACCGAGATTCCCAGCCACAACCTGGCTGAGGTGGCGGCCGCATGTGTGGCATTGATCAAAAGCCCGAAGCTGTCCGACGAGGAACTGGTCACCTTGCTGCCGGGCCCGGACTATCCGGGTGGCGGCCAGATCATCAGCCCGACGGCCGATATTGCCGAGGCCTACCGCACCGGCCGCGGTTCGCTCAAGGTGCGTGCACGCTGGAAGATTGAGGAACTGGCGCGTGGTCAGTGGCAGCTGGTGGTAACCGAACTGCCGCCGGGCGTGAGCACGCAGAAGGTGCTCGAAGAGATCGAGGAGCTGACCAACCCCAAGGTCAAGGCCGGCAAGAAGGCACTGACGCCGGAGCAGAACCTGCTCAAGGCCACGGTGCTGGCCGTGCTCGATGTGGTGCGCGACGAATCGAGCAAGGACGCGCCGGTGCGCCTGGTCTGCGAGCCCAAGACCAGCCGCATCTAGCAGCAGGAGCTGATCACGACCCTGCTGGCGCACACCAGCCTGGAAACTTCGGCCTCCATCAACATGACCCTGGTGGGGCTGGACGGCCGGCCCACGCAGAAGACCCTGCGCCAGATGCTGGAGGAATGGATCGCCTTCCGCCAGGGCACCATAGCCCGCCGCTCGCAGTTTCGCCTGGACAAGGTGCTGGCGCGCATCCACATCCTCGAAGGCCGGCAGCTGGTGCTGCTCAAGATCGACGAGGTCATCGCCCTCATCCGCAATTCGGACGAACCCAAGCCGGCGCTGATCGCACGTTTCCGGCTGTCCTCCGCCCAAGCCGAGGACATCCTCGAAATCCGCCTGCGCCAGCTGGCCCGTCTCGAAGCGATCAAGATCGAGCAGGAACTCAAGGAACTGCGTGAAGAGCAGAAGAAGCTGGAAGACATTCTGGGCAGCCCGGCCGCGCTGCGCAAACTGATGGTCAAGGAAATCGAGGCCGACGCCAAGGTTTTCGGCGATGCGCGCCGCACCCTGATCCAGGCCGAGAAGAAGGCCGTGGCCGAGGTGAAGGTGGTGGACGAGCCGGTCACCGTGATCGTTTCGCAAAAAGGCTGGGTGCGCGCGCGCCAGGGCCACGGCCATGACGCAGCGGGTTTCGCCTTCAAGGCTGGTGACGGCCTGTACAGTACCTTCGAATGCCGTACGGTGGACACGCTGCTGGCCTTCGGCAGCAAGGGCCGTGTCTATTCCGTGCCGGTGGCCAGCCTGCCCGGTGCCCGCGGCGATGGTCAGCCCGTGACCACGCTGGTGGAGCTGGAAGCCGGCACGCAGTTGGTGCATTACTTCGCCGGAGCTTCCTCGGCCTGGCTGCTGCTGTCCACCTCTTCGGGTTATGGTTTCCTCGCCACGGTGGAGAACATGAGCTCGCGCCAGAAGGGTGGCAAGTCCTTCATCAATTGCGGCGAGGGCGACACCGTGTGCCGCCCCTCGCCGGCCAACGTGCCGCCGCAGCCGCCGGCCACCCACGTGGTCTGCGCCTCGACCGGCGGGCGCATCCTGACCTTCGAGATCGGCGAGCTCAAGCCCATGCCCAACGGCGGCCGTGGCCTGATGCTGATCGACCTGGAACCCAAGGACACGCTGGCGGGCGCCGCGGCCTACACGCGCAGCGTGAAGATCGAGGGCCTGGGCCGTGGCGGCAAGGACCGCGACGAAACGCTGGAGATCCGCAGTCTCAACAACGCACGCGCCGAGCGTGGCCGCAAGGGCAAGGCTGCCGACCTGGGCTTCAAGCCGACGTCGGTGGTCCGCGTCGAGTAAACCGACAGCCATCGGGCAGAATCAGACCCCGATGCATACCGACGTACTGATTGCTGGAGGCGGGATCGGCGGCCTGGCTGCCGGCCTGGCCTGTTCGCGCGCCGGCTGCCATGTCCGCCTGTATGAACGTGCCGACGCCTTCAGCGAGGTGGGGGCCGGTATCCAGATGGGGCCCAACGTCGTGCGTGTGCTGCAGGGCTGGGATCTGGACACGGCATTGCGGCAGGTGGCGGCCTACCCCGACCGGCTGCAGGTGCGGCACGCCCTCAGTGGGGCCGAGCTGGGTCTCTTGCCCCTGGGGCAGACCACGGTGCAACGTTACGGCGCACCCTATGCCACCGTCCATCGCGCCGATCTGCAGCAACTGCTGCTCAAGGCCTTGCAGCAGCGCGACGCCGTCTGGCTGCACACCGGCAAGACGGTGAACCGTTATGTGGAGACGAATGGCGCCGTCGGCCTGAGCCTGGATGACGGCCTGGACGTGGAGGGTGACATCCTGATCGCCGCCGATGGCCTGTGGAGCCGGGTGCGGACACAGCTCCTGAACGACGGTCCCCCGCGCGTGGCCGGGCATCTGGCCTACCGCGCCATGCTGCCGCAGGCCAGCCTGCCGGCCGCACAACGCAGCCAGCAGGTGACAGCCTGGCTGGGGCCGCGTTTGCACGTGGTGCAGTACCCCGTGCGCGGCGGCGAGTGGCTCAACGTCGTGGCCATCGTGCACGGGCATGTCCACGGCGGGCTGGAGGACTGGGACCATGGCGCCAATGGCGGCGATCTGCAGGCGGCGCTGGCGCACACTTGTCCCGCCCTGCGCGACCTGATCGCGGCCGTGCCCACCTGGCGCCTCTGGGTGCTGTGCGACCGTCCGCCCGTGAGCGCAGCGGACCAGATGGCGCGCGGTCATGTGGCGCTGCTGGGGGATGCCGCACACCCCATGCGCCCCTATCTCGCCCAGGGCGCCGGCATGGCCATCGAGGACGCGGCCGAACTGGGGCGCCAGGTGGTGCTGGTCGATGGTGTGCTGGACGTGCCCACGCTGCTGCAGCGTTATGCCCTCAACCGCTGGCAGCGCAACGCGCGGGTGCAGGCGCGCTCCATCCGCAATGGCGAGATATTCCACCTGGAGGGACCCATGGCCTGGGCGCGCGATGCTTCGCTGCGTCTGCTGGGTGAGCGCCTGCTGGCTGTGCCCTGGCTGTACCAGGGACCCTGAAGCTCAGGACGCGGGCAGGGGCGGCAGGCCCACCTTGGCGCGCGCACGGTGGCAGCCCTCGCTGCCTTCCTCGAACTCGCGGCAGGGCGAGGGACGCCACTCGTAGATGCCGCAAGCCACTTTTTCGCCAAGCTTGCCGGTCAGCGCCGCACAGCGCGGCGGCCAGTGGTCGGTGCCGCGCATGCGGGCGGTGTTGCCGTTGACCTCGACGGTCAGGCCCGCCGGCACGTGGCCGCCGTTTTCATCGAGTTCGTAGCTGGAAAAATCGACGCGGCACCAGGAACAGCAGGCGCCGCAGCTGGTGCAGGCGGTCATCGTTCAGAGCCTGCCCAGTAGCAAGTATTGGCTATGGCCGCTACGCTTAACTTCGCTGCGCGAAGTGAGCCTGCGCCGATATCTTTTGCGCATCATTACTGGAAGCCCAGCAAAAGATATTCCATCAAGGCCTTTTGCACGTGCAATCGGTTCTCGGCTTCATCCCAGACCACCGACTGCGGGCCGTCGATGACCTCGGCCTCAACCTCCTCGCCGCGGTGTGCCGGCAGGCAGTGCATGAAGAGGGCATCCGATTTGGCGGCGCGCATCATGTCGGCATCGACGCACCAGTCGGCGAAAGCCTTTTTGCGGGCCTCGTTCTCGGCCTCGTAGCCCATGCTGGTCCAGACATCGGTCGTGACCAGGTCGGCGCCGGCGCAGGCCTGCATCGGGTCCCTGAAAACCTTATAGCAGCCGCTTTGCACACCGGCCACAGCCGGGTTGACCTCGTAGCCGCTGGGTGTGCTGATGTGTACGGTGAAGCCCAGCAGCTCGGCCGCCTGCAGCCAGGTGTTGGCCATGTTGTTGCCGTCGCCGACCCAGGCCACCACCTTGCCGGCGATCGAGCCGCGGTGCTCGATGTAGGTGAAGAGGTCGGCCAGGATCTGGCAGGGGTGGTACTCGTTGGTCAGGCCGTTGATGACCGGCACACGCGAGTATTCGGCGAAGCGCTCGATCTTGGTCTGCTCGTAGGTGCGGATCATGACCAGGTCGACCATGCGGCTGATCACACGCGCACTGTCCTCGATGGGCTCGGCACGGCCCAACTGGCTGTCGCCCGTGGTCAGGTGCACCACGCTGCCGCCGAGCTGGTACATGCCGGCCTCGAAGCTCACGCGGGTGCGCGTGGAGGCCTTCTCGAAGATCATAGCCAGGGTACGGTCGGTGAGCGGCTGGTGCTTCTCGTAGGCCTTGAACTTCTTCTTGATCAGCGCGGCGCGCTCGAACAGGTAGGCGTATTCGTCGGCCACCAGATCGGTGAACTTCAGGTAATGCTTGAGCTTCATGGCTGCTGTTCCAGGGGCCTCAGGCTTCGGCCAGGAAGGACTTCACCAGCGGGGCCAGCAGGCCCACCACTTCGTCGGCTTCGGCCGGGGTCATGATCAGCGCCGGCACCAGGCGGATCACGCTGTCGGCGGTGACGCTGATCAGCAGGCCGGCCTCGGCGGCGCGGTTGACCAGCACGCCGCAGGGCTTGGCCAGTTCGACGCCGATCATCAAGCCCTGGCCGCGGATGTCCTTCACCCCGGGGTTGCCGGCGAATTCGCGTGCCAGGGCAGCCTTCAGATGGGCGCCGACTTTCGCCGCGTTCTCCAGCAGGCCGTCCTCTTCCATGATGCGTATGGTTTCGACACCGGCACGCATGGCCAGCGGGTTGCCGCCGAAGGTGGTGCCGTGGTTGCCGGGCTGGAAGATGTTGGCGGCTTTCGGGCCGGCCACCACCGCGCCGATCGGCACGCCCGAGCCCAGGCCCTTGGCCAGCGGCATG
>CAUPQO010000170.1:0-7053 GCA_963513295.1 uncultured Hylemonella sp.
GCCCACGGCCTCGAACACGCTGACGATGTTCAGGTCCTGGCCCTTGTAGTGGACGGGCAGGATGGTGCCGCCATAGACGTAGATGGCGGGCACGTTGGCGCGCAGCATGCCCATCATGCCGCCGGGCATGTTCTTGTCGCAGCCGCCCACGACCAGCACACCGTCCATCCACTGGCCCTGCACGCAGGTCTCGACGCAGTCGGAGATGACCTCGCGCGAGACCAGCGAGTACTTCATGCCCTCGGTGCCCATGGCCATGCCGTCGCTGATGGTGGGGGTGCCGAACACCTGGGCGTTGCCGCCGGCCTCCTCGATGCCGGCGATCGCGGCGTCGGCCAGTTTCTGCAGGCCCGAGTTGCAGGGGGTGATGGTGCTGTGGCCGTTGGCGACGCCGACCATGGGTTTCTTGAAATCGCTTTCCTCGTAGCCCATGGCGTAGTACATGGAACGGTTGGGTGCGCGCGACTTGCCTTCGGTGATGTTGGCCGAGCGGCGGTTGATCTGGATGACTTTGGTGGCCATGGTTCGTGTGCGGCAGGTGAGCCGGAAAATCAATGCAAACCGAGAGTGTAAGCCGTGGCAGCGCCTGCGGCACAATGGCGGCCATGCTGATCCATCCCGCCATCGATCCGGTCGCCCTGCGTCTGGGTCCGCTGTCCATCCACTGGTACGGCATCACCTACCTGGTCGCCTTTGGCCTGTTTTTCTGGCTGGGCCTGCGCCGCCTGCGGCACGAGCCCTATGCCTCGATCCGGGGCGACGGGGCCTGGAGCCGGCGCGATGTCGAGGACGTGTTGTTTTATGGCGTGATCGGCGTCGTGATCGGAGGGCGGCTGGGCTACTGTCTCTTCTACAAGCCAGCCTATTACCTGAGCCATCCGCTGGAGGTCTTCGCCCTGTGGCAGGGCGGCATGAGTTTCCACGGGGGCATGTTGGGCGTGGTCGTGGCCATGCTCTGGTTCGCGCGCGCGCGCCACAAGCACTGGCTGCAGGTCGCCGATTTTGTGGCTCCCTGTGTGCCTACGGGCCTGGCGGCCGGGCGCATCGGCAACTTCATCAACGGCGAACTCTGGGGGCGCGTGGCGGATCCCGCCTTGCCCTGGGCCATGGTGTTTCGCGGCGCCGGCGATGCGCCACGCCATCCCTCGCAGTTGTACCAGTTCCTGCTGGAGGGCCTGCTGCTCTTCGTGCTGCTCTGGCTCTACGCGCGCCGGCCGCGCCGCACCGGGCAGGTGGCCGCCGCCTTCCTGGTGGGGTACGGGCTGCTGCGTTTCATTGCCGAATACTTCCGGGAGCCGGATGACTATCTCGGCCTGCTGGCCCTGAACCTGAGCATGGGGCAATGGCTGTGCCTGCCCATGATCGCCCTGGGCGCGGGGCTCTGGTGGTGGTTCGGCCGCCTGCCGCAGCGCCCCTGAGGCAGCCGGGCGGCCTGCGGGCCGCTTCTTGCTGTGGTGTGACTGACACTCAGGGTTATCCCAGGTTTCGTAATTATGCGTAATTACGTAAAATTACAGCCATGGTCCTGCTGCATCCCGACGGAAGTGGCGGGTGTCGTCCTCCAAAGTGGTGGTCTGCCCATGCGTGTTGTCCATAACTCCTTGCACGAACAGGTTGCAGACACCCTGCGGCAGGAGATCTTCAATGGCACCCTGGCGCCGGGCAGTTTCGTGGATGAGGCGGTGCTGTGTGTGCGGCTGGAGATTTCGCGTACACCCTTGCGCGAGGCGCTCAAGGTCCTGACCGCGGAGGGCCTGGTGCGGCACGAGCCACGGCGCGGCTGTTTCGTCAACGAGGTGACCGAGCAGGATCTCGACGAGATCTTCCCGGTGATCGCGCTGCTGGAGGGACGCTGTGCACACGAGGCCGCAGTCCATGCCAGTGATGCCGACCTGGTGGCCCTGGAGACCCTGCACGAGCGGCTGCAGAAGGCGGCCCGGGGCAAGCGCATCGTCGACTACTACGAGACCAATTTCGCCATCCACGAGGCCATCATCACCCTGGCCAATAACCGCTGGCTGGCCCAAGTCATCGGCGACCTGCGCAAGATCCTCAAACTGGCCCGGCTGCAGCAGTTGCATGCCCCGGGACGGCTGGAGCAGAGCCTGAGCGAGCACATGGCCGTGTTTGCCGCGCTCAAGGCGCGTGATGCCGACGGTGCCGAGGCGGCCATGCGCACCCACCTGACGCGCCAGCGCGAAGCGCTGCGCGAACTGACCCGTCAACACAGCCGGAGACTGGCATGAGCGCAACGAGCTGGATCAGCCGCAAGGTCGCGTATCTTTTTCCGCTGGACCGCAAGGGTCTGCTGGCAATGGACGCCGCGGGGTCCCTGCAGACCCCTGCCGGGTCCGGTGCTGGTGCAACGGCGGGGCCGGCCAGTGAGCGGCCGACGCGCGAGCGCCTGGCTGCGAGCCGGCGCCACAGGGAAGAGGCCATGTCGCCGCGCATGCTGCGCCTCGTATTGGATGAACTCAAGGCCACGATCGATCCGCGGATCAGCGAAGTCGAGGGGGGGCGGCGGGCCCAGGTCCTGATCGAGCGTTACGCCAGCGCCACGGTCGCCCGACGGCGCGACATGTGGCTGCTGATGAGCGAGATGTTCACGGCCGATCCCGACAAGGTCAAAAGCGCCCAGGCCAAGTTTGCCGCCGCGGTCGGCACGCCCGACGAGGCGGCGGCCGAGGTGCAGTACCGCCGGGCCACGGTGTCGCCCCGTCGGCGCCTGCTGCAGCGCTTCAGCGTGCTGCCCGAAGGCATCCGTTTCCTGGTCGACCTGCGGGCCGAGATGCAGCCCTACCTGAAAAAGGACAGGCGCTTGCAGGCGCTGGACGTGGAGATGGAATACATGTTCTCCACCTGGTTCGATGTCGGTTTCCTGGAGTTGCAGCGCATCAGCTGGGATTCGCCGGCCTCCCTGGTCGAGAAGCTGATCAAGTACGAGGCGGTGCATGACATCCGCAGCTGGGCCGACGTCAAGAACCGGCTGGACTCCGACCGCCGCTGCTACGGCTTTTTCCACCCGCGCCTGCCCGGGGAGCCACTCATCTTCGTCGAGGTGGCGCTGATCGACCACATGGCCGACAGCATCACGCCCCTGCTCGATGAGCAGGCCGCCGCGTCCGATCTCGGCAAGGCCACCACGGCCATCTTCTACTCCATCAGCAACACCCAGAACGGCTTGCGGGGGGTGAGCTTCGGCGACTCGCTCATCAAGCGGGTGGTGGAGACGCTGAGTGCCGAATTTCCCCGGCTCAGGCATTTCGCCACCCTGTCACCGATTCCCGGTCTGCGGTCCTGGC
The DNA here is from genome assembly GCA_963513295.1 of uncultured Hylemonella sp. GTDB lineage: Bacteria > Pseudomonadota > Gammaproteobacteria > Burkholderiales > Burkholderiaceae_C > Hylemonella. The sequence goes on from CAUPQO010000170.1 coordinate 3,303, forward strand.
TGACGCAGAATGCGGCGCGCATGCTGGAGCTGACGCCTGAAAAAGAACGGGCAGAACTGGGGCGGGCCGTAGGGTTCGAGCCGCCGTCCGCAGCCCACGTGCTGCAGGCCCTGGACCAGATCGAGTCGCTGGAGGCCAGGCCGGTCCTGCGCCGCTGGCTGCTGCACTGCGCGGCGCATTACCTGGGGCGCGAGCTGGTCGAGGGCAAACCCGCCGATCCCGTCGCGCGTTTCCACCTGGGCAACGGGGCCCGCGTCGAGCGCCTGAACTGGATGGGCGATCCCTCGCCCAAAGGCATCAAGCAGTCGTTTGGCCTGATGGTCAACTACCTCTACGATCTCAAGCGCCTGGACCGGCAGCGGGACCAACTGGCAGAGGGCAAAATAGCGGTGGCGCCCTCCATTGAGGACATGCAGTTCTGACGGCATGATCGCTGATTCATTCAACAAAAGGAGACAACATGACTACAGCATTCACTTTCAGCAGCAAGCGACGCGACGTGCTGCGCCTGGCTGCGGCCGGACTGGCCACCGGTCCTCTGTGGGCGCAGGCCCAGTCCGGCTGGCCGGCCAAGCCGGTCACCGTGGTCGTGCCCTTTCCCGCCGGCGGCGGCACCGATGCCTTTGCCCGCCCCCTGTCGGCTTCCTTTTCCAAGTTGACCGGCAAGCAGCTCATCATCGACAACCGCGGCGGTGCCGGCGGTACGCTGGGTGCGAGCATTGCAGCCAAGGCCCAGCCGGATGGCTACACCCTGTTCATGGGGGCTGTGCACCACACCATTGCGCCTTCGATGTATCCCAAGCTCGATTACGACATCGAGAAGGATTTCGTGCCGCTGGCGCTGGTGGCCACGGTGCCGCAGGTGCTGGTGGTCAACCCCAAGAAGGTCACCGAGGGTGATTTCAAGTCCTTCCTGGAGATGTTGCGCAAGAGCCCGGGCAAGCTGAACTATGGCTCGGCCGGTAGCGGCACCTCGCACCATCTCGCCGGCGAACTCTTCAAGCAGCAGACCAAGACCTTCATCACCCACATCCCCTACCGTGGCGCCGGCCCGGCCCTGCAGGACCTGATTGCCGGCAACGTGGACATGATGTTCGACGGCCTGGGTTCCTCGGCTGCCCACATCAAGGGCGGTCGTATCAAGGCCCTGATGGTCGCGGGCGCCAAGCGCAACGCCGCTTTCCCGGATGTGCCCTGCGCGGCCGAGCTGGGCCTGCCCGAGTACACGGTGCAGACCTGGTACGGCATCTGGGCGCCCAAGGGTACCCCGGCGGATGTGCAGGCACGTGCCTCCGAGGAGATCCGCAAGGCCGGCAATACCCCCGAGGCCAAGGCCGTCTGGGCCAACCAGGGGGCTGAATTCAGCAGCATGACCTCGCAGCAGTTTGGCCAATTCGTGAGTGCCGAAGTCAAGCGCTGGACCCAGGTGGTCAAGCTCTCGGGCGCCAAGCTCGACTGATCGTGAGTCCAGGTCCTGTCGCGCCACGCCTGATGCACCCGGTTCGACCATGAGCGGCCGTGTCCAGTTGCAGCGACAGGGCGCCCTGGCCCTAGTCACCCTCAGCCACCCCGGCAAGTTCAACGCCATGTCCTGCGCGATGTGGCGTGAACTGCGCGTGGTATTCCTGGCCCTGCAGGCCGAACCTGCCCTGCGCTGCATCGTGTTGCGCGGGGAGGGTGGGCATTTCTGTGCGGGTGGGGATATTTCCGAGTACCCCGACTTCCGTTTCAACGAGGCCGGCCTGCGCGATTTTCACGAGCGCGAGGTCTGGGGCGGTTTGCAGGCCGTGCTGGACTGCGATGTGCCGGTGGTGGCGCAGATCGAGGGCAACTGCATGGGCGCAGGCGTGGAGATCGCCTCTTGCTGCGACATCCGGATCGCCACCGAGACGGCGCGCTTCGGCGCACCGATCGGCCGGCTCGGTTTTCCCATGGCGCCGCGTGAGGCCGCCCTGGTCCTGCGTGAGGTCGGTGCCACGACGGCACGCGAGATGCTGCTGGAAGGCGCTGTGCTGACGGCCCAGCAGATGCAGGCGCGCGGTTTTGTGCAGCGCGTGTTGCCTACGGCGCAACTGTCCGAAGAGATCGAGGCCACCACGCAGCGCATCCAGGCGCTGGCACCGCAGGCTGCGCGCTGGAACAAGCAGGCCTTGCGCACCCTGCAGTCCGGTGCCCCGCCAGCGCTGCAGGCCTTGCTGGACGGGGCCTATGCCTACGCCGACAGTGCTGAGCACCGCGAAGGCATCGCCGCCTTCCTGGCCAAGCGGCCCGCCGAATTTTCACACCCGACTTCCTGACCCTGTTGACCCGCATCATGTCCCGAACCAACACCAACCTGTTTTCCGCACTGCGTGCGGCTTTCCCCGCCGATCTCGATGCCGTTGCCATCGAGACCGACAACGGCCTGTTTTACTCCTGGCGCGACCTGGAGCGCGCCTCGGCCATGCTGGCCAACCTGCTGCAGTCGCTCAACCTGCCCGAGGGCTCGCGCGTGGCCGTGCAGGTGGAGAAATCGGTTGAAGCCATGATGCTCTACCTGGCCACGCTGCGTGCCGGCTATGTCTTCCTGCCGCTGAACACGGCCTACCAGAGTGCCGAGATCGAGTATTTCATCGCGAACGCCGAACCTGCCGTGGTGGTGTGCAGCCCCAGGAACTTCGGCTGGGTCAGCAAGCTGGCCTTCAAGGCCGGCACCCAGCATGTCTACACCCTGGACGACCAGCGCAGCGGTTCGCTGCTGGAGCGCGCCGCGCACTGTTCGGACCGTCATGTGCCGGTCGAACGCCAGGCCGATGACCTGGCCGCCATCCTCTACACCAGCGGCACCACCGGCCGCAGCAAGGGCGCCATGCTCACGCATGGCAACCTGCTGAGCAATGCCCGGGTTCTGAAAGACTACTGGGGCTGGAAACCCGGTGACGTGCTGATCCATGCGCTGCCCATCTTCCACGTGCATGGCCTGTTCGTGGCCCTGCACGGCGCGCTGCTCAACGGCAGCAAGATGTTCTGGATGGCGAAGTTCGATCCAAAGCGCGTGCTCGAGAAGATGCCCGAGGCGACCGTCTTCATGGGCGTGCCCACGCTCTATGTGCGCCTGCTGGCCGAGCCGGGCCTGACCCGCGAGGCCGTGCGCAACATGCGCCTGTTCGTTGCCGGTTCGGCGCCCTTGCTGATCGAAACCTTCCAGGCCTGGCAGCAGCGCACTGGCCACACCATCCTGGAGCGCTACGGCATGAGCGAGACCATCATGCTGACCTCCAATCCGTATGACGCCAGGCTCGGCGAGCGCCGTGGCGGCACCGTGGGTTTCCCGCTGCCGGGCGTGAGCCTGCGCGTCTGCGACGAGGCCGGCCAGCCCCTGCCCGTGGGCGAGATCGGCGGCATCCAGGTCAAGGGCCCCAATGTGTTCAAGGGCTACTGGCGCATGCCCGAAAAGACCCAGGAAGAATTCACCGCAGACGGCTACTTCAAGACCGGCGACGTGGGCAAATACGACGAACGCGGTTACGTGAGCATCGTCGGCCGCAGCAAGGACCTGATCATCAGCGGTGGCTACAACGTCTACCCGGCCGAGATCGAGGGTTATGTCAACGAACTGCCCGGTGTGGCCGAGAGCGCGCTGGTGGGTGTGCCGCATCCCGATTTTGGCGAGGTGGGGGTGGCGGTGGTGGTGCGCAAGCCCGGCGCGGTGCTCGATGGCGAACAGATCATTGCCACGCTCAAGTCCAGGCTGGCCAACTTCAAGATTCCC